>NZ_JNXJ01000005.1:0-206295 GCF_000716625.1 Streptomyces bikiniensis | reverse complement strand
AAACGCCCGGTTACATTCCGAACCCGGAAGCTAAGCCTTTCAGCGCCGATGGTACTGCAGGGGGGACCCTGTGGGAGAGTAGGACACCGCCGAACAATTCTTCAGGACCCCTGGTCCCAGCGTTCATGCTGGGACCAGGGGTCCTTTTGTTTTTCCCTGATTTTTCTCCACTGCGCGGCGGAGTGCCGGCTGCGCGAGAATGACTGCAGTACCCGAAGACAGGAGTCACGACCATGCCCACCAACTCTCCCGACGACCGTCCGGAGCGCGAGCCGCGTCGCAGGGACGGTGCTGGTGGCGACCGGGGAGGCTTGATGAGCGTCGTGACGACCGGCCCTCCTTCCGGCGCGACGACCGTCCCTCGTACCAGCGTGACGACCGTCGGGACGACAACCGTGGCGGTGGGTTCCGGCGTGACGACAACCGCGGTGGCGGCTTCCGCCGTGACGACCGGGGTGGCGACAACCGGGGCGGGTTCCGCCGTGACGAGCGCGGTGGGGACAGCCGTGGCGGGGACAACCGTGGCGGTGGTTTCCGCCGTGACGACCGGCGTGTGATGAGCGTCGTGACGACCGGCCCTCCTTCCGGCGCGACGACCGTCCCTCGTACCAGCGTGACGACCGTCGGGACGACAACCGTGGCGGTGGGTTCCGTCGTGACGACCGGGGTGGTGACAGCCGTGGTGGTGGCTTCCGGCGTGACGAGCGGCCGTCGTTCCGGCGCGATGACCGTCCCTCGTACCAGCGTGACGACCGTCGGGACGACAACCGTGGCGGTGGGTTCCGGCGTGACGACCGGGGCGGTGGCTTCCGGCGTGACGACAACCGGGGTGGCGGCGGGTTCCGGCGGGACGACAGCCGGGGCGGTGGCTTCCGGCGGGACGACCGGGGCGGCGACAGCCGTGGTGGGTACGGGCGCCGTGACGACCGGGGCGGTCGGGACCGTGACCGGGACCGTGGTGACCGCGCGCCCATCAAGCGGCTGCCGATCCCGCCGGAGGTCACCGGCGAGGAGATCGACCCGGACGTGCGCCAGGAGCTGATGAGCCTGCCCAAGGGGCTCGCCGAGGACGTCTCGCGCAACCTGGTCATGGTCGCCCAGCTCATCGACGAGGACCCGGAGAAGGCCTACGGGTACTCCAGGGTCGCCCTGCGGCTCGCCTCCCGCGTCGCCGCCGTCCGCGAGGCCGCCGGCTTCGCCGCGTACGCCACGCAGAAGTACTCCGAGGCGCTGGCCGAGTTCCGGGCCGCGCGGCGGATGAGCGGCGGTGTCGAGCTGTGGCCCGTCATGGCCGACTGCGAGCGCGGCCTCGGCCGGCCCGAGCGGGCGCTCGCGATGGCCGGTGAGCCCGAGGTGCAGAAGCTGGACAAGGCAGGGCAGGTCGAGATGCGGCTCGTGGCCGCCGGCGCCCGCCGGGACATGGGGCAGCTCGACGCCGCCATCGTGACGCTGCAGAGCCCTGAGCTCGCCTCCGGCGCCGTTCACCCGTGGACCGCGCGCCTGCGGTACGCGTACGCCGACGCGCTCCTCGCCGCCGGGCGCGAGCAGGAGGCCCGGGAGTGGTTCGGGAAGGCCCTGGAGGCCGACAAGGACGGCGCCACGGACGCCTCCGACCGGCTCGCCGAGCTGGACGGTGTCGAGTTCGTCGACGCGTTCGACGACTCCGACGAGGACTCCGAGGAGGAGACCGGCGGCGTTGTCGCCGGTGACGTCGAGCTCGACGGCGACAGGCGTGACGACCGTGACGACCGTGACGGCGACAAGGGCTGATCCCGGTCGGTGAGTGAGAAGGGCGGCACCCCTCCGGGGGCGCCGCCCTTCTGCGTCTCCGGTGTTCCTCAGTCCAGCGCGAGGCTTCTGAGGACCAGGCCCGTCGCCGGCTTCGGGCCGAAGGAGGTCGACTTGCGGGGCATCGTGATGCCCTGGCGGGCCAGGTCCCGGACGACCTCCTCGCGCACCGGGTGCATGAGGACCGCCGTACCGCCGCGGCGTTCCGCCTGGGCGACCGCGGCCTCGGCGTCGTGGATGTAGGCGATGTCCTCCGGGGCGTCCGGGACGTGCCAGACGTGCTCCAGGAGGGCGGAGTGCAGGACGGTCGCGTCCAGCGTCCGCCAAGCCTCGGGGCGGTCCGTGCGGACCGCGCGGTCCAGGAGGGCCGGGTCCGGGCGGTCCAGGAGATGGAAGGCGCCGTCGCCCGCGAGGAGGAAGGCGTTGCCGTCGGCCGCGGCCGACGCGAGGGCCTCCAGGGCCTCCGGGAGGGGCGCGTCGAGGCGGCGCACCCGGAAGGAGCCCTCGACGGCCGCGAGGGCGTCGGCGACCGGGAGGCGGTTGAGGAGGCGGTGGATGGCGCGGACCCGCAGCGGGTGGCGGGCGGTGTCGACCAGGAGGACCAGGCCGTAGTTCCAGGGGCCCGGCGCGACGTGCTCCTCGCGCAGGCGCAGGTACGTCGCCCAGCGGTGGTGGCCGTCGGCGATGAGGGCCTGGTGGCGGCCGAGGTCCGCGGCGACGGCCGCCTGTTCGGCCGGGTCGGTCACCGCCCACAGGCGGTGGCAGAAGCCGTCCTCGGTGGTGGTGGAGAGGAGCGGTTCGCGTTCCGCGGTCCGCTCGATCACCGCGCCCGCGCCGCCGTTCTCCTCGCCGACGTAGGTGAGGAGCAGGGGTTCGAGGTTGGCCGCGGTCGTCCGCATCAGGGCGGCGCGGTCCTCGACCACGTGCGGCATCACGTCCTCGTGCGGGAGGACGACGCCCGCCTCGGGCGGGGAGAGCTCCAGGGCCCCGATGATCCCGCGCTGGAGGATCCCGTCGCCGCGCTGCTCGTACACGTAGAGCGCGGGTGCCGGGTCGGGGGCCAGGACGCCGTCCGCGAGCCAGCGGTCGAGGGTGACGGCGGCCTTGCGGTGGCGGGTGCCGGCGGTGAGCGCCTGAGGGAGGATCAGCCGGACGATGTTGTGCGGGTCCGCCGACTCCAGGTGGAGCAGCCCGTCAGGTCGGACGACGACGTCGTAGGGAGGGGACGTCACGGCGGCGAGGCTGCCGACCCGCTCGGGGACGTACCGGAGCCCGCGGAACGGGGCCAGGCGCAGCCCTGCGGTGTCGTCGCGGACATCGGCGGCCGCGTGACCTGAGGTGTTCATCTCGACATCGTATGTGGGCCGGGGCATGAGCGATGATCGGGGGAGCGGGAACCACGACCGGTGAGGCGAGGAGCGAGCGTGACGGTGCACGGTGGCCAGGGACGGCAGGGCGGCGGCAGGACGCGGCCGGGGGGCAGCGCGGAGCCGCTGAGCGGGGCGTACGACACGGCCCTCCTCGATCTGGACGGGGTCGTGTACGCGGGCGGTCTGGCCGTCCCGTACGCCGTCGAGTCCCTCGGGGCGGCCCGGGACGGCGGGATGCGCCTCGCGTACGTCACCAACAACGCGCTGCGGACGCCGGAGGCGGTCGCGCAGCACCTCACGGAGCTGGGGGTGCCGGCGGAGGCCGGGGACGTGGTCACCTCGGCGCAGGCCGTCGCCCGGCTGATCGCGGACGAGGTGCCGGCCGGGTCACGGGTGCTGCTCATCGGCGGCGAGGGGCTCGCGGTGGCGCTGCGCGAGCGGGGTCTGGTGCCGGTGGAGTCGGCGGACGACGAACCGGTGGCGGTCGTACAGGGGTACGGCGGGCCCGAGCTGCCGTGGAAGCGGTTCGCGGAGGCGGCGTACGCGGTGGGGCGGGGCGTGCCGTGGTACGCCTCCAACACGGATCTGACGATCCCCGGGGCGCGCGGGATCGGGCCGGGGAACGGGGCGGCCGTGGAGGTCGTGCGGATCGCCACCGGTGGACGTCACGAGCCGAAGGTGGCGGGGAAGCCACTGCCGCCGATGCACCGGGAGACGGTGCTGCGGACCGGGGCGGAGCGGCCGCTCGTCGTCGGGGACCGGCTCGACACGGACATCGAGGGCGCGTTCAACGGCGGGGTGGACTCGCTGCTCGTCCTGACCGGGGTGACGGACGTGCCGCAGCTGCTCGCGGCCGCGCCCGAGCACCGGCCGACCTATGTGGCGGCCGATCTGCGGGGGCTGCTCACGGGGCAGCCGGAGGTGGTCGCCGAGGGGGACGGCGGGTTCGTGTGCGGGGCGTGGCGGGCCTCGGTGAGCGGGGGCGTGCTGGTGGTCGAGCCCGTGTCGGCCGGTGACGCCGATCCCATGGACGGCGTACGGGCGCTGTGCGGGGCCGCGTGGTCGGCGGCGGAGTCCGGCGGGGGCGTCCCGGACGGCGGGAAGGCGCTCGCGCGGCTGGGCCTGTAGCCCCGGAGCGGTGGCGGGCGCCTGCGGGGCGGTGGGGGAAATTGGGTAGGCTAACCTAACTCCGCGTGGTTCGTGGTCGTCGTCGCCCGCCACGGTCACGGACGAGGACAACGGGAGTCGCGGGTATGACGGGTACGGACGGTCGGCAGGCGCAGCGCCTGAGCGCGGAAGCGGTCACCCTGGCGTACGAGCAGCGGGTCATCGCCCGCGATCTGTCCGTCGAGATCCCCGACAACTCCTTCACCGTCATCGTCGGGCCGAACGCCTGCGGCAAGTCCACCCTGCTGCGCGCCCTCTCCCGGATGCTGAAGCCCACCGAGGGGCGCGTCCTGCTCGACGGGCAGTCGATCCACTCCCTGCCCGCCAAGAAGGTCGCCAAGACCCTCGGGCTGCTGCCCCAGACCTCCCTGGCCCCCGACGGCATCACCGTCTCCGACCTCGTCGCGCGCGGCCGCTACCCGCACCAGGGGCTGCTGCGCCAGTGGTCCCCCGAGGACGAGCGGATCACCCGGGAGTCGATGGAGGCGACCGGCGTCGCCGAGCTGGCCGACCGGTACGTGGACGAGCTCTCCGGCGGCCAGCGCCAGCGCGTCTGGATCGCCATGGCGCTCGCCCAGCAGACCCCGCTGCTCCTGCTCGACGAGCCGACGACGTACCTCGACATCCAGCACCAGATCGACGTCCTCGACCTGTGCGCCGAACTGCACGAGACGCAGGGGCGCACGCTCGTCGCCGTCCTGCACGACCTCAACCACGCCGCCCGGTACGCGACCCATCTCATCGCCGTCCGCGCCGGCGAGGTGGTCGCCGAGGGGCCGCCGTCCGAGGTCGTGACCGCCGAGCTGGTCGAGCGGGTCTTCGGGCTCCGCTGCCAGGTCATCGAGGACCCGGAGACGGGGACGCCGCTGGTCGTGCCCGCCGGGCGGAGGGCGCGCGCCACCACCGCCGCGACGGCGGGGCCCGCGCTGCGGAAGTGAGCCGCGCTACAGAAGTGAGCGCAGCCGCAGGAGGTCGCGGAAGCCGGCCTCCAGCCTGACCCGGCCCGAGGCCCAGGCCTTCGCGAAGTTCAGCCGCCCGTCGACCATCGCCACCAGGTCGTCCCCGGTCATCGCGAGCCGGATCTGCGCCTTGGCCTGCGGCGGGCCCTGCACGGTGGAGTCCACCCGGATCCGGCCGTCCGCCAGGCGGCCCGTGAAGGTCGTGTCCAGGTCGGTGACGTGGCAGCTCAGGCTGCGGTCGAGCGCGGCCGCGCCGCGCACGTCGCCGTCGGCCCGCGCGAGGTTGTCGGAAAGTCTGTCCAGTGCGCCGCGGCACTCCGTGATCGTCGCCATCGCCGTCGACGGTACCCCAGGGCTTCGCGGTAGCGTCGGGGCATGAGCGACGCGATGCCGGAGCCGGTGGTGGGACCGGTGACCGAACCGGCCGAGGAAGGGCCGGCCGAGGAAGGGTTCGGGACGGCGGCGGGCGAGGCGTCGGACGAGCCTGCCGCCGCCGCCCCGCTCGGGGTCGTCCGGGAGCCGACCGGCCACCCCGCCGTCGACGCCCGCCTCGCGCGTCTCGCCGGGGTCGACGCCCTCCCGGCGGACGGACACCTGGAGGTGTACGAGGATGTACACCGTGGCCTGCGCGACGAGCTGACCTCGCTCGACGCGCACCCCGCCCCCCGTCCGTACGACAACAGGAGCTGAACAGAACGTGGCAGGAGTGGCACGCCGCCGTCTCGACGCCGAGCTGGTCCGGCGCAAGCTCGCGCGCTCGCGGGAGCACGCGGGGCAGCTGATCGCCGCGGGCCGGGTGACCGTCGGCAGGACCGTCGCCACCAAGCCCGCCACCCAGGTCGAGACCGCCGCGGCCATCGTCGTCGCGCAGGACGCCTCCGACCCCGACTACGTCTCGCGCGGCGGCCACAAGCTCGCAGGGGCCTTCGAGGCCTTCGTGCCGCGGGGGCTCGTGGTCGAGGGGCGGCGCGCCCTCGACGCCGGGGCCTCCACCGGCGGTTTCACGGACGTCCTGCTGCGGGCGGGCGCGGCCCACGTCGTGGCCGTCGACGTCGGCTACGGGCAGCTCGCCTGGTCGCTGCAGAGCGACGAGCGGGTCACCGTGAAGGACCGTACGAACGTACGCGAGTTGACGTTGGACGCCCTCGACGGCGTCCCCGTCGACCTCGTCGTCGGAGACCTGTCCTTCATCCCGCTCGGCCTCGTCCTGCCCGCCCTGGCGTCCTGCACGGCGCCCGGCGCCGACCTCGTCCTCATGGTGAAGCCGCAGTTCGAGGTGGGCAAGGAGCGGCTCGGCTCGGGCGGGGTCGTCCGTTCCGCCGAACTCCGGGCCGACGCGGTGAAGAACGTGGCCCGGCGGGCCGGCGAGCTCGGGCTCGGTGTCCTCGGCGTCACCGCCAGCCCGCTGCCCGGCCCCTCCGGCAACGTCGAGTACTTTCTGTGGCTGCGGGCAGGGGCGCCCGCGCTGGATCCGGCGGATGTCGACCGCGCCGTGGCGGAGGGACCTCGTTGAGCTCAACGACAGCACCACCAGAGACCGCACCACGTACCGTCTTCCTGCTCGCGCACACCGGCCGGCCGGCCGCCGTGCGCAGCGCCGAACTGGTCGTCCAGGGGCTGCTGCGCTCCGGTCTCGGCGTCCGCGTCCTGGAGGCCGAGGCGGCGGACCTGCCGCTGCCGTCCTCCGTGCAGAAGGTCCCCGAGGCCTGCTCCGAGGCGATCGACGACTGCGAACTCCTCGTCGTCCTCGGCGGTGACGGCACCCTGCTGCGCGGCGCCGAGTTCTCCCGCGCGTCCGGGGTGCCGATGCTCGGCGTCAACCTGGGGCGGGTCGGCTTCCTCGCGGAGGCCGAGCGCGACGACCTCGACAAGGTCGTGGACCGGGTCGTCACCCGGGCGTACGAGGTCGAGGAGCGGATGACCCTCGACGTCACCGTCTACCAGAACGGCGACGTCCTGCACCGGGACTGGGCGCTCAACGAGGCGGCCGTGCAGAAGGTGTCACCGGAGCGGATGCTGGAGGTCGTGCTCGCGATCGACGGGCGCCCGGTGACCGGCTTCGGCTGTGACGGGGTGATCTGCGCGACACCGACGGGCTCCACCGCGTACGCCTTCTCGGCGGGCGGGCCGGTGATCTGGCCCGAGGTCGAGGCGCTGCTCATGGTCCCCATCGGGGCCCACGCCCTCTTCGCCAAGCCGCTGGTGACCACCCCCGAGTCGGTGCTCGCCGTCGAGGTCGAGCCGCACACCCCGCACGGGGTGCTGTGGTGCGACGGGCGGCGGACGGTGGAGCTCCCGGCGGGCGCGCGGGTCGAGGTCCGGCGGGGTGCCGTCCCGGTCCGGCTCGCCCGGCTGCACCACGCCTCCTTCACGGACCGGCTCGTCGCCAAGTTCGCCCTTCCCGTGTCGGGGTGGCGGGGCGCCCCGCGCTGACCGGCCCCGCACCCGCCGGGTACCGGAACGATCGGCGCGCCGGAGGGTTACGGCCGGGGCGATGTCGCATCGGACCAGGGAAACCTCGTATGGTCTGGGGCGTGCTGGAGGAGATGCGGATACGGTCGCTCGGGGTCATCGACGACGCTGTGGTCGAGTTGTCGCCCGGCTTCACCGCGGTGACCGGTGAGACCGGTGCGGGCAAGACCATGGTCGTGACCAGTCTGGGGCTGCTGCTCGGCGGACGGGCCGACCCGGCGCTCGTACGGATCGGCGCGGCCTCGGCCGTGGTCGAGGGGCGGATCAGCGTGCCCCCGGGCGCGCCCGCCGCCGTGCGCGCCGAGGAGGCCGGGGCCGAGCTGGACGAGGGGGTCCTGCTCGTCAGCCGTACCGTCTCGGCCGAGGGGCGCTCCCGGGCCCACCTCGGCGGGCGCTCCGTGCCCGTCGGGCTGCTCGCCGAGCTCGCGGACGAACTCGTCGCCGTCCACGGCCAGACCGACCAGCAGGGCCTGCTCAAGCCCGCCCGGCAGCGCGGCGCGCTCGACCGGTACGCGGGCGAGGCCGTCTCGGTGCCGCTCGCGGCCTACGGCGAGGCGTACCGGCGGCTGCGGGCCGTCACCGCCGAGCTGGACGAGATCACCACCCGGGCCAGGGAACGCGCCCAGGAGGCCGATCTGCTGCGCTTCGGCCTCGAAGAGGTCGAGGCCGTCGCCCCGCTGCCCGGCGAGGACGCCGAACTGGCCGCCGAGGCCGAGCGGCTCGGGCACGCCGAGGCCCTCGCCTCCGCCGCCGCGCTCGCGCACGCCGCGCTCGCGGGCTCGCCCGAGGACCCCGAGTCCGTGGACGCCACCACGCTCGTCGCGGGTGCGGGCCGGGCCCTGGAGGCCGTGCGGTCGCACGATCCGGCGCTCGCCGCGCTCGCGGACCGGATGGGGGAGATCTCCATCCTGCTCGCCGACGTGGCGACCGAGCTGGCCGGGTACGCCGACGACCTGGACGCCGACCCGCTGCGGCTCGCCGCCGTCGAGGAGCGGCGCGCGGCCCTCACCCAGCTGATCCGGAAGTACGGGGACGGGGAGGGCACGGCGGCCGTCCTGGCCTGGGCGGAGGAGAGCGCGGCCCGGCTCGGCGAGCTGGACAACGACGACGACCGCATCGAGGAGCTGACCGCCGAGCGGGACCGGCTGCGCGACGAGCTGTCGGCGCTCGCGCAGCGGCTCACCGACGCGCGGACGGAGGCGGCGGACCGGTTCGCGGCCGCCGTCACGGCCGAACTCGCCTCGCTCGCCATGCCGCACGCGCGCGTGTCCTTCTCCCTCGCCCAGACCGAGGACCCCGAGGGCGTCGAGGTCGGCGGCCGGCGGGTCGCGTACGGGCCGTCCGGGGCCGACGAGGTCGAGTTGCTGCTCGCCCCGCACCCCGGCGCCCCGCCGCGCCCGATCGCCAAGGGCGCGTCGGGCGGCGAGCTGTCCCGGGTGATGCTGGCCGTCGAGGTCGTCTTCGCCGGGGTGGACCCGGTGCCCACGTACCTCTTCGACGAGGTCGACGCGGGCGTCGGCGGCAAGGCGGCCGTCGAGATCGGCCGCCGCCTCGCCAAGCTCGCCAGGACCGCGCAGGTCGTCGTCGTCACCCACCTCCCGCAGGTCGCGGCCTTTGCCGACCGCCAGCTCCTCGTGGAGAAGACCAACGACGGCTCCGTGACCCGCTCGGGCGTCACCGTCCTGGAGGGCGAGGAGCGGGTCCGCGAGCTGTCCCGGATGCTCGCGGGCCAGGAGGACTCCGAGACGGCCCGCGCCCACGCGGAGGAACTCCTCGCGGCGGCACGGGCGGACGGGTGAGGCGCCTCGCCGCGTTCGGCCTGGCCGGCGCGGTGACGCGGGGGGTGTACGAGGGGCTGCGGAGGCTCCCGCGCGACGCGCGGTGGACGCGGACGAACCACGCCGGGCGCGAGGTCGACCTGTACGCCGGGCCCGCCGTCGTCCTCGGGACGGCGGCCGGGAGCGGCAGCGCGCCCGTCGCGTTCGCCGTGCTCGCGGCCGGGGCGTGCGGGGCGTACGACGACGTGAGGGGGGATCACCGGCGCGGTCTCCGGGCGCACTCGGCGGCGCTGCGGGACGGCGAGGTGACCAGCGGGGCCGTCAAGCTCCTCGGGATCGGGGCCGCCTCGCTCGTGGCCGGGGCGCTCCTCAAGGAGCGGCCGGTGGACAAGGTCCTCGCCGGGATCGTCGTCGCGGGCAGCGCCCACCTGGTGAACCTCGTGGACGTGCGGCCGGGGCGCGCCGGTCTGGCCGTGCTCGCGCTCGCCGCCCCCGGACTGCTGCGCGGCTCGCCCGCCGCCGCCCCCATGGGGGCCGTCGCCGCGGTCCTCGCGGACGACCTCGGGGAGTCGACCATGCTCGGCGACGCGGGCGCGCACGCGCTCGGCGCCGCCGTCGGCGGCGCCGTCGTGGCCGGGAGCGGGCGGCTCGGGCTCGCCGCGCACGCGGTCGCGCTCGTCGCCGCCGCCGTGTGGGGGGAGCGCGCGACCTCTTCACGCGCTCACCCGTGTGGGTGAACCCGTGGGGTGAGCGGGGGCGTCGGGCGCCCTCCGCGCAAGGGAACGGCTCCATCTCGGTGCCGGAACGTGCGTACGGTCCCGGGCCCGGACTGGCATTCTTGGGCGCGTGACACAGCTCCGTACGGTCCACGTGCTGGGCGGCGGCAGCGCGGGCAGCAGCGCGCACGTCCGATCACTCGCCTCGGGGCTTGTGGCGAGGGGCGTGCGGGTGACCGTGTGCGCCCCTCCCGAACTCGACCGCCTCCACGACTACCCCGGCGCCGGCGCGCACTTCGTGCCGCTGCCGCGCCTCGGCGACCCCGCGGCCGTCACCGCCCTGCGCAACACCTGCATCGGCGCGGACGTGGTCCACGCGCACGGCCTCCAGGCCTCCGTACGGGCCGCGCTCGCGCTCTCCGGCGGGGCGCCGGTCCCGCTCGTGACGACCTGGCACACCCGCGGCCGTGCGGAGGGGGCGCGGGGCGGGGTCCTCCGGCTCCTCGAACGGCGGACCGTGCGGGCCGCGAGCGTCGTCCTCGCCACCACCTCCGAACTGGTCGACCGGGCCCGGCGGCGCGGCGCCCGCGACGCCCGGCTCGCCCCCGTCACCCTGCCCGCCGCCCGCGGCCCGGTCTGCCTCCACGACGGCAAGGCGCGCGCCGAACTCGGCGCCGTCGACCGGCCGCTGCTGATGGCCGTCGGAGCGCTCGAACGCGGCCGGGGGTACCGGACCCTGCTCGACGCGGCCCGGCGGTGGCGGGACCTCGACCCGCAGCCGCTCCTCGTCATCGCCGGAGAGGGGCGCGAACGGGCCCTGCTCCAGCGGCGGATCACCGACGAGGACCTGCCGGTCCGGCTGATCGGGAGCCGCGAGGACGTCGCCGAACTGCTCGCGGCGGCGGACGTCGCGGTCCTCCCGTCCCGCTGGGAGGCCCGCTCCCCGCTCGCCCAGGAGGCGCTGCGCCTCGGCGTGCCGCTCGTCGCCACGGCGGTCGGCGGGGTGCCCGAACTCGTCGGCGACGCCGCCGAACTGGTCCCGTACGGGGACTCCGCGGCCCTCGCGGCGGTGGTGCGGGGACTCCTGGAGGACGCCGACCGGCGGATGGACCTGGCGGCCGCGGGCCGGGTCCAGGCGGGCACGTGGCCGACCGAGGACGACACGGTCGCCCACGTGCTCAGCGTGTACGACGAGCTGGTGGGGCGCTGAGCGGGGGTCACGCCGAGCTGGTCGGGCGCCGAGCAGGGGTCACGGCGTGTGGCGGCGGGCCCTGAGGGCCAGGGAGAGGGCCAGGACCGTCTGGGGGTCGTCCAGGTCCGTGCCCAGGAGCTCCGAGATGCGGGCCAGGCGGTTGTAGAGGGTCTGCCGGTTGAGGTGCAGCTCGCGGGCCGTCTCCGCCTTGCGGCCCGCGTGCGCCAGATACGTCTCCAGGGTCGGCAGCAGCGGCGGCCGGGAGGTGCGGTCGTGCTCCTGGAGGGGGCCGATCGCGCGGTCCACGAAGGCCGCGAGGACCGTGTCCCCGTGGAAGTGCAGCCGCCAGAGCAGCAGGTCGATGTCGAGGCGCCGCGCGTCGTACCAGGGCAGGTCCGACAGGCCCTGCGCCGCCGTCGCCGTCTCCGCCGCGTGCCGCAGGCCCGCCGAGGCCGCCGCCCAGCCGCCCGCCACGCCCACCACGATCACCGGCGGGTGCGTGCCCGCCCGTTCCAGGCCGGCCCGCTCCACGCCCGCGCGCAGCGCCGCCGCGACCCGGTCCGCGACCGCCGTGCGCTCGGTCTCCGAACGCAGGCCGAGCAGGAGCGGGACCCGGCCCTCGACCGGGCGGACACCGAGCAGCACGGGCACTCCGACGGAGGACAGCTCCTCCAGGACCGCCCGGGCCAGCAGCGCCCAGTTCCCCGAGGGGGACAGCTCCGGGGCGAGGCGCATCACCACCGGCAGGAGCGGGCCGTCCCCGGGCCTGAAGCCGAGGACCCGGGCCTGTGCCGGGGCGTCCTCGGCCGTGATCCTGCCCTCCGCCAGGTCCGTCAGGAAGTCGCCCCGGCCGCGCGCGGCCAGCTCCTCCTCCTGCCGCGCCTGCATGAGGACGACCGCGAGGAGCCCGGCCGCCCGCTCGGCCGCCATCCGGTGGACGGGGGAGAGGGCGCCGGAGACCGCCAGGAGCACCAGGCGGGCCCGCACCGAGCCCGTACCGGGGCCGCCGCCGGGCACGTCCACCAGGACCGTGCCGGTGGGCGGGCCCGACTCGCGGGCCGCCCGGCCGCCGCGCAGCCCGTCCCACACCTGGAGCGGGTCGGCGGGCGCGGACTCGGTGCCCGCCGCGTACAGGAGCTGTCCGTCTGGGGTCTCCAGGAAGACCGGGTTGGCGGCGAAGTCGGAGAGGATCCGCAGCACCTGCGGGACCCCGCCGCCGCCGAGCAGGGCCTCCGTGCACTGCCGGTGGACCTCCTCGGCCCGTCGCTGGAGGGCGTAGTGGCCGTTGACGATCTCGGTGTGGATCTCCTCCGTCACCGTCACGAACGGCACCTCGCGGTGCAGCTGCACCAGCGGCAGGCCCGCCGTCCGCGCGGCCTCCACGATCGTCGCCGGGAGGCGGGCGAAGCGCGGCCCCAGCTCCACCACGAGCGCGGCGATGCCCCGGTCGGCGAGCCGCCGCACGAAGGCCCGCTGCTCGGCCGGCCGGGTCCCGAGCCCGAGGCCCGTGGTGAGCAGCAGCTCGCCGCCCTTGAGCAGCGACGCGATGTTCGGCACCTCGCCCGCGTGCACCCAGCGCACCGTCCGGTGCAGCCGGTCCGCGCCGACGACGACCTCCGGGAGCCCGCCGCGCAGGCCGGGGAGTTCGAGGGCCCGCTGCACGGTGATCCCGCCCTGGTTGTCCATGGCCCCGGACGCTACCCGCGTCCGACTTCCGGCGACATCACCCCACGGTCACGGCGCCGGACACTTCGTCCACCGGCCCGACAACTCGTCGCCCCCGGGAGGGGATTGCGCGATCGTGTGTCGAGTGTGTCCTGCGTCACCCCGGACGGGGCGGTCGGCGGGCGCCCCTCAGGCCGCCGGGACGATGTTGTGGTTGAAGCGGAACACGTTCTCGGGGTCGTACGCCGCCTTCACCCCGGCCAACCGCCGGACGTTCTCCGCGCCGAGGCCCGCCGCCACCCGGTCCGCGCCCTCGGAGCCGATGAAGTTCAGGTACACGGCGCCGACCGCCCACGGCCGCATGTCCGCCCGGACGTCCCGCACCCAGCGGATCACCCGTTCGTCCTCGGCCGGGTCCTCCCACACCCCGAAGGGGTGCACGCCCCACGGGGCCGTGCGCCACGGCAGCGGGTATCCGGGGGGCCCGCCCGCCACCCGCCCGCCCATCGGGAACACCAGGTGCTGCGTCCCGGTCGGCACCGGCATGTCCGCCGCCCGCGCGCAGAAGCGGTCCACGGCCCCGTCGGGGAAGGCGTCCAGGTACTCGGCCGACCAGTAGTTCCGCTGCCCGGGAGGGTCGTCCAGCATGCACTGGAAGTCGGCGTACGGGATCTCCGCCACCACCGTCGCCGCCGGGCCGAGCGCGAGCAGCGGCGCCACCGCCTCCCGCAGCTCCTCCTCCGGCCCGGCGTACGTGGTGAGCACGACGTAGACCGGTGTCCCCACCAGCTCCGGCGGTACGAAGTCCTCCGGCGGGGCCGTCAGACAGAGCACCGCGCCGCCCGCCGCGTCGGGGGCCGGGGCGTCGAACACGTCCCGGTACGCCCGGACCGCCTCGGGGCCCGCGTCCGGGGTGAACACCAGCAGCGCGAAGCAGAACTCCGGCAGCTCGTGCACCCGCAGCGTCAGCGAGGTCACCACCCCGAAGTTCCCGCCGCCGCCGTGCAGCGCCCAGAACAGCTCCGGGTTCTCCTCGGCGTCCGCGTGCACGTGCCGCCCCCCGGCCGTGACCAGCTCGGCGGAGAGCAGGTTGTCGCAGGCGAGGCCGAACCTCCGCTCCAGCCAGCCCGAACCGCCGCCGAGCGTGAACCCGCCGACCCCGGTCGTGGACGCCCGGCCGCCGGTCACCGCCACGTGGAACGGCTGGCAGGCGCGGTCCAGGTGCGCCATGGTCGCCCCGCCCCCGACCCGTACCGTCATGTGCTCGGGGTCCGCGACCACCGTGTGCATCCGGCGCAGGTCCACCACCAGGCCGCCGTCGTTGAGGGCCGTGCCGGCGACGGAGTGGCCGCCGCCGCGCACCGCGACCGGCAGGCCCGTCTCCCGGCCGAAGAGCACCGCGTTGGCGACGTCCTCGGGGGTGGCGCACTGGGCGACGACGGCCGGACGCCGGTCGATCATGCCGTTGAAGACGGTCCTCGCCGCGTCGTAGCCGGGGTCGTCCGGCACGAGGACCTCACCCGCCAGGTCCTCGCGGAGACCGGCCAGGGCGCTGTCGGGGACGGGCGTTCGGGGAGCCATGGGGTGCCCCCCTTCCTTGCGGGGGACAGGACCCTTTCATCGTAGGTCCGGCCCCCTGCCCGTGCGCCCCGGCCGCACCACCGGCCGCCGCGCGCCCCCTCAGCCGCCGTACGCGCCGCTCGCCGTCAGCCGCAGGGCCGTGTCGATCAGCGGGACGTGGCTGAAGGCCTGCGGGAAGTTGCCCACCTGGCGCTGGCGCACCGGGTCCCACTCCTCGGCGAGCAGCCCCAGGTCGTTGCGGAGCGCGAGCAGCTTCTCGAAGAGGGTCCGGGCCTCGTCGACCCGGCCGATCATCGCCAGGTCGTCGGCCAGCCAGAAGGAGCACGCCAGGAACGCGCCCTCGTCGCCCTCCAGGCCGTCCACGCCGGCCTCCTCGCCCGCCGTCGGGTAGCGCAGGACGAAGCCGTCCTCCGTGGACAGCTCCCGCTGGATCGCCTCGATCGTGCCGATGACCCGCTTGTCGTCCGGCGGCAGGAACCCCATCTGCGGGATCAGCAGCAGCGAGGCGTCCAGCTCCTTGGAGCCGTACGACTGCGTGAAGGTGTTCCGCTCCTTGTCGTAGCCCTTCTCGCACACGTCCCGGTGGATCTCGTCGCGCAGCTCGCGCCAGCGGTCGAGGGGCCCGTCGGCGTCCCCGGACTCGATCAGCTTGATCGTGCGGTCCACCGCCACCCAGGCCATCACCTTGGAGTGCACGAAGTGCCGGCGCGGGCCGCGGACCTCCCAGATGCCCTCGTCGGGCTGGTCCCAGTTCTTCTCCAGGTACTCGATCAGCTTCAGCTGGAGCAGGGAGGCGTAGTCGTTCCGGGACAGACCCGTCATGTGCGCCAGGTGCAGGGCCTCGGTGACCTCGCCGTACACGTCCAGCTGGAGCTGGTTCGCGGCGCCGTTGCCGACCCGGACCGGGGTGGAGCCCTCGTACCCCGGCAGCCAGTCCAGCTCGGCCTCGCCCAGCTCGCGCTCGCCCGCGATGCCGTACATGATCTGGAGGTTCTCCGGGTCGCCCGCGACGGCGCGGAGCAGCCAGTCCCGCCAGGCGCGGGCCTCCTCGCGGTAGCCGGTGCGCAGCATCGAGGAGAGGGTGATCGCCGCGTCCCGCAGCCAGGTGTAGCGGTAGTCCCAGTTCCGCACGCCGCCGATCTCCTCGGGCAGCGAGGTCGTCGGGGCGGCGACGATCCCGCCGGTCGGCGCGTACGTCAGCGCCTTCAGGGTGATCAGGGAGCGGACCACGGCCTCCCGGTAGGGGCCGTGGTACGTGCAGTGGTCGACCCACTCGCGCCAGAAGTCGGCGGTCGCCTCCAGGGAGCCCTCGGGGTCCGGCAGGCCCGGCGGCTCCTTGTGGGAGGGCTGCCAGGAGATCGTGAGGGCGACCCGCTCCCCGGGACCGACGGTGAACTCGGAGTACGTGGTGAGGTCCTCACCGTGGGTCTCGGCCTCCGTGTCCAGCCACACCGAGTCGGGCCCGGCGACCGCGACCGTGCGGTCCCCGACCTTGTGCACCCAGGGCACGATCCGGCCGTAGCTGAACCGCATCCGCAGCGCGGACCGCATCGGGACCCGGCCGGAGACGCCCTCGACGATCCGGATCAGCTGCGGCGCGCCGTCGCGCGGAGGCATGAAGTCGGTCACCCGGACCGTGCCGCGCGGGGTGTCCCACTCGGACTCCAGGATGAGCGAGTCCCCCCGGTAGCGGCGCCGGTCGGCGGGGGCCGGCTCGGCGTCCTCGGGGCCCGCGGGGGCCACCCGCCAGAACCCGTGTTCCTCGGTGCCGAGGAGTCCCGCGAAGATCGCGTGCGAGTCGAAGCGGGGCAGGCAGAGCCAGTCCACGCTGCCGTCCCGGCAGACCAGGGCAGCGGTCTGCATGTCTCCGATGAGTGCGTAATCCTCGATGCGCCCGGCCACGTGCTTCACTCCAGTCGAACGGCCATGTCCGCCCCTCGGGGCGCTTGCTCCAGATGCCCGGCCGCATATGCCGGCCGGGGTCCGAGTGTGTCAGCGGTCGGGGGGTCTGCGACAAGCCTCGGTCCGGGATGGGTCCCCGGGGTCCGGCCCCGGGGGGACAGGCGGTGGCGTCGTCGGCCGGCCGGCTCGGCGGGCCATGTCCGAGCAGGATACGTTGCGCCCGCACCATCCGTTGATCACACCAGTGACGTCGCTGCTCCAATCGGGTGAACCCCCTTTCCCCGTCCGGAGCCGGCCGGAGCCCCGGGTGCGTCGCCGTCCGTGAACACCCGGCTGCCACGTGTGGCCGGAAGCGGTCTCCCCGGGTCGCTGATACCCTGGTACCCCGTGGACCGGTGGGAAACGGCGACAGCCGAGGACCCCGCAACCGCAGCGACGGCACCCCCCGATTCTTCCGGAGGGGACGCCGGTACGCACCTCCAGAACGCGACCACGGGAGCCCCCTCTTGGCGATGCCGCCCAACACCACGACGACCAAGCACATCTTCGTCACCGGGGGTGTCGCCTCCTCCCTCGGCAAGGGCCTGACCGCCTCCAGCCTGGGTGCGCTCCTCAAGGCACGCGGCCTGCGGGTCACGATGCAGAAGCTCGACCCGTACCTGAACGTCGACCCCGGCACCATGAACCCGTTCCAGCACGGCGAGGTGTTCGTCACCAACGACGGCGCCGAGACCGACCTGGACATCGGCCACTACGAGCGCTTCCTCGACGTCGACCTCGACGGCTCGGCCAACGTCACCACCGGCCAGGTCTACTCGCAGGTCATCGCCAAGGAACGGCGCGGCGAGTACCTGGGCGACACCGTGCAGGTCATCCCGCACATCACCAACGAGATCAAGTCCCGGATCCGCCGCATGGCGACCGACGACGTCGACGTGGTCATCACCGAGGTCGGCGGCACCGTCGGCGACATCGAGTCCCTGCCGTTCCTGGAGACCGTCCGCCAGGTCCGCCACGAGGTCGGCCGCGACAACGTCTTCGTCGTGCACATCTCGCTGCTTCCCTACATCGGCCCGTCCGGCGAGCTGAAGACCAAGCCGACCCAGCACTCGGTCGCCGCCCTGCGCAACATCGGCATCCAGCCCGACGCGATCGTGCTGCGCGCCGACCGCGACGTCCCCACCGCCATCAAGCGCAAGATCTCGCTGATGTGCGACGTGGACGAGGCCGCCGTGGTCGCCGCCATCGACGCCAAGTCGATCTACGACATCCCGAAGGTGCTGCACACCGAGGGCCTGGACGCCTACGTCGTCCGCAAGCTCGACCTGCCCTTCCGCGACGTGGACTGGACCGTCTGGGAGGACCTCCTGGACCGCGTCCACAACCCGGAGCACGAGGTCACCGTCGCGCTCGTCGGCAAGTACATCGACCTGCCCGACGCCTACCTGTCGGTCACCGAGGCCATGCGGGCCGGCGGCTTCGCCAACAAGGCCCGGGTCAAGGTCAAGTGGGTCACCTCCGACGACTGCAAGACCCCGGCCGGCGCCGAGAAGCAGCTCGGCGACGTCGACGCGATCCTCATCCCCGGCGGCTTCGGCGACCGCGGCGTGAGCGGCAAGGTCGGCGCGATCCAGTACGCCCGCGAGCACAAGGTGCCGCTGCTCGGCATCTGCCTGGGCCTCCAGTGCATCGTCATCGAGGCCGCCCGGAACCTGGCCGACATCCCCGAGGCCAACTCCACCGAGTTCGACCCGGCCACCGCGCACCCCGTCGTCTCCACGATGGAGGAGCAGCTGGCGTACGTCGAGGGCGCGGGCGACCTGGGCGGGACGATGCGCCTGGGCCTGTACCCGGCGAAGCTCGCCGAGGGCTCGATCGTCCGCGAGGTCTACGGCGACGAGCCGTACGTCGAGGAGCGCCACCGCCACCGCTACGAGGTGAACAACGCGTACCGCGCGGAGCTGGAGAAGAAGGCCGGCCTGGTCTTCTCCGGCACCTCCCCGGACAACAAGCTGGTGGAGTACGTCGAGTACCCGCGCGAGGTCCACCCCTACCTGGTCGCCACCCAGGCGCACCCGGAGCTCCGCTCCCGCCCGACCCGTCCGCACCCGCTCTTCGCGGGCCTGGTGAAGGCCGCGGTGGAGCGCAAGACGGGCAAGTAGGGCGCAGGCGCTAACGTTGCCGGGGTGCGGGCCCGTTCGGGTCCCGCACCCCGGTTTTCGTGTGTCTACGGGAGGACGACCGATGGAGTTGCAGGACACCCCGCAGGAGTGGCGGATCGCCGCGACGGCGACCCCCTTCCAGGGCGGGAAGACGGGCGTCCGCACGGACGACGTGGTCATGCCGGACGGCACGGTCGCGCGCCGCGACTACCAGGTCCACCCCGGCTCGGTGGCCGTCCTGGCCCTGGACGCGGAGGACCGGGTGCTGCTGATCAAGCAGTACCGGCACCCGGTGCGGCACCGGCTCTGGGAGATCCCGGCCGGGCTGCTCGACGTGCCCGGCGAGAACCCGCTGCACGCCGCCCGGCGCGAGCTGTACGAGGAGGCGCACGTCAAGGCGGAGGACTGGCGGGTCCTCACCGACTTCTACACCTCCCCGGGCGGCAGCGACGAGGCCGTGCGGATCTTCCTCGCGCGGGACCTCGCGGAGGCGGAGGGCGAGCGCTTCGAGGTGGCCGAGGAGGAGGCCGACATGGAGGTGGCGCGGGTGCCGCTCGGGGACCTCGTACGGGGTGTCCTCGCGGGCGACCTGCACAACAGCTGCCTGGTGAACGGCGTCCTGGCGCTGGCCGCCGCCCGCGCCGGCGACGGCCTCGACGCCCTCCGCCCGGCGGAGGCGCCCTGGCCGGCGCGCCCGTTCGAGGCGTAGGCCCCGGCCGGACCGCCGGGTCCGTGCCGGGTGCGGCGGGAGCGGACGCAGGTCCCGGTGTGACCATCTGTTGATCCGATCGAGGGATGTGTCCGCCCTGCTCCGCCGGGTATGCGTCCCGCGCTGAACTACGCTCGGAAACGCCCGCGCGGAGCCCCTCCCGCGGGATCGGCTCGTGCGCAGGTGGACGGGAGCGTGGCCCGTGACGGATCAGGCGGTGGCGGCAACCGGCAGCAGGCGGTTCTTCGGCCGCCAGCGCGAGTTGAAGGCCCTGCGCGCCGACATCGAACGGACCGGTCTCGACACCCTCACCGGCCGCAAGGCACCCCGCTCCCGGGTCCTGCTCGTCGCCGGGAAGCCGGGCTCGGGACGTACCGCCCTCGCCGAGGAACTGGCCGCCGCGGTCGCCGACCGGTACCCCGACGGGACCTTCCGCGTCCGGCTCGCCGAGCCCGGCGGCGAGCCCGTCCCCACCGGCCGGGCCGCCCGGGAACTCCTCGCCGCCCTCGGCGTCGCCGAACCCCCCGGCGCCGCCGAGGACGAGCTGACCGCACTGGTCCGCGGGGCCTTCGCCGGGCGCCGGGCCGTCCTGATCCTCGACGACGCCGTCGACGCCGAGCAGGCGGACCCGCTGATCCCCGACGAGCCCGGCACCCTGGTCATCGGGGTCGCCGGGGGGCCGCTCACCGGCATCCCCGACGTACGGCCCTGCACCCTCGGCGGCCTCGACCCCAAGTCGGCCATCGAACTGCTCACCTCCTTCACCGGCTCCGTCCGCATCACCGTCGACCCGCAGGCCGCCGAGACCCTGGTCGAGGAGTGCGGGGGACTGCCCGCCGCGGTCGTCCTCGCCGGCGGCTGGCTCTCCACCCACCCCAAGGCCTCCGTCGCCGACCTCGCCAAGCGGCTGCACGGGCCGGGCGGCGACCCCCTCACCCGGGCCTTCCTGCTCGCCCACGAGGCGCTGCCCGCCACCGCCGCCCGGATACTGCGCTTCCTCGTCCTCGCCCCGCTCGGCCGGGCCGACGCCCACACCGCCTCCGCCCTGGCCGGCTGCTCGGTCTCGGCGGCCGCGACCACGCTCGCCGACTTCGAGGCCCTGGGACTCGTCTCGGCCGGCGAGGACGGGCAGTACGAGGTCCGCTCCCATCTGGTGCCCCTCCTCCGTGCGCAACTGGAGGAGCGCGACCGGCCCGCCGAGGTGCAGCTCGCCCGGGCCCGGATGCTGGAGCGGACCGTACGGCTCCTCCAGTCCTGCCGCGCGGTCACCGAACCCGAGGGCTCGCCCGCCCGCAGGAAGCTGGCCGGGCTGCCGCGCGCCCTGCGCTTCCCGAACGCCGCCGCCGGAGCGGCCTGGCTGGACTCCCGGCGGCCCGTCCTGCTGGCCTCCGCCCGCCTCGCCGTCGCCGACGGGGAGCTCGACACCCTGGCCCGCCGCCTGATCGCCTCCCTGGTCCGGGCGCTCACCGCGCACCGGGGCGCCGAGGCGGCCGCCCCCGAGCTGTACGGGCTCCACCGGCTCGTCCTGGACGTGGCCGAGCGGCGCGGACTGCACCGGGAGCGGGCCGCGGCCCTGCTGAACCTGGCCGACCTCGACGCCCGTACCGGCAGGACGAAGGAGGCTCTGCTGCGGTATCGGTCTGCTTTGGAGGCCGGACGCGCAGCAAATGACCCGTACGCGACCGGCCGGGCGATGGAATCCGTAGGCGGGTCCTATCAGGAGCTGGGGGACTGGCAGCGGGCCGGCGACTGGTACGGGCGGGCGCTCGCCCAGCGCCTCGCCCGGGACGAGCGGGCCGACCAGGCCCGGCTGTACGCCCGCCTCGGCGCCGTGCAGACCTACGCCGGGCGGTACGGGGAGGCCCTGCGGAACTGGCGGGCCGCCGCCGCCGGCTACCGCAGGCTCTCCGATCTCCCCGGCTACGCACGGGCGTTGAGCGAGGCGGCCCGGGTCCAGGAGTACGCGGGGCGGCCCGAGGAGTCCCTGCGGACCTGCGAGGAGGCCGTGGAGTGGGCCCGCCGCGCCCAGGACGTCCGGCTCCAGGCGGCGCTCCGGCTGCGCCTCGCCGACACCCTCGACCGGCTCGGCGACCCGGCGGCGGCCCGGCTGCACCGGGCCGGGGCGGAGAGACTGCTGGAAACGGAACCATCTGCCTACGAAATCCGCAGTGGGTTCGGTGAAGATTAGTACTTTGAAAGGCTAGACAGCAGGAACTCCTTCATTAGACTGGTTCTGCCGCGTTCGAACGTGGTCTGCCCCGGTGCGTCGCGATGCATCCGGGTATGTATCGCAGTGCGCCAGTTATCCCTCCCTGATTCAAGGACCGTGATCGACGATGAAGGTCGGCATCCCCCGCGAGGTCAAGAACAACGAGTTCCGCGTGGCCATCACCCCCGCCGGTGTCCACGAGCTCGTCCGCCACGGCCACCAGGTCTTCGTCGAGCAGAACGCCGGTGTCGGCTCCTCGATCACGGACGCGGAGTACGTCGCCGCCGGCGCCGAGATCCTCCCCACCGCCGACGAGGTCTGGGCCACCGCCGACCTGCTGCTCAAGGTCAAGGAGCCCATCGCGGAGGAGTACCACCGCCTCCGCAAGGACCAGACCCTCTTCACCTACCTGCACCTCGCCGCCTCCCGCGAGTGCACCGACGCGCTGCTCGCCTCCGGCACCACCGCCATCGCGTACGAGACCGTCGAGACCGCGAACCGCGCCCTCCCGCTGCTCGCCCCGATGTCCGAGGTCGCGGGCCGCCTGGCCCCGCAGGTCGGCGCCTACCACCTGATGCGCTCGGCCGGCGGCCGCGGCGTCCTGCCCGGCGGCGTCCCCGGCACCCACGCCGGCAAGGCCGTCGTCATCGGCGGCGGCGTCTCCGGCTGGAACGCCACCCAGATCGCCGTCGGGATGGGCTTCCACGTGACCCTGCTCGACAAGGACATCAACAAGCTCCGCGAGGCCGACAAGATCTTCGGCACCAAGGTGCAGACGATCGTCTCCAACGCCTACGAGCTGGAGAAGGCCGTCGTCGAGGCCGACCTCGTCATCGGCGCCGTCCTCATCCCGGGCGCCAAGGCCCCGAAGCTGGTCACCAACGAGCTCGTCGCCAAGATGAAGCCCGGAAGTGTCCTTGTCGACATCGCGATCGACCAGGGCGGCTGCTTCGAGGACTCGCACCCGACCACCCACGCCGAGCCGACCTTCCGGGTCCACGACTCGGTCTTCTACTGCGTCGCCAACATGCCGGGCGCGGTCCCGAACACCTCCACCTACGCCCTCACCAACGCCACGCTTCCCTACATCGTGTCGCTGGCGAACAACGGCTGGGCCGAGGCCCTGCGCCGCGACGCCGCCCTCGCCCTGGGTCTCAACACCCATGACGGCAAGGTGGTGTACAAGGAGGTCGCCGAGGCCCACGGCCTGGAGCACGTCGAGCTGAGCAGCCTCCTGGGCTGACCCCGCGGCACCGCGTCAACGCGCGCCGTCAATACCGCGCACCCGGCCGGACCTTGTTCGACAAGGTCCGGCCGGCCGTGTCTCCGGCCACGCCGAAACGTTCGGGCAACTCGCGGCGAACGTAACTCTTTAACCGTTTCGCACACCCCGGAAACGTGCGGATGCGTGGCCGCGCACCCTTGACAGAGACGTGTTCGGTTGCCGACACATCGGGCCGGGTCCGGCGGATTGTGTTGCTGCGGACCGGTGACACGCCATAGAGTCGCCAACCGTCGGCATGGTGCCACGCTGACCTATCGATAAATGTTCCTGGTCACGCTCAAGGAGGTAAGACGACTTGTGAATAAGTCGACATTTACTCCCGGGAGTGGTGCGCCGGGAGCTCCGATCGGCTCCGTCGCGGTGCGGACCTTCGCGACGCACCAGCCCGTGACGACAGCCCACACGATGAAGACGATGGACGGCCTACACGTGAACGCCACGGCCGGCAACGAGATGGGCCGAGAGTCCACCCACTTCGCCGCCTACGACGAGGTGCCCGAGGGGCACTTCTACGACCCCGACGCCGAGTACGAGCCCGACCCGGAGTACGCGGCCACCCTCGCGCCCGACGCCGCCCGCCAGCGCCGCGAGCGGATCGGCCCGACCGGACGGCCCCTGCCGTACTTCCCGATCCCGGGTCCGCTGACCGACCACGGACCCGCGAAGATCATCGCGATGTGCAACCAGAAGGGCGGCGTCGGCAAGACCACGTCGACCATCAACCTGGGCGCCGCGCTCGCCGAGTACGGACGGCGGGTCCTGCTCGTCGACTTCGACCCGCAGGGAGCCCTGTCGGTCGGCCTCGGCGTGAACCCCATGGAGCTCGACCTCACCGTCTACAACCTGCTCATGGAGCGGGGCATGTCGGCCGACGAGGTCCTCCTGAAGACCGCCGTGCCCAACATGGACCTGCTGCCGAGCAACATCGACCTCTCGGCCGCCGAGGTGCAGTTGGTGAGCGAGGTCGCGCGCGAGTCCACCCTCCAGCGCGCCCTGAAGCCGCTGATGAACGACTACGACTACATCGTGATCGACTGTCAGCCCTCGCTCGGCCTGCTGACCGTGAACGCCCTGACGGCCGCTCACAAGGTCATCGTGCCCTTGGAGTGCGAGTTCTTCGCGCTGCGCGGCGTCGCCCTGCTGACCGAGACCATCGAGAAGGTCCAGGAGCGGCTTAACCCCGAGCTGGAGCTCGACGGCATCCTCGCCACGATGTACGACTCCCGGACCGTGCACAGCCGCGAGGTGCTCGCGCGCGTCGTCGAGGCCTTCGACGACCACGTCTACCACACGGTCATCGGGCGGACCGTGCGCTTCCCGGAGACCACGGTCGCCGGCGAGCCCATCACCACGTACGCCTCCAACTCCGTGGGCGCCGCCGCCTACCGCCAGCTCGCCAGGGAGGTGCTCGCCCGGTGTCACGCCGAGTGAGTCTGCCCGGCGCCGACGAACTCTTCCGTACGACCGGGGGGACGGCGCTGCAGGCGTCCTCACCCCGCCGGGCCGTCCCGGCCCCGGCGGGCGAGAGCGACCCGGCGGCGGCCGAGGGCTCCGCGGAGCACACGGCGGCGGACTCCGAGGCCGCGGAACCGCGCGCCCGGACGTCCCCCGAGACCGAGAAGGCGGCCCCGGCCGCCGCCCCCCGGCGGCGCGGCGGAGGCCGCACCGCGAGCCGGCGGCCCAGCGGCCGCGAGCGCCACGACGAGAAGATCACGGTCTACGTCTCCGCCGAGGAGCTGATGGACCTGGAGCACGCCCGGCTCGTGCTGCGCGGCGAGCACGGCCTCGCCGTCGACCGGGGCCGGATCGTCCGGGAGGCCGTCGCGGTCGTCCTGGCGGACCTGGAGTCCCGCGGCGACGCGAGCATCCTCGTCCGCCGTCTGCGCGGCCGCTGACGGTAGCCTGCGGGCTGCCGCGCCCTCCGCTCCCCTGGACCTCCATGCACCACGCCCCCGACTCCACCCCCGACGAAACGTCCCGCCCGCCGCGCCGCCGCGCTCTGGGGCACGGCGGGGGCACGGGACCCCTGCGGGGGGCGGGGGAGGGGGCCGGGGCCCCTGAACCCTCCCGGACCTCTGTGGCTCCCGCCGGGACCTCCGGAGTGCCTGCCGGGACCTCTGTGGATCCCGCCGGGACTCCCGGAGTGCCTGCCGGGACCTCTGCGGCGCCCGCCGGGGTCCCCGAGGCGGCCGTACGGGCCCCCGCGCTTGATCGGGAGCCCCCAGGGCCCGTCGCCGAGCCCCCCGCGCCCGCGGGAGGGCCCGCGGGCGGCCGGGAACTCCCGGCGTTCCCCTCCGAGCCCTCCGCGCCCGTGGAGCCGGCCCCCCGTGAGGGGCACCCGGCCCCCGCCGGGGAACCCGGCCCCGCAGAGGCCGTGACCGTACGTCCCGGTGACCCGGACGCGGCGTCCCCGGCAGCGGGGGAGCCCGGGGCCGCGCGAGGATCCGCGCCCGACGGGGAACACCCGGAGCCCGGCGACGGGCCCCCGGCCGCCACGGACGGGCCTCCGGCCGTCGCGGACGGGCTCCCGGCCGGCGGTCCCGGTGGGGCCGAGGGGCGGTTCACCGTGCGCCTCTCGAACTTCGAGGGGCCCTTCGACCTGCTGCTCCAGCTGATCACCAAGCACAAGCTCGACGTCACCGAGGTCGCGCTCTCCGAGGTCACCGACGAGTTCATGGCGCACCTGCGGGCCCTCGGGCCCGACGGGGACCTCGACCAGACCACCGAGTTCCTGGTCGTCGCCGCCACCCTGCTCGACCTCAAGACCGCCCGGCTGCTGCCCGCCGCCGAGGTGGAGGACGAGGCCGACCTCGCCCTCCTGGAGGCCCGCGACCTGCTCTTCGCCCGGCTCCTCCAGTACCGCGCGTACAAGCGCATCGCGGCGATCTTCGAGGAGCGGTGGGAGAGCGAGGGCCGCCGCCACCCCCGTACCGTCGGACTCGAACCGCACCACGCCGAGCTGCTCCCCGAGGTCGTCATCTCCCTCGGCGCCGAGGGCTTCGCCAAGCTGGCCGTCAAGGCCATGCAGCCCAAGGCCGAGCCGCAGGTGTACGTCGAGCACGTCCACGCCCCCCTCGTCAGCGTCCGCGAGCAGGCCGCCGTGGTCGCCGCTCTGCTGCGCGAGCGCGGCACGGCGGCCTTCCGGGAGCTGATCGAGGACGCCGGCGACACCCTCACCGTCGTCGCCCGCTTCCTCGCCCTCCTGGAGCTCTACCGGGAGCGGGCCGTCGCCCTCGACCAGGAGACCGCCCTCGGTGACCTCACCGTCTCCTGGACCGGCGGGGACGGCGAGACCGGGGTCACCGACGAGTTCGACCAGGAACCAGGACAGGAACAGGAAACGGAGGCCCGCGCGTGAGCGTCCCCGACACCGGCACCGACAACGGCACCGGCCTCAAGCCCTCCCTCGAAGCCGTCCTCATGGTGGTCGACGAGCCCGCCACCGAGGCCCACCTCGCCGAGGTCCTGGACCGCACTCCCCGGGAGGTCGCCGACGCCCTGCGCGAGCTGGCCGACGAGTACACCGCCCAGGGCCGCGGCTTCGAGCTGCGCCAGGTCGCCGGGGGCTGGCGCTACTACACCCGCCCCGCGTACGCCCCGGCCGTCGAGGCCTTCGTCCTGGAGGGCCGGCAGGCCCGGCTCACCCAGGCGGCCCTGGAGACCCTCGCGGTCGTCGCGTACCGCCAGCCGGTCAGCCGTTCCCGCGTCTCGGCGGTGCGCGGGGTCAACTGCGACGGCGTGATGCGGACCCTCCTCCAGCGGGGTCTGGTGGAGGAGGCGGGCGCGGAACCCGAAACAGGTGCGATCCTGTACAGGACGACGAACTACTTCCTGGAGCGGATGGGCCTGCGCGGCCTGGACGAACTCCCCGAGCTCGCCCCCTTCCTCCCCGAGGCGGAGGCGGTCGAGCCGGACTCCCTCGAAGGCGTCCCGTCGTTCGAACCCGACGCAGACGTAGACGACAAGACGGAACTTTGATGCGAAGCAGCAGCGGCAGGAACAGCAGCGGAAACAACGGCGGGAGCCGTGGTGGCAACAGCGGCGGCCGCGGCGGCAGCGGTGGCGGCCGTGGAAGCGGCGGCGGTGGCGGCGGACGCGGCAACTACCGCGGCGCCGGCAACGGGCGCGACGACCGCCAGGGCGGCGGGCGTCCGGGCCAGGGCGGTGGCCGTCCGGGTCAGAGCGGCGGTCGCCCCGGCGGCCAGGGCGGCGGCTTCCGGCAGGGGAGCCAGGGAGGCCAGGGCGGTGCCAACACGCGCCGGCCGCGCCCGGAGGAGCGCAGCTACGACGTGGACGGCCTCGCCGGCCGCTCGGACGCCCCCCGGCGCGGTCGCGGCGACGCGGCGCGCGGCGGGGCCAAGGGCGGCCCCCGGCAGTCCCCGCAGCGCGGCGGCGGCCGTACGGCGCCGGCCCGCTCGCGCGAGTACGACGCCCGCACCGAGGAGCGCAACCGGGAGCGGTACGCCGGCAAGCCCGAGATCAAGACCCCCAAGACCTTCCCCGGCGCCGAGCAGGAGGGCGAGCGGCTGCAGAAGGTCCTCGCCCGCGCCGGCATGGGCTCGCGCCGCGCCTGCGAGGAGCTGATCGAGCAGGCCAGGGTCGAGGTCAACGGCGAGATCGTCGTCGAGCAGGGCATGCGCGTCGACCCGGAGAAGGACGAGATCAAGGTGGACGGCCTGACCGTCGCCACCCAGTCGTACCTCTTCTTCGCCCTGAACAAGCCCGCCGGCGTCGTCTCCACCATGGAGGACCCGGACGGCCGCCAGTGCCTCGGCGACTACGTCACCAACCGCGAGACCCGGCTCTTCCACGTCGGCCGGCTCGACACGGAGACCGAGGGCATCATCCTGCTCACCAACCACGGCGAGCTGGCCCACCGCCTCACGCACCCCAAGTACGGCGTGAAGAAGACCTACCTGGCCGCCATCACCGGCCCGCTGCCCCGCGAGGTCGGCCGGCGGCTCAAGGACGGCATCCAGCTGGAGGACGGCTACGCCCGCGCCGACCACTTCCGCGTGGTCGAGCAGACCGGCAAGAACTACCTGGTCGAGGTCACCCTGCACGAGGGCCGCAAGCACATCGTGCGCCGGATGCTGGCCGAGGCGGGCTTCCCGGTCGAGAAGCTGGTCCGCACCGCCTTCGGCCCGATCGCGCTGGGCGACCAGAAGTCGGGCTGGCTGCGCCGCCTGACTAACACGGAGGTCGGCATGCTGATGAAGGAAGTCGGCATGTAGCGCCGCCGAGGCGCCCGTACGCATCCGTACGAAGGGGCCCGTGACCGTTCCGGCGGTCACGGGCCCCTTTCGCGTCCCCGCCCGGCCCTTCCGTGTGCGTGTCCGCTCCTTCGCGTCCCCGCCCGGCCCTTGTGGGCGCGGCCCGCCACCCTTTATAGTCAACATGACTCTTAAGGAGGCGGGCGTGAGCCTCGCGACTTTGCTCGAACCCCTGCAGCAACCGCTCTTCACCGTCCTGGACACCCCGGTCAGCTGGACCGAGGTCCTGGGCTTCGGCAGCGGAGCGCTCTGCGTCTGGCTGGTGGCCCGCCAGCACGTGGCCAACTGGCCGATCGGCATCGCCAACAACCTCTTCTTCGTCCTGCTCTTCACGCAGGCCGGGCTCTACGCCGACGCCGGCCTCCAGATCGTCTTCATCACCCTCGCCGCGTACGGCTGGTGGACCTGGACCCACGGGGGTGGACCAGGCTCCGACACCCTTCCGGTGCGCCGCACCACGCGCACCGAATGGGCGTGGCTGCTCGCGGCGGGGGTGGTGGGGACCCTCGCCCTCACCCTGCTGCTCGACCGCGCCACCGACTCGACCGTCCCCTTCTGGGACGCCCTGACCACCGCGCTCTCCCTCATGGCCACCTACGGCCAGTGCCGGAAGCGCCTGGAGTCCTGGTGGCTCTGGATCGCCGCGGACGTCGTCTACGTGCCGCTGTACGCCCACAAGGGCCTGTACCTGACCTCCCTGCTGTACGTCGGCTTCATGGCGCTCTGCGCGAGCGGCCTGCGCGGCTGGAGCAGGGACTTCGCGGGGACCGCCCGGCGACAGGTGGAGGCGGCGGCGTGACGCACGACGACCCCGGCACCGGGCGGCCGGAGCGCTACGGGCACGGCCTCGTCCTCGGCAAGTTCTATCCGCCGCACGCCGGCCACCACCACCTCGTCCGCACCGCCCTCGCCCGCTGCGACCGCCTCACCGTCCTCGTCTGCGCCTCCTCCGCCGAGTCCGTGCCGCTGGAGGAGCGCGTCGCCTGGATGCGCGAGGTCCACCCCGACGCCCTCGTCGTCGGCGCCGTCGACGACCACCCCGTCGACCTCCACGACCCCGACGTGTGGGAGGCCCACATGCGCGTCTTCCGGGCCGCCGTGCCCGAACGCGTCGACGCCGTCTTCACCTCGGAGCCCTACGGCGAGGAACTCGGCCGCCGCTTCGGCGCCGCGTCCGTCCTCGTCGACCCCGACCGCGCCCGCTTCCCCGTCTCCGGCACCGCCGTCCGCGCGGACCCCGCCGGCTGCTGGGACTTCCTGGAGGCCCCCGTGCGGGCCGCGCTCACCCGCCGGGTCGTCGTCCTCGGCGCCGAGTCCACCGGCACCACCACCATGGCCCTCGCCCTCGCCGACCACTACCGGCGGCGCGGCGGCGTCTGGGCCCGCACCCGGTACGTACCGGAGTACGGCCGCGAGTACAGCGAACTCAAGCTCGCCGAGCTGAGGGCCGAACGCCCCGGCGCCACCTGGCCGGACGTCGCCTTCCGCTCCTCCGACTTCCCCGTCATCGCCCAGCGCCAGGCCGAACTGGAGGAGGAGGCCGCCCGCGACGGCTCGCCCGTCCTCTTCTGCGACACCGACGCCTTCGCCACCACCATCTGGCACGAGCGCTACATGGGCACCACCAGCCCCGACACCGGCGAGATCGCCGCCCGCGGCCGCCAGCACCTCTGGCTGCTCACCGACCACCGGGGCGTCGACTTCGAGGACGACGGCCTGCGCGACGGGGAGCACCTGCGGCCCTGGATGACCGCCCGCTTCCTCACCCAGCTCGCGCACTCCGGCCGCCGCACGGTCGTGCTCACCGGCCCGCACGAGGAACGGCTCGCCACCGCCGTCGCCGCCGTGGACGCGCTGCTCGCCGAGGGCCCCCGCCTCACCGACCCCCTGCCGGAGCGCCGATGACCGCCCACCGGGCCCCCGAGGGCTACGACCCGCACGCCTTCGAGCCGTTCGCCGTCACCGTCGACCTCGCCGTCCTCACGATCCGCGAGGAAAGCCTCCGCGTCCTGCTCGTCGAACGCGCCCGGGAGCCGTACGCCGGGTCCTGGGCCCTGCCCGGCGGCTTCGTGCTGCCCCGCGAGTCCGCCGAGACCGCCGCCCGCCGCGAACTCGCCGAGGAGACCGGCCTCTCCGGGACCACCGTCGCCGGACTCCACCTCGAACAGCTCCGCACCTACACCGAGCCGGACCGCGACCCGAGGATGCGGGTCGTCTCCGTCGCCTTCACCGCGCTCGTCCCCGACCCGCCCGAGCCGCGCGGCGGCGGGGACGCGGCCCAGGCGCGGTGGATCCCGTACGGGACGCACGCGCCGCTCGCCTTCGACCACGACCGGATCCTCGCCGACGCCCACGAACGGGTCGGCGCCAAACTCGAGTACACCTGCCTCGCCACGGCCTTCTGCCCGCCCGAGTTCACCCTCGGCGAGCTGCGGCAGGTCTACGAGACGGTCTGGGGCGTCGAGCTCGACCGCCCCAACTTCCGGCGCAAGGTCCTCGCCACGCCCGGCTTCGTCCGGGCCGTGGAGGGGCCGCCGCGCCTCACCGGCGGACGGGGGAAACCGGCCGCCCTCTACCGGGCGGGCGGGGCCACGGCCCTCCACCCGCCCCTCCTGCGACCGGAAGGACGCTCCTCGTGAACCACGCACGCACCGCCGCCAAGCGGGCCGCGACCGGATCCCTGATCGGACTCGCGCTCGGCGACGCGCTGGGACTCCCCACGGAGTTCATCGACGTGCCGCGCATCATCAGCTGGTACGGCCCGTGGCGGGAGCTGGACCTGCCGGGCAACGGCCGCGTCACCGACGACACCCAGATGGGGCATGACCCAGATACGCCAGAAACCCGCCACGGGATGATCTTGAGTTGTTGAGTGCCCTGTCCCGTCACTCGTTCGGCTCAGTGTCGTTGGTGGTGATGTTGGGTTTCGTCTGGGGCGGGGTGGGCTGTGACCTCGATCGAGCGGACCGCGTATCCGCGGTTCAAGCGGCTGATCACCGCGCATGAGCTGCATCTGTTCTTCGCGCCGAGCCGGGACGAGGTCGAGTGGGCCGCCGCCCGCACCGACTGCGACGAGCACCTCTTGGCCCAGTTGCTCGCTCTGAAGTCGTACCAGCGCATGGGGTGCTTCCCGAAGCTGGATGAGATCCCGGAGACAGTGGTCGACTTCGTCCGCCGCGCTGTGGACCTGCAGGAGGGCACGGTGCCGAAGGCCGCGAACCGTACGGCGGAACGGCAGCGAACCGCCGTACGCCAGCGGACGGGCCTGTCGTACGACAAGGCGAGGGCCCGGAAGATCGCCGAGGCGGTGATGCGGAGCGAGGCGGTGTCGAAGAACCGGCCGGCCGATCTGATCAACATCGCGTTGGAGAAGGTCGTCGAGGCCGGGCTGGAGCTGCCGGGCTTCACCACGCTGGACGCGCTCGCGGCGAAGGTCCGCACCGAGGTGAACGCCTCAATCTGCATGGGCGTCTACGACCAGCTCAGCGAGGCCCACCGCGAGCGGCTGCTTGCGTTGCTGTCGGAGAAGGACCCCTCGGGCACCACGAAGTACAACCGGCTGAAGCAGTCGGCGAAGGCCCCGACGTGGTCGCACTTCCGTGCCCAGGCCGAGCATCTGGGGTGGGTGGACGAGCTGGGCGAGACCGGGCTGTGGCTGGCTGGCGTCACCTCGGGGAAGATCACGGATTTCGCCGGTGAGGCGGATGCCGCAGATGCGCCGGGGCTGCGGGACTACAACCTGGTGAAGCGGCTCGCGCTGCTGGTGTGCCTGGTCCACAAGGCACGGATGCGGGCCCGGGACGACCTGACCACGATGTTCTGCAAGCGGATCGCGTTGCAGGTCAAGCGGGCCAAGGCGGAGCTGGAGCAGATCCGGGATCAGCAGCAGGCCATCGTCGAGGCGTTGATCGGGAACTACCGTACGGTGCTCCAGCACATCGACTCCGACAGTCCCGTGCAGGCCGCGCGGGAGAAGGCGGCCGCGCTGACTGCCGAGATCCTGACGGTGGTCGGGGAGCTCGGTCAGGATGCCGGGCCTGACACCGTCGCGGACCGGCTCGGCGAGGGGCTCGCACCCGCGCTGCACACGATGGCGAAGGCCCTGCGCGTACAGGCCGGCGCCCTGGGAGCACCGGCTGCGGCGGTGGACGACTTCGGCGGGTTCGAGGGGCAGTACGAGCAGATCGAGAAGGTGGCCGCCCATCACGGCAACTACTGGGAGGTGCTGCTGTACGGGCACCTGCTCAAGGACCGCTCCACCATGTACGACCTGACCAGCCGCCTGGAACTGCGGGCAACCTCCGAGGACAACCGCGTCCTGGACGCGCTCGCGCACGCCCGCCGCCACAAGAACCTGCGCGACTACATCCCCGAGCGGCACGAGGACGGCCGCCCGGTCGACATCTCGTTCGCCACGCTGAACTGGCAGAAGGCCGTACGGGACAAGAACCGGCCGGGTGCCTTCGTGCGCAAGCACTTCGAGGCGATGGTGTTCGCCGCACTCGCCGAGGAGCTGCGGATCGGTGACGTCGCGGTGGCCGACTCCGAGGAGTACGCCGACTGGAGCGAGCAGCTTCTGCCGTGGGAGGCCGTCGAGGCAAAGCTGGGCGACTACCTGGCGGAGGTCGGTCTCGCCGAGCCCGGCGACACGACGCCGTACGACGCGGTGACGTTCCGGCGGCAGCTGGAGGACAAGCTCACCGCGGCTGCCGCTGCGGCGGATGCCGGGTACCCGGACAACGAGGGCCTGGTCATCGATCCGGAGACCGGCATCCCCTCCCTCAAGGCCCACCGCTCCGAGGGCCAGCGGGCCTCGGCGAAGGCCCTGGAGCAGGAGATCAAGGCCCGGATGCCGGAGCGCTCCCTGCTCGGGATCATCTCCCGCACGGCGTACTGGGTGGAGTGGTGGCGCCGCTTCGGCCCGGCCTCCGGCAACGAGCCGAAGCTGAAGGACCCCTTCGGCCGGTACGTGATCACCACGTTCGTGAAGGGCACGAACATGGGCCCCTACGAGGCCGCCCGCCACATTCCCGGCGTGAGCGGGCACGAGCTGTCGCTGGCCGCGAACCGGCACTTCTCCATCCCGACGCTGAACGAGGCGATCGCCGACCTGGTCAACGCGCACGCCCGCCTGGACATCTCCCAGGCGTGGGGCGACGGCTCCGCGGTCGCCGCGGACGGCACCCACATGGACACCTACCTCAACAACCTGCTGTCCGAGACGTCCGTGCGGTACGGCAAGCCGGGCGGCATCGCCTACCACCACATCTCGGACACTTACATCGCGTTGTTCACGCACTTCATCCCGTGCGGGGTGTGGGAGGCCGTCTACATCATCGAGGGCCTGCTGAAGAACACCTCCGAGGTGAAGCCGACCACGGTGCACGCGGATACGCAGGGCCAGTCGTTCCCGGTCTTCGCGCTCGCCCACCTGCTGGGCTTCGACCTGATGCCCAGGATCAGGAACTGGAAGGACCTGACCTTCTACCGGCCCACGAAGCGGACCGAGTACGTGCACATCGACGCCCTGTTCGGAGAGCCGGGCCGCAACGTCATCGACTTCGACCTGATCGAATCCCAGTTCCGGCACCTGATGCGCGTGGCTGTCTCCGTACGCGAGGGCGCCATCTCCTCCACGCTGCTGCTGCGGCGCCTGCGCGCCGGCTCACGCAAGAACGCCACCTACACCGCCTTCCGCGAGGTCGGCCGCGTCATCCGCACCATCCAGCTCCTGCGCTACCTCTCGGACGCTCCGCTGCGCCGACGGGTGACCGCCGCCACGAACAAGGTCGAGGCGTTCAACGGCTTCTCCCAGTGGATCGGCTTCGGCAACGGCGGCGTCATCACCGACAACGACCCCGTCGAGCAGGAGAAGACCGCGAAATTCAACGCCCTGCTCACGAACGCGGTGATCTTTCACAACGCCCTGGACATCGCCGAGATCGTGCGCCAGCTCCAGGAGGAGGGCTACGTCGTCGACCCCGAGGACCTGGCCCACATCTCGCCGTACCTGACCGAGCACATCCGCCGCTTCGGCGAGTACTCCACCCACGAACTCGGCATCCAGCCCGAGGCGTACGACCCGCACCTGGACGTCGACTTCAGCCCGCTGCGCGGTGAGGCGACGCCCGCGTCGGACAGCTACGGCCGGGCGGCCTGACCAACCCAGTGTCGTGGACGGTCCCGCGTCGGACGTTACAGCTTCACCGCGTCGACTCGCCGGAGCTGGACGAAGACGAGACCGGCACCGAGTAACCGAGGCAGCCGACCGTCAGCGGCAGACCCACACAGGAGCGTCCTGGGCAGTCGATAGGGCGCCAACCGTGCCCCCGGCGAGGTCAGCGCAGGCCAATGCATGCGCGATCGACTCCACTGCGTCGGGTGCGCCTCAAGCTGGGGCGCTCGGGACCCGTACGTATGCGCCCCCGTATACGCATTCGTGCGCCCGCCGTTCGGGCGCTGCAACCGGGTGATCGTCCCTGGGCAGGCCGTGACCAGCGGGCAAGGATCAAACAGCCGACTAAATGGTCGGCATTCGGCGGTTTCTGCGAGTGTGAGGAGTTCGCGGGTGAGTAACGGCAAGGTGTGGGTTGAGACGCATTGGTGGGGGTTCGACCTCCATCTCGACCACGAGGCGGTGAAGTACTACATCAAGGGCCGCGAACTCCTCGGTGAAGTCCTCAAGCCGTTTCTGCCTGAGGGGATCAAGGAGGTCGTCGAGGTCGCCGTCATGGCGCAGACCAAGTGGATCGAGGCGGTGGCGGGGGACAACGGGGTGAAGCTGAGCTCGCCGTGGGTGTCACCGGCGATGCTGATCCCCACGCGCGAGGACGCGCCGGTCCAGGACGTCAAGCTGTGGTGGACCACTTATGCGTGGGACTCCGACAAAAGCGCGTGGCACTGGAACAAGGACCAGGCGTTCCCCGGCCACGAGAGCTGGGACGCGCCGGCGCTGGCGGAGTACCACGGGAAGCTGTACGCGGTGCACCGCGGCGCGAACGACGACTCGCTGTGGTGGGCGGTCTACGACCCGGACAAGGGCTGGGGCGAGGACAACAGATTCCCTGGGCACCACAGCGCCGGAGGACCAGCGCTCGCGGTGTTCCAGGACAAGCTGTACTGCGTGCACCGCGGCGCAGGCGACGACCAGCTGTGGTACACCGTGTTCGACGGCAGCTCGTGGAGCTCCGACACCAAAATGCCCGGCTTCTCGCGCACCGGGCCAGCGCTGGCGGTTTACCGGGACCGGCTGTACTGCGTGCACCGCGGCGCAGGCGACCCGCAGCTGTGGTGGATGACCTTCGACGGCAGCTCGTGGTCTGATGACCACAAGTTCCCAGACTGGCAGGCCACCGCCTCGGAGCCGGGCCTGGCGGTCTACAGGGACCGCCTGTACTGCGTTCACCAGGGCGCCGACACCAACACCACCTTGTGGTGGACCCGGTTCGATGGGTCGTCGTGGACCAAGGACGAGGAGATCGTCACCAGCAGCGGCAAGCACCGCACCTCCACCGGCGCTGCACTGGAAGTCTTCCAGGACAAGCTGTACTGCGCGCACCGCGGCGCCCACACCGACACCAACATGTACTGGCTGACCTTCGACGGGAGCACCTGGTCCCCGGACCAGAAGTTCCCCAGTCACCAGACGGCCTCCGACCCGGCGCTGATCGCCTACCGCGACAAGCACGCCCCCTCCGACCGCAAAGACCAGCTGCTCTGTGTCCACCGCGGCCACAACTGACTGACCCGGCCCACGCGGGCGCTGCACCCTGCGCCTGTCAGCGCGTTCGGTGCCGCGCCCGCGACCGCCCTCATGGCCACCGCACCCTCCGGGGTATGCCCGGGCCGGCGCCTCCTGCCCCAGCGAACAGGAATCTCCATGACCGAAGCGGTGCGCAACACAGCCCCCACCACTTTTGCTCCCACCGAGCCCGCCCCCACGGGACCGCCGCCCTTGGACCTGGCCAATCCCGGATTCGAAGACGGAACGCTCGGCTGGACGTTCACCACCGGCGCGGGCGTGGCCACCAACAACCCGCACAGCGGCATCCACCATGCCTACCTCGACGCGGGGCCGGGTAGAGCCCTCACCCAGACGGTCACCGCCGCCGCGCCAGGAACCTACGAAGCCTCAGCGTGGATCGCCACCGGCGCAGGCGGCGCGACCTTCAGCCTCAGCCGCAACGACATCCTGATCGAGACGTTCCCTCTCAGCAGCGCGCAGCCTTACACCCGACACACCCTGCCCGCGATCACGGTAAACGCCGGTGACCGGCTTACCATCGCGGTCCAGTCCGGCGACGGCTGGACCAACATCGACGACATCGCGATCAACGCCCTCCCGTTTGCTCCCCTCCTCATGACGAACCCCGGCTTCGAGGAGGGCACGCACGGCTGGACCTTCACCGCACACGCCGGCATCGGCACCAACAACCCCCACACCGGCACCCGCCACGCCTACCTCGACGCCACACCCGGAACGCAGGTCTCCCAGACCATGACCGCAACCGGCCCGTGCCGGGTCATGGCCTCGATCTGGACCGCCGCAGGCAACGACGGCGGCACCCTGCAAGCCTCCACCGACAACACCGCACCCGCCAGCACACCGCTGCCAGGACGCGCCCGCTACACACGCTCCACCACCCCCGCCGTTGCCGTCGCGGCCGGTGACCGACTCACCGTCGCCCTTACCAACGCCCACGCCTGGGTCAACGCCGACGACGCGATGCTGTCGCCCGCCGCGCCCGCCGACCCCGTGGTGACCTCCTCCAACCCCACAGCCGCCGCCATGTTCGCCTGGGCGAAAACCAAGGCCAACAGCTGGGTCCACCTCGCCGGCACACCAGGCCCGGTCAACGCCGACGAAAACCACCCCACCGGCACCTCCACCGCGACCTACCGACCCAGCTTCTGGGCCGGCTATGCCCACCGCAGCGCCTACTACATGCGCGACTTCGCCCACCAGGTCCCCGGCGCACTCCTCCTCGGCCTGCACACCGAAACCCTCACCATGCTGCGGTCCTTCGCACGCTCCGCCACCTCTGAGCGCGGCTGGTACCCGGTGTGGTCGATGAACTTCGACACCACCACCGCGCACGCCATCGACTACCGCGGCACCGACTCCTTCGTACGCGAACTGCCCGCACCCTTCGAACTCGTCGAAAGAGCCGCCCACGCCTACCGATGGACCGGCGACCGGACCTGGATCACCGACGAGACCCTGTGGGCGTTCTACCGCCACACCACCGACGATTTCCTCCGCTCCCACGGGACCGCGAAGAACGACCGCGTCACCATCGCCCGCGCCCCAGGCCAGGACATCTTTCGCGGCGTCGCCAGCTACGACGAAGGCGGCCAGCCACTTGCAGAGGCCGGGGACGCAATCGCCTCCCAGTACCAGGCCCACCTCGCCGTCTCAGTCCTCGCCCAGGCCCGCGGCGACACCACCCTCGCTGACCACGCCGCCCAGGAGGCCCGCGACCTGAAGGACTATTTCAACACCACCTGGGCCGGTAGCGGCCACGGCCACGACATGATCCGCGCCTACTCCACCAGCGGCCAGGCGCTCACCGGCTGGGGCCGCGAGAACAGCTGGTTCATGCCCATGAAGGACATCACCGCCCCAGGCCAGCGCACCACCGACTACCTCAACTTCATCCACCAGCAGGTTGGCGACCCCAACACCCGCCCACACAACATCGAGGCCCTCACCTACCTTCCCGACACGTTCTTCCCCCACGGCCACAACGACCGCGCCTGGCAGTGGATGCAGCGCATCTACGACGCCCGAAACGACGACCACCCCGTACCCCGCCAAGGCACCAACGGCGAGTACCCCGAGGTCTCCTACACCCTTATCCACCAGACGATCGAAGGTCTCCTCGGCATCACCCCCGACGCCCCGGGCAACGCATTTGCCACTCACTCCCACCTGCCCGCTGGCATCGACTGGCTGCAAGCAGCCCACATCCCCCTCGGCCCCGACAGCATCACCGTCCGCCACGACGGCCACACCTCCAGCACCGCCACCAACCACTCCGCCACCCGCGCCTACAAATGGCAGCCGCACTTCGACGGCACCCACCCCACCATCACCGTCAACGGCCACACCGCCCCCGCCGAGCACGCCACTGTCCACGGCCGCCCGTGCACCCGTACCACCGTCGTCCTCTCCGCCAGCGCGGGCGCCACGGCTACGGTGAACTGATACCCGCCGACGTACCGAGCCCACCGTGACCCGAGATCGTGGACGACGAAGGGCCGCGGGTTCACAACCAGCGCTCGGTGGCACAAGTGTTCCCCAAGGTTGCAGCCTCTCCGCCTGTCGGGAAAGGATCGAATGAAGACAGGAGCGGTCCGCGTCCAATGAACCCGGACTTTCCGGGGCCTCACGGCGGCCCGGATCCAATGAGATCCGATGGCCGTTGAGGACAGGGTTAGATGACACCCGAGGTCCGATGGGGCGGCAGAAGCGAGGGACAGCGTGGCCAATCTCGTCTACAAGCGGGTGTCGACCGACCAGCAGTCGACCGACCGCCAGAACCTCGTCCTTCACGAGGCCGGAATCGAGGACCCGGTCGTCTTCGAGGAGGAGGCCGGCACCTCCAGCCGCCTCCACCCACTGGAGCGCCCGAAGTTCGGCGACCTGCTCACCTACGCGCGGCCGGGCGACACCGTGCACATCTCCGAGATGTTCCGCCTCGTACGCGGCACCGGGCACATCCTCGACGTGCTCGACGTCCTGCACCGCGACCGTCTCGCCCTGCGCATCCACGACGGGGCGTTCTCCGGCATGGACCTCACCGCCCGCCACCCGCGCACCGGCGAGCTGCTGTCCACCGTGAAGTTCATGGTGCAGACCCTCGCCGCCGCCGGCGAACTCCAGCGCGACCTCCAGCGCGAGCTGACGTACGACGGACTGCGCGCCGCCGAGGCCAAAGGCAACAGGGGCGGGCGCCGGCCCGCCCTCGCGGGCGAGACGGTCACCGACGTACGCACCGCATACCTGGAGGGCCAGTCCATCGCCGCCTTGGCCCGCGAGCAGGGCGTCAGCCGCGGCGCTATCCGTACCGCCGTCGCCGATCTCCTGCCCGAGCACGTCACCGACGAAGCTGTCCCGCCCCCGGAACTGCTCGTCACCCTCGACGTGCCCGGCAAGGTCGCCGACTTCCTCCGCACCGCCGAGCTGGACGACGCCGAGCGAGCCGCGCTCGACCAGGGCCAGGCCGTACGACGCGGCACGGGCTACACCCTCCGCGTCACCACCGTGCCAGCAGTCCACCGCCAGCTCCTCGATCGCTGCCAGGTCCTCGACGGAGCCGGGGCGATCCCCGCCCAGCGCAAGGCTCGCCGCGAGTACGAGAACCGCGTCAACGCTCTCGTGGCCGGGAACCCGCGCTGAGAGCGATTCGCTCGCTCCAAGATCATCCCGTGGCGGGTTTCTGGCGTATCTGGGTCATGCCCCCAGATGGCCCTCGCCTTCGCCCGGGGCATCCGCACGGCCATGGACCGGGGCGTCCTCGCCCCGAGGCGCCTCGCCCGGTCGGTGCGCGAGGAGTTCGTCGACTGGTACCGGTCGCCGGAGAACAACCGCGCCCCCGGCCGCACCTGCATGGTCGCCTGCCAACTGCTGACGACCGACGTGCCCTGGCAGGACGCCGGCCAGATCCATTCCAAGGGCTGCGGCGCCAACATGCGGGTCACCCCCATCGGTCTCGTCCCCGGTCTGAGCGACGAGCAGCGGGCGGGCGCCGCGCAGCTCCAGTCGGCGCTGACCCACGGCCACCCCACCGCGCTCGCCGCCTCCGACCTGACCGCCCGCGCCGTGCACCTGCTCGCGCGGGGTGTGGACCCGGCCGGACTCGTCGGACAGCTCCGCTCGTACGCGTACGAGAACCGCTCCCGCTACCACGAGGAGTGGCTCGGGGACCTGTGGACCCGCTCCCAGCACCCCTCCGCCCGGCACTTCACCGAGCGCGGCTGGGACGAGTGCCTGGCGGTCCTGGAGCGCCTGGACGCCGTCCAGCGCACGGCCGACCCGGAGCTCGACCCCTGCACGTACACCGGCGACGGCTGGGTCGCGGAGGAGGCCCTGGCGACCGGGCTGCTCTGCTTCCTGCTCTTCCCCGGCGACCCCCTCACCGCCCTGCGCCGGGCCGCCTGCACCCGGGGCGACTCCGACTCGATCGCCGCCCTCGCGGGCGCCTTCGCCGGGGCCCACCTCGGCGCGGACGCCTGGCCGGCGGAGTGGGCGGACCGCGTCGAGTACCGGAGCGACCTCCTCGCCTTCGGCGCCCTCTGGGACGCTTGAGCCATGACGCTCGCCCTCGATCCCTCGCAGCTCGACCCCTCCCGGGGCACGGACCTGTCCGCCGTCGTGGCGGAGCAGCCCGACCCGCTCCTCTTCGCGACCGTCTCGGGCGCGCACCTGTACGGGTTCCCGTCCCGCGACTCGGACGTGGACCTGCGCGGCGCGCACCTGCTGCCGGCCGAGGCGCTGGTCGGGCTGCGCGAACCGGAGGAGACCCGGAGCCGGATGTGGGACCGCGACGGGGTCGAGATGGACCTGGTCACCCACGACCTGCGGAAGTTCGCCCGCCTGATGCTGCGCCGCAACGGCTACGTCCTGGAGCAGCTCACCTCCCCGCTGGTGGCGCACACCTCCGACGTCCACGCGGAGCTGGTCGCGCTCGTCCCCGACGTGCTCACCCACCACCACGCGCACCACTACCGGGGCTTCGCCGGGACGCAGTGGCGGCTGTACGAGAAGAGCGGCGAGCTCAAGCCCCTGCTCTACACCTACCGGGCCCTGCTCACCGGCATCCACCTGATGCGGGCGGGCGAGGTGCAGGCGCACCTGCCGACCCTGGTGGAGGAGGTCCCCGAGGCCCCCGCCCGGATCCCCGGCCTCGTCGCCGCCAAGGCGGCGGCCGAGCACGGGCGGGCCGAGGTGGACCCCGAGGCCGTACGGGCCGAGACGGAGGCCCTGCACGCGGTCCTGGACGAGGCCCGCGCCGCCTCCCGCCTCCCGGATGCGGTCCGCGCCCACGACGCCCTGCACGACCTCGTCGTACGGGCCCGGCTACAGCTCCCGCAGGGCTGACGCGCGGCGGGCGCGGGCCAGGAAGTCCTCCACGCGCGCGCGGTCCGGTGCGAGGGGCAGCGGGGAGGCGTCGTGGGCCCGGTCGGCCTCCTCCTGGAGGCGGTTCATCCAGGACTCGACCTCCGGCCAGGCCACTTCGCCGCGCCTGACCGCGAGGAGGCGGTCGCGGTCCTCCCCGACGCCGATGCTCAGCTCGCCCGTGCGCAGCAGGTCGCGGCAGCTCGCCAGGAGCCGCAGCAGGTGCATGGCGTGCTTCCAGCGCGGCTGCCCGTACTGGCGCACGTCCGCGTCCAGCTTGCGGCGCTGGCCGCCCGCGTACCGCACGAACGTCCGGTGCGCCTGCCGGGAGAGGAAGGCGCCGCGCAGCGCGACCAGCTCGCGGCCGAGGTCGTCGGCGTACTCGACCACGGGGGAGTGGAGGCACTCCAGGACGTTCGGGTTGTTGCGCAGGGCCAGCTCGCAGAAGCGTTCCAGCTCCCAGCTGAACTGCTCCGGGGCCGGGCCCTCCACGTGTGCCGGGGGCTTGTCGAAGCGCCAGAAGAGCGGCGTCGGGGCCAGGTAGACGCCCCGGAGGTCCGTGTCGCTGCCCTCGGTCGCCAGACCGAAGGCGCGCGATCCCATCACGCAGGAGTAGATCGTGTGCTCGCGCACCAGCTCGTCCGGAGTCATGCCGGGCAGGCTACGCGAGGGTGATCGTTTCACCCGAGACGATAATCTGCTCGGCGGGGAGCGGGCGGGTGGCCGGGCCCGTCACCACCGAGCCGTCCGCGACACGGAACTTCGAACCGTGGCAGGGGCAGTCGATGGTGCCGTCCGCGACCTTGTCCACCAGGCACCCCTGGTGGGTGCAGACCGCCGAGAACGCCTTGAACTCGCCGGCCGTCGGCTGCGTGACCACCACCTTCTCCTCCCGGAAGACCGTTCCGCCGCCGACCGGGATCTCGGAGGTCCTGGCCAGCGCCTCGCCGTCCTCCTCGGGGGCCTCCGGGGTGTCCGGGGTGTCCGGGGAATCGGGGGCCTCCGGCGTCTCCGGGGCGTCCGGCGCCTCGGGGGTGCCCGCCGTCGTACCGCCGTCGCCCCCGTCCCCGCCCCCGTCCGAGCCGCAGCCCGTCGTCGTCAGGGCCGCGGCGGCGAACAGGACGGTGCGGCGGCTCGTGCTGTGGGACGTCATGGCGCCAGCTTGGCCACGCGCCCGCCGCCGGGTCCCGCGACACGCCTGCGCCCGTACCCCGGGTGGCGGAGCGCGCGGGTGCGCGTGGCACCGGCCCCCTTCTCCCGTACGCCCGCCCCGTCCCGTACGCCCGCCCCGTCTCGGAGAGCGGGCGCCGTCCTCCCCGGCCCCCGCCGCTGACTAGGCTGAACGGAGCACTGACGCAGGCGAAGGAGCACGACGTGGCGGTACGAGCGGTCCGAGGCGCCGTCCAGCTGGACCGGGACGAGGCCGGGCACATGCGCGAGCGGGTCGAGGAGCTGCTCACCGCCGTCCTCGAACGCAACGGCCTCACCGCCGAGGACCTCATCAGCATCTGGTTCACTGCCACGCCCGATCTGCACAGCGACTTCCCCGCCGCCGCGGCCCGGCACACCGGGATCGTCGACGTCCCCCTGATCTGCGCCCAGGAACTCGACGTCGAGGGCGCCATGCCGAGGGTCGTCCGGCTCCTCGCCCACGTCGAGACCGAGCTGCCCAAGCCCCGGATCGCGCACGTCTACCTCGGTGCCGCGGCCGCCCTGCGCAAGGACATCGCCCAGTGAGAACAGCGCTCGTCATCGGAACCGGCCTGATCGGCACCTCCGCCGCCCTCGCCCTCGCCGGGCGGGGCGTCACCGTCCACCTGCGCGACCACGACCCGGCCCGCGCCCGCACCGCCGCCGCGCTCGGCGCCGGCACCGACGAGGCGCCCGAGGGCCCCGTGGACCTCGCCGTCGTCGCCGTGCCCCCCGCCCACGTCGCCGCCACCCTCGCCGAGGCCATGACCACCGGCCTCGCCCGCGGCTACCTGGACGTCGCCAGCGTCAAGGGCGGACCGAAGCGGGAGCTGGAGGCCCTGGGCCTCGACCTCACCGCGTACATCGGCAGCCACCCCATGTCCGGCAAGGAGCGCTCCGGCCCGCTCGCGGCCACCGCCGACCTCTTCGAGGGCCGGCCGTGGGTCCTCACCCCGACCCGGGACACCGACACCGAGGTCCTGAACCTCGCCCTGGAGCTGGTCGCCCTCTGCCGGGCCGTTCCCGTCGTCATGGACGCCGACGCCCACGACCGGGCCGTCGCCCTGGTCTCCCACACCCCGCAGCTGGTGTCCTCCATGGTCGCCGCGCGCCTGGAGGAGGCCGACGAGTCGGCCGTGCGCCTCTGCGGCCAGGGCATCCGCGACGTCACCCGGATCGCCGCCTCCGACCCCCGCATGTGGGTCGAGATCCTCTCCGCCAACCCCGGCCCCGTCGCCGACGTCCTCTCCGGCGTCGCCGCCGACCTCGACGAGACCGTCCGCGCCCTGCGCTCCCTCCAGTCCTCCGACGAGGACGAGCGCCGGGACGGCGCCACCGGCGTCGAGGACGTCCTGCGCCGCGGCAACGCCGGCCGCTCCCGCGTCCCCGGCAAGCACGGCGCCGCCCCCGCCGCCTACGAGACCGTCGCCGTCCTCATCAGCGACCGGCCCGGCGAGCTGGCCCGGATCTTCGCCGACGCGGGCCGCGCGGGCGTCAACATCGAGGACGTCCGCATCGAGCACGCGACCGGCCAGCAGGCCGGCCTGGTCCAGCTCATGGTGGAGCCCTCGGCCGCCCCGGTCCTCGGCACCGCCCTCCAGGAACGCGGCTGGGCGCTCCGTACGGGCTGACGCGGCCCGCCCCCGTGCGCGGCCGCAACCGGGCTGGGCCGAACGGGTGCGTGGGACTCGGTAACCTTGGGGGAAGCCCGTCGCGACCCCGCCGGGTCCTGCCACCCCACCCCAGGAAGGTGTTCCCACCGTGGAATCCGTGATCGTCGCCATCGACGGGCCGTCCGGCACGGGCAAGTCGAGCACCTCGAAGGCGGTCGCCGCCAAGCTGGGGCTGAGCTACCTCGACACCGGCGCCCAGTACCGGGCGATCACCTGGTGGATGATCAGCAACGGCGTGGACGTCTCCGACGCCGGGGCGATCGCCGCCGTCGCCGCCAAGCCGGTCATCGTCTCCGGCACCGACCCGTCCCGGCCCACCATCACCGTGGACGGCGTCGACGCCTCCGGCCCCATCCGCACCGAGGAGGTCACCTCCAGGGTCAGCGCCGTCAGCGCCGTCCCCGAGGTGCGCGCGCTCATCACCGAGCTCCAGCGGACCATCGCCCGGGGCGCCGAGCACGGCATCGTCGTCGAGGGCCGGGACATCGGCACCACCGTCCTGCCCGACGCCGACCTCAAGATCTTCCTCACCGCCTCGCCCGAGGCCCGCGCCGCCCGCCGCTCCGGCGAGCTCAAGGGCGCCGACGTGCGCGCCACCCAGGAGGCCCTGGTCAAGCGGGACGCGGCCGACTCCAGCCGCAAGACCTCCCCGCTCGCCAAGGCCGACGACGCCGTCGAGGTCGACACCACCGACCTCACGCTCGACCAGGTGATCGAGTGCGTCGTCACCCTGGTGGACGAGCGGCGCGGCCGGGACGCAGCGCAGGCCGAGGCTTCCGAGTGAGGAACGAGCGAGGGCGACTCGGCGGGAGCGGAGTCGAGGCGGAGCGCGACCACAGGCGCGGAGAAGCGGGCGGCCGTCAGGTGACCGTGCCCTCCGCGAAGGGCGCCGCCGTCGGCCGGGGCATCGGCATCGGGCTGATGTACGGGCTGTGGAAGCCGCGCGTCCTCGGCGCCTGGCGGGTGCCGGCCTCCGGCCCCGCCATCCTCGCCGTCAACCACGCGCACAACATCGACGGCCCCATGCTCATGGGCACCGCCCCGCGCCCCGTGCACTTCCTGATCAAGAAGGAGGCGTTCGTCGGCCCGCTCGGCGGCTTCCTGGAGGGCATCGGGCAGCTCAAGGTCGACCGGGACAGCACCGACCGCACCGCGATAGCGGGCGCCCTGGGCGTCCTGGAACAGGGCGGCGTCCTCGGGATCTTCCCCGAGGGCACCCGGGGCGAGGGCGACTTCGCGTCGCTGCGCGCGGGCCTCGCGTACTTCGCGGTCCGCAGCGGCGCGCCGATCGTCCCGGTCGCCGTCCTGGGCAGCACCGACCGCCGGGGACGGCTCGTCAAGGCCCTGCCCCCGCTGCGCGGCCGCGTGGACGTCGTCTTCGGCGACGCCTTCGAGGCGGGCGACGGCTCCGGCCGCCGCACCCGCAAGGCGCTGGACGAGGCCACCGTACGCATCCAGGGGAAGCTCACCGCCCACCTGGAAAACGCCAGGCGCCTCACCGGGCGCTGAGCGAGACTTTCAGTAGTGGAACCCGTCGACCGGGAACCACCGACCACGAATGATCGAGGAACGGACTTCATGAACGACCAGTACGACCACGGGGCACTTGGCGACGCCGAGTACGCGGAGTTCATGGAGCTCGCCGCGGAAGAGGGCTTCGACGCCGAGGAGGTCGAGGGCGCGATCGAGGAGGCCGGGCACGGCCCGCTCCCCGTCCTCGCCGTCGTCGGCCGCCCGAACGTCGGCAAGTCGACCCTGGTGAACCGCATCATCGGACGCCGCGAGGCCGTCGTCGAGGACAAGCCGGGCGTCACCCGCGACCGCGTCACCTACGAGGCCGAATGGGCCGGCCGCCGCTTCAAGGTCGTCGACACCGGCGGCTGGGAGCAGGACGTCCTCGGCATCGACGCCTCCGTCGCCGCCCAGGCCGAGTTCGCCATCGAGGCCGCCGACGCCTGCCTCTTCGTCGTGGACGCCACCGTCGGCGCCACCGACACCGACGAGGCCGTCGTCAAGCTGCTCCGCCGCTCCGGGAAGCCGGTCGTCCTCGCCGCCAACAAGGTCGACGGCCAGTCCGGCGAGGCCGACGCCGCCATGCTCTGGTCCCTGGGCCTGGGCGAGCCGTTCCCGGTCTCGTCGCTGCACGGCCGCGGCACCGGCGACCTCCTGGACGAGGTCCTCAAGGTCCTGCCCGACGCCCCCGAGCAGCGCTTCGGCAACGCCGTCGGCGGCCCGCGCCGCATCGCCCTCATCGGCCGCCCGAACGTCGGCAAGTCCTCCCTGCTCAACAAGGTGGCGGGCGAGGACCGGGTCGTCGTCAACGAGCTGGCCGGCACCACCCGCGACCCGGTGGACGAGCTGATCGAGCTCGGCGGCGTGACGTGGAAGTTCGTGGACACCGCCGGCATCCGCAAGAAGGTCCACCTCCAGGAGGGCGCGGACTACTACGCCTCCCTGCGGACCGCGGCCGCCGTCGAGAAGGCGGAGGTGGCCGTCATCCTCATCGACACCACCGACAACATCTCGGTCCAGGACCAGCGCATCATCACGATGGCGGTCGATTCGGGCCGCGCCATCGTCATCGCCTACAACAAGTGGGACGAGCTGGACGAGGAGCGCCGCTACTACCTGGAGCGCGAGATCGAGACCGAGATGCAGCAGGTCTCCTGGGCGCCCCGGGTCAACGTCTCCGCCAAGACCGGCCGCCACATGGAGAAGCTGGTCCCGGCCATCGAGACCGCCCTCGCCGGCTGGGAGACCCGCGTCCCCACCGGCCGGCTGAACGCCTTCCTCGGCGAGATCGTCGCCGCCCACCCGCACCCGATCCGCGGCGGCAAGCAGCCCCGCATCCTCTTCGGCACGCAGGCGGGCACCAAGCCGCCCCGGTTCGTCCTCTTCGCCTCGGGCTTCCTGGAGGCCGGCTACCGCCGCTTCATCGAGCGCCGCCTCCGCGAGGAGTTCGGCTTCGAGGGCACCCCGATCCACATCTCGGTCCGGGTGCGCGAGAAGCGCGGCCGCAAGAAGTAGGACCGCACACGGCCGGGGGCCGGGACCCGCATCGGGTCCCGGCCCCCGGCCGTGCGGTTCCTTCCGGGACCAGGGGCCCCTTCAGAGCCCTCCGCGGGGCCCCGGCGGCAGCGCCGCCCGGTGAATCTGCGGAGGCGGTGGCGCCGGGGCGTGCGCCGCCCACGCCGCGGGCGGCGCCGCGTGCCGCCGCCCCTGCCCGGATCCGCCCGCGCCCAGCGTCGTGCCGAAGGCCCGGAAGGCCAGTCCCTCCTCGCCGCTGCGGTCGCCCGGCAAGGTGCGGAACGACCTGCGGTACTCCGAGTACAGGGCGTCGTAGATCGGCGTGGGCGAGGGGCCCGCCGTGACGTCCGACGCGGGGCGCATGGAGGGGATCTGACTCGGATGCGGTGGGGAGAAAGGGTCGTATGGGTGCACGTAGGTGCCAACGACCCCGCCGCCCGTCGGATGCGGGCGGCTCTCCGAAAGGGCCGCCCGCCGAGGGCGCGGCACGGTCGGAGCACCCGGTCCCGGCGTCCCCCGCTCCGCCGGCACACCGGCGACCCGCACCCACCCCGAGCCCCGCCGCGCGTCCTTCGTCACGTGCCGGCCAGCGGCATCGCGGCGGCCACCAGGCGCCCGTTCGCGGCGGCCTTCTCCAGGGCGTCGCGCAGCAGGTCCTCGCGCGGCTGCTGGCCGATCGAGCCCACCGGGGCGGCGAAGACCAGGACCGTGTGCGACTTGTTGGCCGCCGTGCGCCAGCCGTCGGTGACCTGGAGCGGCTGGTGCGCCTGCCACCAGGCGGCCTGACCGGCGCCGCCCGGCCCCGGCTGGAGCACCGAGTGCAGCTGGCCCATGGCGACCAGGACCGACCAGCCCGGCAGTACCGCCGGCTTCGTGTCGAGGTCCATGACCTGCTGGAAGCCCTGCTCGGCCAGGAGCGGCAGGAACTCGTCGACGAGGCCGTCCGACCCCGGGCGGGCCACCGGGGCGGTCGGCTCCACCACCAGGGCCGGGTGCAGCTCGCCCTGGATCAGGACGAGCCCGCTGGTGACCCCGAGCACGGCCTGCTCGGGGTGGGAGGCGGACAGCGCGTCGGCGGCGTCCGAGGCCGTGATGGAGGCGACGGCGCCCTGGAGCTGCTCCTCGGCGACCCGGACGACCTGCGACGGGATGCAGCTGGCGTGGGCGAACGCGAGGACCGCCGTCTCCTCGCCGACGAACAGCACCGTGCTGGTGCGCTCCTGCTCGGAGTCCCCCGGCGTGCGGCAGGAGGTGCAGTCGTAGTTGCCCGGGGCGTTGTCGCCGTCGAGCAGCCGGTCGGCTTCTTCGTCGCCGATCTCGGCGCGTACGTCCTCGCTGACGTCGAGCATGCGCGGCACGGGGGGCTCCCTGGACTCGGTACGGGCGGACGCCGGGCCGTTCCCGGTCGTCTCATGCCGAGTTCAACGGGCCAGGCTCGGCCGGGGTCACGCGCGGATGCGGGGCAAGTTGCCGCCGGGGCCCGGGGCGGGAGGGTGCCGCCGACCGGGTGGGGTGTCGGCGGAGTCCCGCGCGGCACGGGCCGGGGGCGCCGGGGGGCTGCCTAGCCTGCGTCGATGTCGAAGATCAGATTTTTGACGGCCGGCTCCCTCGTGGCGGCCTCCGCGGCCGCGCTCCTCACCCTGGCGCCGGCCCCCGCCCAGGCGCAGGCGCAGACACGGGCGCAGACCGCCACCGCACCCCGTACGACCGCGGCCACCGCACCCCGTACGACCGCCGCCTCCGTGCCCGCGTACGCCTGTGCCGCGGACCAGTGGCCGTGGGGCTGCGTCGCCGAGTGCGAGAGCAGCGGGCGCTGGCACGTCAACACCGGCAACGGCTTCTACGGCGGCCTCCAGTTCTGGCAGCCCACCTGGGTCGAGCACGGCGGCCTCGCCTACGCCCCGCGCGCCGACCTGGCGACCCGCGCGCAGCAGATCAAGGTCGCCGAGGAGGTGCTGCGCACCCAGGGCTGGGGAGCCTGGCCCGTCTGCTCCAAGCGGTACGGCCTGAGCGGGCGCGTCCACACCGTCCAGCCCGGCGACACCCTCGGCTCGATCGCCCGCCGCTTCGGCGTCAAGGGCGGCTGGCAGGCGCTCCACAAGGCGAACCGGAGCCTGATCGGGGCCGATCCGAACCGGATCGCCGTCGGCATGATGCTGCGCATCGCCCCGCTCTGACGCCCCGTCCGGACGGCCGCCGGAGCGTCCGGTGTCCGTCCGTCCGACCGTCCGTGAGCACCGGCGCCGCCCGGCAAGTACAGTCGGGCGACCGACCAACTGACCGGGGGGAACCGGCAGCGCGATGCGTATCTCCTTTCTGCTCCACAACGGCTACCACTACGGCGGCACGATCCGCACCACCTTCACGCTCGCCGAGGAACTGGCGGAGCGTCACGAGGTCGAGATCGTGTCGGTGTTCCGCCACCGCGACCGCCCCCTGCTCGACCTGCCCGCCGGGGTGACGCTGCGCCACCTCGTCGACCTGCGGAAGGACAGCCCCGGGTACGACGGGGAGCACCCCGACTTCCACCGCCCCGCCCGGGTCTTCCCGCGCGGCGACGGGCGGTGGAAGCAGTACAGCGCGCTCACCGACGCCCGGATCGGGGAGCACCTGCGCGGGGTGGAGACCGACGTCCTGGTCGCCACCCGCCCCGGGCTCAACGTCCACCTCGCCCGGCAGGCCCGTCGGGGGCCCGTCCTGATCGGCCAGGAGCACCTGACCCTGGACGGCCACACCTACCGGCTGCGCCGGGACATCGCCCACGAGTACGCGCTCCTCGACGCCGTCACCACGGTCACCGAGGCCGACGCGCGCGCCTACCGGAAGCTGGGGCTTCCCGGCGTACGGATCGAGGCCGTGCCCAACAGCGTGCCCGCGCCCTCGCTGCCGCCGGCCGACCCGGCGGCGAAGACGGTCGTCGCGGCGGGCCGGCTGACCCGGGTCAAGCGGTACGACGTGCTGATCGAGGCCTTCGCGCGGGTGGCCGGGGACCACCCCGACTGGAAGCTGCGGATCTACGGCTCCGGGGACGCCGTCCAGAACCTCAGGGCCCCGCTCGCCCGGCTGATCGAGGAGCGGGGCCTCAAGGAGCGGGCCTTCCTCATGGGGTCGGTCACCCCGCTGGAGCCGGAGTGGGTCAAGGGCTCGATCGCCGCCGTGACCTCCCAGCGCGAGTCCTTCGGCATGACGATCGTGGAGGCGATGCGCTGCGGCCTCCCGGTGGTCTCCACCGACTGCCCGAACGGGCCGCGCGAGATCATCGAGGACGGGGTCGACGGGCGGCTCGTGCCGGTCGACGACGTGGCGGCGGTCGCGGGTGCGCTGCGGGAGCTGATCGAGGACGACGAACTGCGGGCGAAGACGGCGCGGGCGGCCCTCGCCGCCTCCGAGCGCTTCGACCCGGCCCGGATCGCGGCCCGGCACGAGGCGCTCTGGACGGAACTCCTCGACCGGGGCGCGGGCCGCCGCACGCACTCACCGGCGCGGACGGCGCTCCACCGGGGCGTGGGCCGGGCCGTTGACGCCGTCTACGCCCAGAAGGCCCGGGCGGGCCGCCTGGTCCGCCGCTTCCGCTGATCCGACGGGGCCCGGCCGGGAACGGGCGGTTCGTATCGAGGACCGCAGCTGTCCGCGAGGGGTGTCAGACTCGGGCGCATGTTGGAGACCTCCGCACGGCTGCTGCGTCTGCTCTCGTTGCTCCAGGCCCATCGCGAATGGTCCGGCGCCGACCTCGCCGACCGGCTCGACGTCACGCCGCGCACCGTGCGGCGGGACGTCGACCGGCTGCGGGAGCTCGGCTATCCCGTGCACGCGACCCCCGGCACCGGCGGCGGCTACCGGCTCGGGGCCGGGGCCGAGCTGCCGCCGCTCCTCCTCGACGACGAGGAGGCCGTGGCGGTCGCGGTCGGGCTGCGCGCCGCCGCGGGGCAGGGCGTCGAGGGCATCGGCGAGAGCTCCGTACGCGCCCTGGCCAAGCTGGAGCAGGTCCTGCCGGGCCGGCTGCGGCGGCGCGTCGGGGCCCTGAACGCCTTCACGGTCCCCCTGCTGCGCACCCCGGACGAGCGGGTCGACCCGGAGGTCCTCACCGACCTCGCCCACGCCTGCCGGGACAGCGAGCGGCTCCGCTTCGCCTACCGGGACCACGGCGGCTCCACCACCCGCAGAACCGTGGAGCCGCACCGCCTGGTCTGCACCGAGCGGCGCTGGTACCTGGTCGCCTGGGACCTGGACCGGGCCGACTGGCGTACGTTCCGGGTCGACCGGATCGAGCCCACCCCGCCGCACGGCCCCCGCTTCCCGCCCCGCGAACCGCCCGCCGCGGACCTGGCCGCCTATGTGGCGAAGGGCGTGTCGAGCCGTGCCTACACGACGGAGGGGACGGTCCGGCTGCTGGTGCCGCTGGCCGAGGCCGCCGGGGCCGTCGGCCCGCTGCACGGGGTCCTGGAGGCCGACGGGGAGGGCACCTGCCTGCTGCGGACGGGAGCGCACGGCCTCGACGTCCTGCTGATCCACGTGGCGATGCTGGGCTTCGACTTCGAGGTGGTCGAGCCGCCGGAGCTCACCGGGCAGGTCCGCGAGCTCAGGGACCGCCTCTCCCGCGCCCTCGACCGGGCGGACGGCGGCGGGCCCCGCGCGGGCTCCTGACGGGTGCTCCCGGATGTTCGGGCGGCGTAAGCATGGTGTGAGGAAAGCGTGAGCGCCCCGCGCGGGCACCGCCGGAACAATTCGCGGGGCCCGCGCGGCGGAAGGGAATTCCCCGCGCCCTATCGGCCCTTCGCGGCCCCGCGCGGGAAGGGCCGGACGTTCCCCGGAAATCACCGGAGAAGCACCGGGGAAGCGGCGGTTAACCGCCCGCGCGCAGAGCGCGGAGCGCGGCGGACATATGTCGAGAACCTGTGACACAAGCGTGACCGGCAAGGTACTAACGTGAGACTCATGGCACCCACATCGCGCACTCCCGAACCGCCCCGCGACGCCCCCGAGTCCTATGTGGGCCTCGACGCGGAAGGCGCCGAGCAGCTCGCCAGGACCCGGGGCTGGAGCGTCGTCCGCACCCTGCCGCCCGGCTCGATCATCACCATGGAGTACCTCTCCGGGCGCATCAACTTCGAGGTCCAGGACGGCGCCGTCACCCGCTGCTGGCTCGGCTGACGCCCGCCCCCGGACGCGGAAGGGGCCCCGGCCGACCCGGCCGGGGCCCTTCTTCGCGCAGGATTCCTCGTGCACGGGGGAGGCGCGGGGTCTCAGCCCCCGGTCGCCGGGGTGCGCCGGCCGCTGGCCACCCCCACGGGCTCCCGGGCCGGCTCCTCGGGGCCGGGCGGGCGCGTCGGGAAGAACCCCGGCCGGGGCCCTCCGGACGCCACCGGCAGCGAGGGCACGAGCCGACGGCGGTCCCGCAGCCGCTCCCGGACCCGGTCGCGCGCGGCGAGGATCCACGACTCCGCCACGGCCAGGACCGGCTCGCACCAGGGCAGCGCGAGCAGGACCAGGAGGCCGGCCGCCCAGCCGAGCAGCACGTCGCTCAGCCAGTGCGTGCCCAGGTAGACGGTGGTGAGGCCGACGCCGAGCGCGACCACGGCGGAGAGCGCCGACAGATAGCGCCGGGCCCGCGGGGTGGTCGCCAGATAGGCCAGGATTCCCCAGGTCACGACCGCGTTGGCGGTGTGACCGGAGGGGAATATGTCGCCGCCGGCGAAGAGCTCGGCGGAGCCGACCTGCGTCGCGTAGTGGGGTCCGAGCCGGCCGAGTCCGAGCTTGACCGAGCCGACCGAGACGTTGAGCAGCAGGAGGGCGGCGCCGAGACACAGCAGGGGGCGCAGGGTGTGCTGGCGCCAGGAGCGCCAGCCCAGCCAGGCGGCCACCATGACGGCCGTGGGGCCGCGCTGACCGAGGACGACGTAGTAGTCGAGGAAGGCGTGCAGCTCCGGCCACTGCTGGTAGGGCCGGAACAGCATGATCTTCCAGTCGAGGGTCACCAGCCAGGTCGAGAGCAGCACGGCCACGACGATGGCGAGATAGAACGCCGACGTCCCGCCGAAGAGGGCGAGACGCGTGCGGGTCATCCCCGGGACCTCTATCTTCGGCGGTTCCGGCTCCCGGTCCAGCCGGGCAAAGATGTCGGTACGCACCCAATCGACGTTACAGGGAGTGAGAAGCCGACCCCGTCAAACCGCTCCCTTCGTGATGACGATGTGATGTGGAGTGCGTCTCGTGGGCCGCTCATTACCGACGTCCGTCCGGAAATCGGATGACCTGCGGATCCATTCCCGAAGAGGCGTTCCGGAAGAATGTTTGAGCGCCCGGGAATTGTGCCGAACGGGTGCCCGCGCGGAATTCCGCACGGCCCGCGGACCGCCCCGAGTGGCGTACGCCACACCCGTGCCCCCGCCGGGGTGAGAGGTCCACCACGCGCTCGACGCTTGAACTCGCGTACGCTGGCGACTCGCTCGCCCGTCGATGCCGGGCCGCTCCGGGGGAGGCAACCCCTGGTCGGGGCCCACCGAGCGCGAGAGTTCCACCGGGAGGTACGTACATGTCGCGGACGAACACGGCCCCAGCACGACCCCGTGCCGCCGCGGGCGGTGGTGCCAACCGCTGGGTCGTCCTCGTCGTCCTCTGCGTCAGCCTCCTCCTGGTCGCCCTGGACGCGACCATCCTCCACGTCGCCGTCCCCTCGCTCACCGAGGACCTGCGGCCCGGCTCCACCGAGCTGCTCTGGATCGTCGACGCCTACCCCCTGATCTGCGCCTCGCTCCTGATCCTCTTCGGCACCCTCGGGGACCGGGTCGGACGGCGCAGGGTCCTGCTGCTCGGCTACGCGCTGTTCGGCGTCGCCTCCGCGGTCGCCGCCCTCGCCACCGAGCCCTCCGTCCTCATCGCGGCCCGCGCGCTGCTCGGCGTCGGCGGCGCCATGATCATGCCCGCCACGCTCTCCATCCTCCGGGCGGTCTTCCCCGACCGGCGGGAGCGCGCCACCGCCATCGGGATCTGGACGGCGGTCGCCGCGATCGGCGCCGCCACCGGTCCGGTCCTCGGCGGCTTCCTCGTCGAGCACTACTGGTGGGGCTCCGTCTTCCTCATCAACATCCCGCTGATGGCGCTGATCCTGCCGCTCGGCCGCCGCCTGCTGCCCGAGTCCCGGGGCGCCGCCGACGGCCCCTGGGACGTCCTCGGCGCCCTCATGGCCGCGGCCGGCGTGCTCGGCTGCGTCCTCGGCGTCAAGCGCGCCGGGGCCGGCGACCCGCTGCTCGCCCTGCCCACCGCCGGGCCGCTGCTGCTCGGCGCGGCGCTCCTCGTCCTCTTCGTGCGGCGCCAGAAGCGGCGCCCGCACCCGCTGATCGACACGGGCCTCTTCGCCCGCCCCGCCTTCACCACCTCGGTCGGCTGCATCGTCCTCGCCATGCTGGCCCTGGTCGGCCTGGAGCTCATCGCCGTCCAGTACCTCCAGCTGGTCCTCGGCCTCAGCCCCCTGGAGACCGGTCTGCGGCTGCTGCCGCTGACCTTCGCCGCCATGGCGGCCGGCGCCACCGGCTCGTACACCCTGCGCAGGATCGGGCCGCGCCGGATGGTCGGCTGGGGGTTCGTGCTCACGGCCGGTGCCGTGCTGCTGCTCGTCCTCATGGGGGAGCACGACCGGCCGCTGCTGCTCACGGTGGGCTTCGTGCTGCTCGGCTTCGGCCTGCAGACCACGCTCTTCTCGGCGTACGAGTCGATGCTCAGCGAGGCGCCGCCGCGGAGCGCGGGCGGCGCGGCGGCGATCGGCGAGACCTCGTACCAGCTCGGGGCCGGCATGGGCATCGCGCTGCTCGGCAGCGTGATGAACGCGGCGTACGCCCCCGGTCTCCGCGGGGTCCCCGGGGTGCCCGAGGAGGCGGGCCGGGCCGCCGCGAACTCGCTCGGCGAGGCCTACAAGGTGGCCGAACAGCTCGGCGGAACGGCCGGCGGGGCCCTGCACCAGGCCGCCCGGCAGTCCTTCGTGAGCGGTCTGCACGTCACGCTCTGCGTGAGCGCCGCGCTGCTGCTCGCCGGCGCGGTGATGGCCCTGCGCCTGCCCCGCGTCATGGAGTGCCCGGTGGACCCCGGGGGGCCCGGGGAAGCGGAGCGCCCGGAGGCGGCCGTGGAGGCCGCGGACGTGCGGGCGGTCCCGGACGGTCCGCCGCGGAGCACGGAGCGCGTCGGGAAGGCGGGGTCGCCCGGGGCGGCCGAGCCGCGGGTGCCCGCGACCCGGGAAGCGATCGAGCCCGCCGGCTCGGGGGGACGGCCGGCGCACTGACCCGACGCGTCGGGAGGTGTCCGGGCGGACCGGCGGACCCGCTCAGCTCTGGTTGAAGAAGCCGTCCTGCGGGCGCCGGCCGGACTCGCTGACGACCTGGGTGTCGGCTGGGGTCAGCAGGAAGACCCGCGTCGCCACGCGCTCGATCGAACCGCGCAGGCCGAAGGCGAGACCGGCGGCGAAGTCGACGACGCGCTTGGCGTCGTCCGGCTCCATCGCCGTCAGGTTCACGATGACCGGGACGCCGTCCCGGAAGAGCTCGCCGATGCCCCGCGCGTCCCGGAAGCCGGCCGGGGAGACGGTGGCGATCCGGCGGCCCCGCTCCTCGGCGGTGTCCGTGGCCACCCGGACCCGGGGGTCCGTCACCCAGGCGTCGCCGCTCTCGGCACCGTCGGCGTACTCGTCGTCGTAGTAACGCTCGTCGTTGTCCTCGACGAGTCCCAGCCAGGCACTTGCCTTGCGCACCGATCCCATCGACGCCTCCTTTCAACGCGGTCACTTGTGGTTCCGCATGTCCCCATCGTCGTCCATGATGCGGATCGCGCGCCAAGCGGATAAGCGCCGTGCAGGGGATTCGTGACGGTACTGGTGCAGAACGTGAGGGCCCTTTCCTGGCGATTCGTCAGGAAACGTGCGGTATGCGGTCCCTGGCGAGGGGCCATGCAGATGAAAATATGAAAGTCGTGCCGGAAGAGTGACGATGGGCGCGTACGGGTGAACGGGACCGCTCGCTACGATGCCGCGAGGCCGCTCGGCGGTCCTCCGTACGGTCCTCCGTACGACCTTGCGCACCGGTCCCCGGGCGGCCTCCGGGCGGCCCCGGCCCACGACTCACGGGGGAGTCCTTGTTCGGAATCGTCAGACCCTGCACGCACCGGCTCACCGACGACCTCAAGGTCGAGTGGATGGCCCACCTCTGCGGCCTCTGCCTCGCGCTCCGCGCCGACCACGGCCAGTTCGCCCGGGTCGTCACCAACTACGACGGGCTCATCGTCTCGGTCCTGACGGAGGCTCAGACCGGCGCCGTGGCGAGCGGCCGCCGCACCGCCGGGCCCTGCCCGCTGCGCGGCATGCGGACCGCGCCCGTGGCCCGGGGCGAGGGGGCCAGGCTCGCCGCCGCCGTCTCGCTCGTCCTCGCCTCGGCGAAGGTACGGGACCACGTCGCCGACCGGGACGGCCTGTTGGCGCGCCGGCCCGTCGCCGCCGCGGCCCGCCGGGTCGCCCGCTCCTGGGACCGGGCCGGCGCCAGGACCGGCCGCGACCTCGGCTTCGACACCGCCGTCCTCGTCGACGCCGTCGACCGCCAGACCGGCATCGAGGCCGTCGCCGGGACCGGCACGTCCCTGCTCGCCGTCACCGAGCCGACCGAGACCGCGACCGCCGCCGCCTTCGCCCACACCGCCGTCCTCGCGGGCCGCCCGGAGAACGCCGCGCCGCTCGCCGAGGCCGGCCGCCTCTTCGGCCGGCTCGCCCACCTCCTCGACGCCGTGGAGGACCAGGCCGCCGACGCGGCGAGCGGCGCCTGGAACCCGCTCACCGCGACCGGCACCTCCCGCGAGGAGGCCCGCCGGCTCGCCGACGACGCCCTGCACGGCATACGCCTCGCCCTGAAGGACGCCCGGTTCGCCGACGGCAAGCTGGTCCACGTCCTGCTCGCCCACGAACTGCGCACCTCGGTGGACCGCGCCTTCGGCACCACCACCTGCTCGCACGGGGCGCACGGCGCCGGGCAGGGGCCGGTGCCGGGGAACCCGTACACCCCCCAGGGGCCCGGGCCCGGCAACCCGTTCGCGCCCGGACCCGGCGGCCCCGGCGGACCGGGCGGACCCTACGCCCCGGGGCCCGGCGGTCCCGGCGGGCCGTTCCCGCCCGGACCGCCCGGCCGGCGCGGACTGATCGCCGGCTGCGCCCTCTGGGTCGGCCTCGCCTGCACCTGCCAGATGTGCTGCGGAACGTACGAGGACCCCTGGAGCCGGGAGCGGCGCGACGGCCTCTGCAATCAGTGCGACCCCGGGGACTGCTGCGACTGCTGTGACTGCTCCAGCAACTGCTGCTCCTGCGGTGGGGGGGACGGCGGCTGCTGCGACTGCAACTGCGGCTGCGACTGCTGACGGGACGTCGGAGGGGCCCCGCCGGGAAGCCCCGGCGCGGGTTCCGCCGGGGCCCGCACCGCTACTGCTCCGGCGCGGGGATCTCCGGCGGGGAGATCCGCGAGCGCTCGATGCCCGAGCCCGTCACCCCCCACTTCTCCAGGATCCGGTCGTACGTCCCGTCGGCCTTCAGGCCGTTCACCGCTGCCTGGAAGGCCGGAGCGAGCGGGGTGCCCTTCTTGAAGGCGAAGCCGACGTCGAGGCGCCGGTACTCGTTGAGGAACTTCATGCCCTTCTGCTGCGTCACCGCGTACCGCAGGCCGTTGATCGTGCTCATCACGACATCGCTGCGGCCCTGCTGGAGCGCCATCCAGACGGCCCCGGTCTGGTTGTAGACGTCGATCCCGTACGGCTTCTTCCCCTCCGCCGCGCACCGGCCCCTGTTCTCCTCCAGGGTCCGCTCGAAGGTGGTGCCGGCGTCCACCGCCACCTTCAGGCCGCACAGCTGGGTGAGCGCGGTGATCTCCTTCAGCGGACTGTCGGCCCGGGCCGCGAAGCCCTGCCCGTCGTTGACGTACGTGACGAAGTCGATGGTCTTCCGCCGCTCCTCGGTCACGCCGAAGTTCCCGGTGCCCACGTCGTACTTGCCGCTGCCGAGGGCCGGCAGGATCGCCTCGAAGCCGACCGCCTCGCGCTTCGCCTCCAGGCCGAGCGCCTTGGCCACCGCCGCGGTGAAGTCGGCGTCCACCCCCACCACGGTCCTGCCGTCGGGCAGGTAGGACGAGCTGGGCGGAGAGCCGACCGAGGCGGCGACCGCGAAGCTGCCCCGCTCCCGCACGTCGGCGGGGAGCAGCTTCGCCGCCGCCTCGTTCTTCTCCACCCCCGCCACGACGTCCTCCGTGGGCAGCGCGTCCTTCGCCCCGCCCGGGACGCCCGAGGCCCCGGCCGGAGCGGTCGCGGGATCACCGCCCGCGCAGGCGGTGAGGCCGAGCGCGGCGGCGGTGATCAGCGCGAAGACGACGGTGGCGCGGGCGTGGCCGGAACTCGTGCGCGTACTCATGGCTTCGGGTTCTCCAGGAACTTCTCGAACGGCAGCGGGCCGATCGTCTCGGGATCGGCGGACACGTCGAAGAGCGGTCGGTAGCCGCTCGCCAGGTAGAGGCCCCTGGCCTCGGGCTGGCGCGGTCCGGTCGTCAGGTGGATGCGGGAGTAGCCGCGGGCGGCGGCCTCCCGTTCGAGCACGGTCAGGACGCGGCGGGCGAGCCCGCGCCTGCGGTGCGCCGAGTGGGTCCAGATCCGCTTCAGCTCGGCGGTGCGCTCGTCGTAGCGGCGGTAGGCGCCGCCCGCCACGGGCAGGCCCTGCTCCAGGAGCAGCAGGAAGGCGCCGTGCGGAGGGGCGAACTCCTCCGCCGGATAACGGCTCAGATCGTGCGCGGAGCCGTACCGGGTCGTGTACTCGTGTGCCAGCTCGTCGAGGAGCGGGTGCGCCAACGGGTCGTCGGTCGTGGTCCGGCGCACGGACAGCGCGGACTCACGACTGGGCGTGAGAGGCATGCGTCTCTTTCGGACAAGAGAACCGGGAGAACCGGGAAAGGGGAGGGGCGAGGGGAGGGAAGCTCAGTGCCGCACGGGTGAAGGAAACGCCGCCGGCGGCGTCGGAAGGGACACCACGGGCGGGGAAGGAAGCGGAAGGAGACGCAGGGGTCGGCTCAACAGGAAGAGGACCACACACGACCGAAGTCGATGTGGGAGCGCGTGACCAGCTGCTGCGAAGGCATGGGCCCAGTGGAGCAGGCATCCGTTTCCCCGTCAACCGCCGTGAGACGAACGGCTCATATACCGGACGGACTTGACAGGACTCCGCTCGACGGCCGTAGCCTCACGGGGCGGACACCGGGCTGAGGGGCCCGGTCCCGCGCTCGCCGCTCGCCGTGCGTGTGAAGGTGCACCCGCGAGGACGCCCCGCGCGTTCCCGCCGGAACCACCACCGCCTCCTCCCCGTGGGGAAGGCCGTCCGTGGTCCCGCGTGAACGGCCCCCGCGTCCCCGCGTCCTCCCGTGTTCGATCCGCCCCCTGGCATCCACGGAGCCTTCGCATGCCGACCCCCCTCGCCACCCTCGCCAAGGAGGCCGCGGCCCCGCCGCCGGCCGGACCGCCCCTCCGGATCGTCCCCACCCGCCGCACCGGGCAGTGGGCCGCCGCCGGCGCCGTGATCGTCCTGCTCGCGCTCGGCCTCGTCTCGGTCGTCCGCAACGAGGCCTTCCAGTGGGACGTCATCGCCCGGTACTTCACCTCGGCGTCCGTCCTGCGCGGCCTCGGCCTCACCCTGTGGCTGACCGCCCTCGTCATGGTCCTCGGGTTCGTCCTCGGCACCCTGCTCGCCGTCTGCAGGCTCTCCGCCAACCCCGTGCTCCGCGCGGTCAGCTGGGGCTACGTCTGGTTCTTCAGGTCCACGCCGATCCTGGTCCAGCTGCTCTTCTGGTTCAACATCGGCATGCTCTACCCGCAGATCCTTGGCGTGAACACGGTCAACCTCCTCGGCCCCATCGCCGTCGCCGTCGTCGGCCTCACCCTGCACGAGGCCGCCTACGCCGCCGAGGTCGTCCGCGGCGGCATCCTCTCCGTCGACCGGGGCCAGATCGAGGCCGCCGAGTCCCTCGGCCTCGGCCGGTGGCGCCGCCTCTCCCGGATCGTCCTCCCGCAGGCCATGCGCGCCATCGTCCCGCCCGCCGGGAACATGCTGATCGGCACCCTCAAGGGCACCTCGATCGTCTCCGTGATCGCCGTCCAGGACCTGCTCTACTCCACCCAGCTCGTCTACCACCGCACCTACGAGGTCATCCCGCTCCTCCTCGTCGCCACCCTCTGGTACGTCGCCGTCACCTCGGTGCTGAGCGTCGGCCAGTACTACGTCGAGCGGCACTACGCCCGCGGAACGGCCGGCGCCCGATGAGCACCCGCCCCTCCCTCGTCGTGGTGGGCGCCGGGCCGCGGGGGACCGGCTTCCTCGAACGACTCGCCGCCAACCTGCCCGAGCTGTACGGCGACCGGCCCCTCGACGTGCACCTCGTCGACCCGCACCCGCCCGGCCCCGGCCGGATATGGCGCACCGAACAGTCCCCGCTGCTCTGGATGAACTCCCAGGCCGAGGACGTCACCATGTTCACCGACGAGACCGTGGACCTCGAAGGGCCCGTCCGGCCGGGACCCACCCTCGCCGAATGGGCCGGCATCGACGGCCGCACCTTCCCCACCCGCCCCCTCCAGGGCTCCTACCTGCGCTGGGTGTACGAGCGGACCCGCGCCGCCCTGCCCCCCTCCGTCACCGTCCACGAGCACCGCACCGGCGCGCTGCGGGTCGCCGGCCCCCGCGAGGGGCGCCAGCGGGTCTGGCTGGAGGGCGCCGCCGCGCCCCTCCCCGCCGACCTGGTCGTCCTCACCGTCGGCCACCTCGACGCCGAACCCGACCGGGAGCAGCGGGCCCTCGCGGACTTCGCCGCCCGCCACGGCCTCGTCCACCTGCCGCCCGACTTCACCGCCGACACCGACCTCGGCGCGCTCCCCGCCGGCGAACCCGTCCTCGTCCGCGGCCTCGGCCTCGCCTTCGTCGACCTGATGGTCCTCCTCACCGAGGGCCGCGGCGGCCGGTACGAGGGCGAGGGCGACGACCTCGTGTACGTGCCCTCCGGCCGCGAGCCCGTCCTGTACGTCGGATCGCGCCGGGGCGTCCCGTACCACTCGAAGATCGGCTACGTCCTCGACGGCGAACGGCCCCCGCTGCCCCGCTTCTTCGGCCCCGGGCAGACCGACGCCCTGCTCGCGCTCGGCCGCCCGCTCGACTTCCGGCGCGACGTGTGGCCGCTCGTCGTCAAGGAACTCGGCTGGGCCCACTACCACCGCCTCTTCTCCACCCACCCCGAGCGGACCGCGCTCCCCTGGGACGACTTCGAGAAGGCCTACGAGGCGGCCGAACCGCTCGGCCCCGAACGCGCCGCGCTCGTCGCCGACGCCGTCCCCGACCCCGCCGACCGGCTCGACCTCGACGCCCTCGACCACCCCCTGGACGGCGTCCGCTTCGCCACCGCCGAAGCCCTCCAGGAAGGCCTGCGCGCCTACATCACCGCCGACCTCGCCCGCCGCCACGACCCCTCCCACAGCGCCGACGCCGCCGTCTTCGCCGGACTACTCTCCGTCTACGCGCAGCTCCTGCGGCTCGGCGACCGCATCGACCCCGGCGGCTGGTGGCACGGCTTCTTCAGCTACCTCGCCTCCGGGCCGCCCGGACCCCGGCTCCGCCGGCTCCTCGCGCTCTCCCGCGCCGGCGTCGTCCGCTTCCTCGGCCCCCGCGTCACCGTCGGGACCGACGAGGAACGCGGCCTCTTCCGGGCCTCCTCCGAGGCCCTGCCGGGGGAGTGGACCGAGGCCCGCGCCCTGGTCGAGGCCCGACTGCCGGACCCCACCCTGGAGTTCACCGGCAGCCCGCTGCTGCGCACCCTCTACGAGGAGGGGGCCCGCGCCACCGCCAGTGGCCTCCTCGTCGTCGACCCCGTCGACGGCCGGGTCCTGGAGCGCGACGGGCGCCCGCACCCGCGCCGCTTCGCGCTCGGCCCGCACACCACCGCCCGCGCCGGCGGGGCCTTCACCCGGCCCCGTACCGGCGGGGTCGCCTTCGGGCAGAACGACGCCACCGCACGCGCCGCGCTCGCCTTCCTGCGCGACCTGGAGTGTCGTCTCCCGGCCCCGCTGAGCGCCTGACCGGTCGCGCTCCCCCTCCGTACCGCCGAGCACCCGGCCGGCCCCCCCTCCCGTACCGCCGCGCACCCGACCGGCCGACCCCCTCCCGTACCCCGCCTGCTTTTCTCCCGAGGAACCGCCATGGCTCTCACCAGCGACCCACCGGCCGCACCGCTCACGAAGGAACCGGCCGCCCCCGCCACCGACCTCGTCGTCGTCCCCGTCCGCCACCCCTGGCGCTGGGTGGCCGTCGCCGCCACCGCCGTCCTGCTCGTGCAGTTCGCCCACGGGCTCGTCACCAACCCCGGCTGGGAGTGGGACGTCTTCGCCGCGTTCTTCACCACCGAGACGGTCCTCAAGGCCGTCTGGGTCACCCTCCAGCTCACCTTCCACGGCACCGCCCTCGGCTTCGCGATCGGCATCGTGGTCGCCTTCATGCGCCTGTCGGCCAATCCCTTCCTGCGCTCGGTCGCCTTCGGCTACATCTGGGCCTTCCGCTCCATCCCGCTCATCGTCCAGCTCCTCTTCTGGTTCAACCTCGCCTACCTCTACAAGGAGCTGAGCGTCGGCATCCCCTTCGGGCCGAGCTTCTTCTCCTTCGACACGATGGGCCTGGTCGGCGAGATGAGCGCCGCCGTCCTCGGACTCGCCCTGCACCAGGCGGCCTACGCGGCCGAGATCGTCCGAGGGGGCGTCCTCGCCGTGGACGAGGGCCAGCTGGAGGCCGCGGCCTCCCTCGGCATCCCCAAGCTCCGGCAGGTGCGCCGGATCGTCCTGCCGCAGGCGATGCGCTCCATCCTGCCCAACGCCGCCAACGAGGTCATCTCGCTCTTCAAGGGCACCTCGATCGTCTCCGTCATGGCGATCGGCGAACTCTTCTACCAGGTCCAGGTCGTCTACGGCCGCAACGGGCGGGTCGTCCCGCTCCTGATGGTCGCCACCGCCTGGTACATCCTGCTCACCACCGCGCTCTCCGTCGTCCAGCACTACGTGGAGCGCCACTACGCGAAGGGGAGCACCCGATGAGCTCCGCCACCACCGTCGAGAAGACCCCCGCCGGCACCACCGCCAAGGTCGAGATCCGAGCCGTCCACAAGAACTTCGGCCCCCTGCACGTCCTGCGCGGCATCGACCTCGACGTGCGGGCCGGCGAGGTCACCGTCGTCCTCGGCCCCTCCGGCTCCGGCAAGTCCACCCTCCTGCGCACCATCAACCACCTGGAGAAGGTCGACGGCGGCACGGTCAGCGTGGACGGCGTCCTCGTCGGCTACCGGCGCTCCGGGAACAAGCTCTACGAGCTGCGCGAGCGCGAGATCCTCAAGCAGCGCACCCGGATCGGCTTCGTCTTCCAGAACTTCCACCTCTTCCCGCACCTGACCGTCCTGGAGAACGTCGTCGAGGCCCCCGTCTCGGCCCTCAAGCGCCCCCGCAAGGAGGCCGAGGCCGCGGCCCGCAGGCTCCTCGAACGCGTCGGGCTCGCCGACAAGGCGGAGTCGTACCCCAAGCAGCTCTCCGGAGGACAGCAGCAGCGGGTCGCCATCGCCCGCGCGCTCGCCCTCGAACCGGGCCTGCTCCTCTTCGACGAGCCGACCTCCGCGCTCGACCCCGAACTGGTCGGCGAGGTCCTCGACGTCATCAAGGACCTGGCCGCCACCGGCACCACCATGATCGTGGTCACCCACGAGATCGGCTTCGCCCGCGAGGTCGCCGACACCGTGGTCTTCATGGACGAGGGCCGGATCGTCGAGCAGGGGCCGCCCGCCGACGTGCTGGACAGCCCGCGCCACGAGCGCACCCGCGCCTTCCTCTCCAAGGTCCTCTGACCCGCCTTCCCTTCCCCTTGCTTTCTCCTTTCACGACAGGAGCGTCACCATGAAGTCCCGCCGTACCCTTCTCACCGCCCTCGCCTCGCTCACCGCCCTCGGCGTCCTCACCGCCTGCGGCTCGGGCGAAGCCGCCGTCAACGAGGCCAAGTCCGAGGGGAAGAAGGGCAACGGCATCAACCTGAGCCCGGAGCAGAACCGCGTCCGCACCGCCAAGGTCGACGCCATCGCCGCCAAGCTCCCCGCGGCCGTACGGGAGAGAGGCACGCTCGTCCTCGGCGTCTCGGCCTCCGGCAATCCGCCCCTCGTCTTCCGGGCCACCGACGACAAGACGCTGATCGGCGTCGAGGTCGACATCGCCACCCTGGTCGCCGACACCCTCGGGCTGAAGCCCGACTTCAACGCCGTCTCGTGGGAGAACCTCTTCGTCGGCCTGGACAGCGGCAAGTACGACGGCGTCTTCTCCAACGTCACCGTCACCGAGGAGCGCAAGGACAAGTACGACTTCGCCACCTACCGCCTGGACAACCTGGCCTTCGAGGCCAAGAAGGGCTCCGGCTGGACGGTGAAGGGGCCCGAGGACGTGGCCGGGAAGGCGATCGCGGTCGGCTCCGGCACCAACCAGGAGAAGATCCTCGTCGACTGGTCCGCGCAGAACGAGAAGGCCGGGCGCAAGCCGGTCGACATCAAGTACTACCAGAACACCTCCGACTACTACCTGGCGCTCCAGTCCGGCCGGATCGACGCCTACCTCGGCCCCAACCCCGTCGCCGCCTACCACGTGCTCTCGGCGGGGCAGACGGAGGTCGTCGGCAAGTTCTCCGGGGCGGGCGCCGGACTCCAGGGCAAGATCGCGGCCACCACGAAGAAGGGCAGCGGGCTCGTCGCCGCCTACGCCGCCGCGCTCGACCACGTCATCCGGAACGGCACCTACGCGCAGGTCCTCAAGCGCTGGGGCCTCGACGGCGAGTCCGTGCAGAAGTCGGAGATCAACCCGCCCGGGCTGCCCCGCACCAAGAACTGAACCGTCGGCCCCGCGCCGCGAGCCGGCCGGCCGGGCCCCGTACCACCGGCCGGTCCGCCCGGCCCCGTACGGCGGACCGGGTGACCGGCTCCGTACCGCGAACCCGGCACCCCGGCCCCGTACGAGCCGCCCCGGCCGTCCGGTCCCGCACCGCACCGCGAGAACCCTTCCGAGAGAGACCGCATGACCAGCACCCGACCGCTCCACCTCGCCGCCGAGCTCGCCCCGGGCCACGGCCGGGCCGCCCCCGGCCCGGACACCGCCGCGCGCACGGTCGCGCTCGCCCGCCTCGCCGAGGCCGCCGGGCTCGACTTCCTCACCCACGACGACTCCTTCGCCCGCCCCGGCCTCGACGCGCTCGCCGTCCTCGCCCGGGTCGCCCCGGAGACCCGCTCCGTCGGCCTGGTGCCGACCGTGACCACCACGCACACCGAGCCCTTCCACGTCCAGGCCGCCGTCGCCACCCTCGACTGGGTCAGCCGGGGCCGGGCGGGCTGGCGGATCGACGTCTCCCCGACCGGCGCCGAGGCCCGGCTCTTCGGCCGCCGCCCGGCCCCGCCGACCGCCGAGCTGTGGCAGGAGGCGGGCGAGGTCGCCGAGGTCTCCCGCAAACTGTGGGACAGCTGGGAGGACGACGCCGAGATACGGGACGCGGCGACCGGGCGGTTCGTCGACCGCCGCAAGCTGCACCACGTGAACTTCCAGGGCGCGACCTTCTCGGTCAAGGGCCCCTCGATCGTCCCGCGGCCCCCGCAGGGCAACCCGGTGACCGTCGTCGACGCCACCCGCCCCGCCGCCCGGGAGACCGCCGCCCACCACGCCGACGTGGCCCTGATCGCGGCCGCCACCGCCGAGGAGGCCGCCGCGCTCCGCGCCGAACTGCACCGGGGCGCCCGCGCCCACGGCCGCGACCCCGGGCAGCTGCGCGTCCTGCTCTCGCTGACCGTCGACCCAGACGCGTACGAGGGCGGGCCCGGGGCGCTCGCCGGACTGATCGCGGACTGGCACGCGGGCGGTGCCGTCGACGGCTTCCACCTCGTCCCGGTCGTCCCGGAGCGGGACCTGGAGCGGTTCGCCGCCGTGACCGTGCCCCTGCTCGCCGGCCGGGGCCTCTTCCGCACGTCCTACGAGGGCACCACCCTCCGCGACCACCTCGGCCTCGAACGCCCCGAGAGCCAGTACGCCGCCGGCGCGCGCGTCCGGACGGGAGCGGGCGCATGAGCACGCGGGAGCCCCGCAAGCGGATCCACCTCGCCGCGCACTTCCCCGGCGTCAACTCCACCACCGTCTGGGCCGATCCGCGCTCCGGCTCGCAGATCGACTTCTCCTCCTTCGAACACCTCGCCAGGACCGCCGAGCGCGGACTCTTCGACTTCTTCTTCCTGGCCGAGGGGCTGCGGCTGCGCGAGCACGCGGGCCGCATCCACGACCTCGACGTCGTCGGCCGGCCCGAGTCGATCACCGTCCTGAACGCGCTGGCCGCCGTCACCGACCGGCTCGGCCTGGCCGCCACGGTCAACGCCACCTTCAACGAGCCCTACGAACTGGCCCGGCGGCTCGCCTCGCTCGACCACCTCAGCGCGGGCCGGGCCGCCTGGAACGTGGTCACCTCCTCGGACGCCTTCACCGGCGAGAACTTCCGGCGCGGCGGCTACCTGGACCGGGCCGACCGGTACACCCGGGCCGCCGAGTTCCTCGCCACCGCGCGGGAGCTGTGGGACTCCTGGACCCCGGAGGGCACCCCGAAGCCCTTCGCGCACAGCGGGCCGCAGTTCCGGATCGACGGCGAGTTCACCGTCCCGCGCTCCCCGCAGGGCCATCCGGTCGTCATCCAGGCCGGGGACTCGCCCGAGGGCCGCGAGTTCGCCGCCTCCGGCGCCGACATCGTCTTCACCCGGCACTCCACCCTGGAGGCGGGCCGGGAGTTCTACGCCGACGTCAAGGGCCGGCTCGCCCGCCACGGCAGGGAGCCGGGCGACCTGAAGATCATGCCGGGCGTGACGTACGTCCTCGGTGACACCGACGCCGACGCGCGGGAGAGGGCCGCCGAGATCCGCGCGCAGCAGGTCTCGCCGCAGAACGCGATCCTCGCCCTGGAGCAGATCTGGGGCCGCGACCTGTCCGGTCACGACCCCGACGGGCCGCTGCCGGACGTCGACCCCGACCCGGACTCGACGCTCGTGCAGGGCAGGGTGCGGGTCGCCGACCCGGTCGGCACGGCCCGGAAGTGGCGGGCGCTCTCCGAGGCCAAGGGCCTGTCGATCCGGCAGACCGTCATCGAGGCCACCGGCAGGCAGTCCTTCGTCGGCAGCCCGGAGACGGTCGCGGCTGCCCTGGAGGAGTTCGTCGCCACGGACGCCGCCGACGGCTTCATCCTCGTCCCGCACCTCACCCCCGGCGGCCTCGACGACTTCGTCGACCGGGTCGTCCCCCTGCTCCAGGAGCGCGGGGTCTTCCGCACGGAGTACACCGGCACGACGCTGCGGTCCCACCTCGGGCTCCCGAGCCCGTACGAAAGGGTTGAAAAGGCATGAGCACGGATCCACGGCAGGACTGGCGGGAGTGGCACGAGGCGCGCGAGGCCGCGGTCTCCGCCCCGTACGGCCCGCTCTCCCTCACGGGTCACCACTGGCTCTCCGGCCACCCGGAGGGGCGAATTCCGGCCGTTCCGGGGGAGTGGCGGGCGGACGGTGACGAGGTGGTCCTGACGGCGTCCGACGGGGACGGCCTCGCCGTCGACGGGAAGCCGTTCACCGGCACCGTCCGGCTCGCCGCCGACCAGGGGCCCACCGAGGAGTCCCGGGTCGCGGCGGGCGAGCGCCGGTTCGTGGTGCTGCGGCGCGAAGGGGAGTGGGCCGTACGGGACTTCGACCCCGGCGCGGAGCCGCGCCGCACCTTCCGGGGCATCGAGGCCACCCCGTACGACGAGCGCTGGGTGGTGCCCGGCGTCTTCCGTCCGTACGGGGAGATCCGTGGCGTGCGGGTCGAGAACGCCGACGGCCGTGAGCGGGACCTGGACCTCGCGGGCGAGCTGGTCTTCGAGGTGGACGGCGGCGAGCGCACGCTCCGGGTGGCGGTCGAGGAGGGCGGCTCCCTGTGGGCGGTTTTCGCGGACGCCACCAGCGGCGGCGACAGCCACCGCTTCCGCTTCCTGAAGCCCCCGGCCCCGGCGGCGGACGGCACGGTGACGGTGGACTTCAACCGGGCGCTGCTGCCGCCGTGCGCCTTCGCGGACCACTTCCTCTGCCCGTTCCCGCCGCCGGGGAACACGCTCGACGTGGCCGTCCCGGCGGGGGAGCGGCGGCTCGCGCGGGGCTGATCGGCAACCGCGCGGTGCGGCGGGGTGGTTGACGGCTGTACGGCTGAAAGGCGCCCTTGCGGCGTGAAGTCGTACGGTCGGAGACTCCCCCACAGCGCCGGCCTCCGGGCCGCGCCTCACGGGCCCGACACCCCACTGCGGGCCCCCGATTCCCCTCGGGAGGAACGAGAAGTGAGGACCATGCGCACCACCCCCACGAGAACGATCCGGCTGCTCGCCGTCACCGCGGGCCTCGCCGCCGCCGCGGCGCTCGCCGTCCCCACCGCGAACGCCGACTCCGCCGGAACCGCGGGCACCTACAGCGCCGCCGCCCTCGCGGCGACCGGCGACGCGGTCCGCGCCGCCGACGTGGCAGGCACGGCCTGGCACGTCGACACCGCCACCGGCCGGCTCGTCCTCACCGCCGACTCCACCGTCAGCGCGGCGGAGATAGCGAAGATCAAGGAGCGGGCCGGGGCCAACGCCGCGGCCATCGAGGTCGAACGGACCCCGGGCCGCTTCAGCAAGCTGATCTCCGGCGGCGACGCCATCTACGCCGACGCCGGCTGGCGCTGCTCGCTCGGCTTCAACGTCCGCGACAGCGCGGGCACCTCCTACTTCCTGACCGCCGGACACTGCACCGACGGCGCCCGCACCTGGTACGCCAACTCCGCGAAGACCACCGTCCTCGGGACCACCGCCGGGTCCAGCTTCCCGGGCAACGACTACGGCCTGGTCCGCTACACCAACAGCTCCATCGCCAAGCCCGGCAACGTCGGCAGCGTGGACATCACGAGCGCCGGCAACGCCACGGTCGGCCTGTCGGTCACCCGCCGGGGCTCCACCACCGGCATCCACAGCGGCAGCGTGACGGGCCTCAACGCCACCGTGAACTACGGCGGCGGCGACATCGTCTCCGGCCTGATCCGCACGAACGTCTGCGCCGAGCCCGGCGACTCCGGCGGCCCGCTCTACTCGGGCAGCCGGGCCATCGGCCTCACCTCGGGCGGCAGCGGCAACTGCTCCTCGGGCGGCACGACCTTCTTCCAGCCCGTGACGGAGGCGCTGAACGCGTACGGGGTGAGCGTGTACTGAGCGAACCGCGCGGGGGCGAGCGGCCCCGGCGTGAGGAAGGCGGAAGGCCCCGGCACTCCTGTGCCGGGGCCTTCCCGCGTCCCGCGTCATACGTCCCGTGGCCGCCGCCAACTCCCGCATTATCAGATCGTCATGACGGCGCATCACTTTTTACCGACGCGTAACTTCCCAGCCGTGGCTACCCGTGCGTAGCTTGGCTGAAGCGCATCCCCACTTGTGGTCCGGACCGCAGGGCACAGCACCCCACCTTTCCCCTTGAGCCGCAAGGAGATCGCCCGATGCTGCCCTGGAAGCACGCCGTCAGAGCGCTGTCCGTCCTGCTGCTGACCGCCGCCGCCACCCTCGCCCCCACCGCCGCCTCCGCCGCCCCCGACCGGGCCGGAACCGTCGCCGCCGCGTCCAGCCGTGGCTGGAACGACTTCTCCTGCAAGCCCTCGGCCGCGCACCCGCGCCCCGTCGTCCTCGTCCACGGCACCTTCGGCAACTCCGTCGACAACTGGCTCGGTCTCGCGCCGTACCTCGTCAACCGCGGGTACTGCGTCTTCTCGCTCGACTACGGGCAGCTCCCGGGCGTGCCCTTCTTCCACGGCCTCGGCCCCGTCGAGGCCTCCGCCGGACAGCTCGCCACCTACGTCGACCGGGTCCTCGCCGCCACCGGCGCCCCCGAGGTCGACCTCGTCGGACACTCGCAGGGCGGCATGATGCCCCGCTGGTACCTGAAGTTCCTCGGCGGGGCCGACAAGGTGAACGCGCTCGTCGGCATCGCCCCGAACAGCCACGGCACCACCCTGCTCGGCCTCACCAGGCTGCTGCCGTACTTCCCCGGGGTCGAGGACCTCATCAGCTCCAGCACTCCGGGCCTCGCCGACCAGGTCGCCGGCTCGCCCTTCGTCACCAGGCTCAACGAGGGCGGCGACACCGTGCCGGGGGTCCGCTACCACGTCATCGCGACCCAGTACGACGAGGTCGTCACGCCGTACCGCTCGCAGTTCCTGAGCGGCCCGAACGTCACCAACGTGCTCATCCAGGACAAGTGCGCGCTCGACCTGTCCGAGCACGTGGCGATCGGCACGGTGGACCGGGTGACCTTCCACGAGGTGGCCAACGCCCTCGACCCGGCCCGCGCGACCCCGACCACCTGCCTCTCCGTGATCGGCTGAGACGCCGCTCGACACACGGCCGGGCCCTTCGGAAGGGGACCCGGCCGTGTCCGCCTTCGCTCCGTCGGCCCAACAGAAACGCCCTCTGATGGTGCAACCTCGTGACATGGGTTCTAAATGTCATCAGGTGTGTGTTTCCGGCACACCGAGAGACAGCCATGGTGGGCGTCCCGAAGGCGTCCACGAACGGAGCCTGTGACATGACCACCGACCTTCCTCACACCCATCCGACGGAAGAGGACATAGGAAGAGAGCCGATCGAAGGGCCCGTCTCCGGGTCGCACTCTCAGTCGGCTGTCTCCCCGTCCCCGGCACCCGACGCGCCGAACCTTCCCGTTCGTCCGGCCCTGCCCTACGCGGCGCCGGACGTCCCGGTCCTGCCGGCGGCCCCGGTCGATCCCGCCCACCGGGGCGACGCGGCCCCGCCGGAGACGTGGCGGTTCGATCCGCCGGCCGGTCCGCCGGTCGACCCCCCGGTCGACCCCCCGGCCGCCCCGCCGACCGCCCCGGCCGAGCCCGGTGAGGAGGCGCGGGCCGTCCCGGAGGTCCCGGACCAGCACGAGACCGGCGACGAGGCGGTCCACACCCTTCTGACGACGGCGGCGACCGAACGCCCGGTGAACGAGGTCGCCGCGCTCGTGGCCCGGCTCCAGGAGACCGGTGAGCTGTCCAGCCCCGCGGACGTGGCGCTCCGCGCGGCCGCCGTCACCCGCCCCCTGGACGAGGTGCGCGAGCTGCTCGCCCTCCTGAACGCCTCGGGATACGAGCTCCACCAGGCCGAGACCACGCTGCGCGCCGCGGCGGTGGGCAGGCCGATCGAGGACGTGGTGCGGCTCGTCGGCATCCTCGGCACCGACAGCAGCGACTGGCAGCCCACCGAGCACGGGAACACCGCGGAATGGAAGGCCGGGTCCGCCGGGGAGCCCGCCCCGGCTCCCGCCGGTCCGCAGCGCTCCCGGGACGCCGCCAAGCGGACGGGGGCGTCCCTGGACGGCGCGCTGGCCGCGGGCCCCGGCAGCCACAGCAGTTCCCCGGCGCTGCGGTCGGCCCTGCGCTGGCCGGCGGCGCTCGCGCTGCTCGCCTGCGGCCTCGTCCACCTGCCGACGGACCTCACGGGCCTGCGCGCCGGCGGCGACACGGAGACGCTGTCCGTGGTCGTCACCGTGCTCTGCCTGGTGGGCGGCGTGTGGCTCGCGGCACGGGACACCCTGGTGGCCTGGGCCGCCGCCGCGGGCCTCGGCGTCGCCGTCATCGCGCTCCACGGAGTCGCGAGCGCCCGTACGGTCGACCTGCTGAGCGGCAGCCTCGGTGCCACGTCCGCCTGGGCGAAGGCGGTGGCCCTGCTGGGCGCCGTGGCCGTCGTCGCCCTGGCCGCCTCGGTCGTGGTGCGGCACACGAGGGCGGCCGGCACGGCGGGCAACGCCTGACGCCCCGGCCGCCGAACACCGTCCCCGCTCGGGCAGCCCCAGGCTGCCCGAGCGGACGGGCGTCAGGCCCGGCGGCGCCGGGCGGTCCCGAAGAGCACGGCCGCACCGACCGCGAGCACGGCGGCGCCGCCGATCGCGAGGTACGGGGTGCCGGCGTCGCCGCCGGTCTCGGCCAGCTCCACGCCGGAGCCGGACGTGCCGGCGGGGGCGGGCGCGTTGGGCGAGGACGGGGCGGCGGGCGCCGAGGAGGACGATGCGGGGGCCGCCGCCCCCTCGGCACCCGTCCCCGCGGTGCCGGTCCCCCCGGCACCCCCGGTCCCGGCACCCGTGTCCCCGGCGCCGGTCGCCGGGTCGTCGTCCCCGTGCCCGCCGTGCTCGACCGAGGACTGTCCCTTGCCGTCCTCGATCTGCTGGTCGGTGGGGGCGGAGGCGCTCGGCGCCGGGGAGCCGCCGTCCTGCCCGAACACCACGTCGGAGCAGGTGTAGAAGGCCTCGGGGGAGTCGGAGCGCTGCCAGACCGAGTAGATCAGGTGGCGGCCGGACTTCTTCGGCACGGTCCCCTGGAAGACGTAGTCGCCGTTCTGCATCCCCGGGTCGGTCACCGTCACGAACGGCTTCTCCTCCAGGTCGGACCACGTGAGCGGCTTCGACGGGTCGTAGCCGTCCTTCGTCACGTACAGCTCGAACGAGCCCTTGTGCGGCGCGGTCCCCTTGTAGCGGAAGGTGTGCGCCCCGGCGTCCAGCTTGCTCGCCGGCCAGTCGGCCCGCGCCAGGTCGAGCCCGCGGTACTTGTCGTTGCCCGCGCTGCACAGCTTGCCGTCCGGGATCAGCCGCCGGTGCTGCCCGGCCGCGTTCGCGATGTTCACCGCGTTCCAGTCGTAGAACGCCTGCGTCCCGCTCGCCGCCACCGCCGCCTTGCAGGCCGCCGACTTCGGGGACTCCGGCCCCTCCGCGTAACAGGCCGAGACCCGGCTCACCGGATCCGTCATCGACCCGTGCGCGAACGCGGGCCCGGCCGGCAGCCCGACCAGAGCCAGCACGGTACCGGCGGTGACGACTGCGGCCGAACGACGAGAGGTCATGGGAGGACAGCTCCTTCACGGGGGTGAACGCGGGGGTCGCCCAGCAAGCTAGCCGCCCACGACCGCGAAAACCCCCGTGAGAAGCGGCGGAGGCCCATCCTTAGGCCCCCTTTAAGGAACCACTAAGCGACGCCTGAGGAACCGTCCCGGCCGGCCCTCCGGGCCCCCGTCAGCCCAGCCGCCGGTACCGCCGTTCCGGGCGGCCCGTGCCGCCGTAGCGGAGGGTGACCTCCGCGCGGCCCGTCTCCGCGAAGTATTCGAGGTAGCGGCGGGCGCTGACGCGGGAGAGGGAGCCGGCCTCGGCGCACTCCGTGGCCGAAAGGCCCTCCGGGTGGGCGCGCAGGACCGAGTCGACCAGGTCGGCGGTGGGGGCGGCGAGGCCCTTGGGGAGTTCGCGGGAGCCGCGCGGGCGGGTGCCGAAGATCTGGTCGACGTCCTCCTGCCGGGCCTCGTCCAGGTCGTCGAGGCGGCTGCGCAGCGAGGCCACGTGCCGCAGCTGCTCGTGCAGCGCCGCCTGGCTGAACGGCTTGATCAGGTAGTGCAGCGCCCCGGCCCGCAGCGCCGAGCGGATCGTCCCCGCGTCCCGCGCCGCCGTGATGAAGAGCGCGTCCGTGGCGTGCCCCGCCGCGCGCAGCTCCCGCAGCACCCGGACGCCGTCCATGTCGGGCAGGAACACGTCGAGCAGTACCAGGTCGGGCCGCAGCCGCTCGGCCGCGCGCAGGGCCTCGGCGCCGCTGTGCGCGACCCCGGCCACCGTGAAGCCCGCCACCGCCGAGACATAGCGGCAGTGCAGCCTGGCGACCATGAAGTCGTCGTCGACCACCAGCACCTTCGTCACGCCGACCCACGCTAGGTCCCGACCACAACGACCACAACGTCCGTTGGTTGCGGAAGAGAGACAGCTTCTTAACGCGCGGGCAACATGTGGGCCACCTCACACCCCCTTTCCCTCCTACCTGAGAGGCGGCCACACGTGCGGTTGCGCACCCCCTTCGCCCTCCTCGGAGCGGCGCTGCTCGTGCTGGTGGGTCCGCCGCTGCTCAGCCCGGGCAGCGGCTCCGACACCGGCACCCGGATCCCCGGCCTGCGCCTGATGGTCCCCAACACCCCCGGCGGCGGCTACGACATCACCGCCCGCACCGCCGCCAAGAACGCCGAGGAAGCCGGACTCACCGGCGACGTCGAGGTCTTCAACCTGCCCGGCGCCGGCGGCACCGTCGGCCTCACCCGGCTCGTCGGCGAACGCGGCAACGGACGCCTCGCCATGTCCATGGGCCTCGGCGTCGTCGGCGCCGTCCACACCAACAAGACCCCGAGCACCCTCACCGACACCACCCCGATCGCCCGGCTCACCGAGGAGCAGGACATCGTCGTGGTCGCCAAGGACTCCCCGTACAAGACGATCCGGGACCTCCTCGCGGCCTGGAAGAAGGCCCCCGGCAAGCTGCCCGTCGGCGGCGGCTCCTCGCCCGGCGGACCCGACCACCTCGCCCCCATGCTGATGGCCCGCGCCGCAGGCATCGCCCCCAAGGACGTCAACTACGTCCCCTTCGACGGCGGTGGCGAACTCCTCGCCTCCATCCTCGGGAACAAGGTCGCCTTCGGCGTCTCCGGCGTCGGCGAGTACCTCGACCAGATCGAGGCCGGCGAACTGCGCCTCCTCGCCGTCACCGGCCCGAAGCGCGTCCCCGGCCTCGACGCCCCCACCCTCCGCGAGGCCGGACTCGACACCGAGTTCACCAACTGGCGCGGCATCGTCGCTCCGCCCGGCCTCTCCGACGCCGAGCGCGACAAGCTCGTCGCCCTCGTCACCGCCCTGCACGGCTCCCCGCAGTGGCGCGAGTCGATGAAGACCCACGGCTGGGACGACGCCTTCCTGCCCGGCGAGCGCTTCGGCGACTTCCTCGCCGAGCAGGACCGGCGCGTCGCCTCCGTCCTGAAGGAGCTGGGACTGTGAAGCCGACCGCCCCCAGGAAGCCGACCGCTCCCAGGAAGCCGACCGTTCTCAGGAAGCCGGCGGTCCCCGCCTGGCTGCGCGGACGCTCCGAACTCGGCGTCGGAGCCCTCCTCTTCCTCCTCGGCGTCCTCGTCCTCACCGACGCCCTCACCCTCGACGACACCGTCACCGGACGCGGCCCGGTCGGCCCCGCGACCGTCCCCCTCGTCGTCGGCTGCGGCCTCCTCGCCGTCTCCGTCCTCCTCACCGTCGACGTCCTGCGCGGCGGCCGGGGCGAGGCCGAGGGCGGCGAGGACGTCGACCTGACCGAACCCGCCGACTGGCGCACCGTCCTGCTCCTGGCCGGCGTCTTCCTCGGCTTCGCCGTCCTCATCGGCCCCGTCGGCTTCCCCGTCGCCGGCGCCCTCCTCTTCTGGGGAGCGGCCCACGCCCTCGGCAGCCGCCACCTCCACCGCGACCCGCTGATCGCGGCCGGCCTGTCGCTCCTCACCTACGCCGTCTTCGACAAGCTGCTCGGCGTCCCGCTGCCCGGCGGCCCCCTGATGGGAGTGATCTGACCCGTGGATTCCCTGAACTCCCTCATCGACGGCTTCGGGACCGCCCTCACCCCGGTGAACCTGCTCTGGGCCGCCCTCGGCGTGCTCCTCGGCACCGCCATCGGCGTCCTGCCCGGCATCGGCCCCGCCATGGCCGTCGCCCTGCTGCTCCCGGTGACCTACGGACTCGACCCGACCGGCGCCTTCATCATGTTCGCCGGCATCTACTACGGGGCCATGTTCGGCGGCTCCACCACCTCCATCCTGCTCAACACCCCCGGCGAGAGCGCGGCGGTCGTCGCCGCCATCGAGGGCAACCCGATGGCCAAGGCAGGGCGCGGTGCGCAGGCCCTCGCCGCCGCGGCCGTCGGTCACTTCGCCGGCGGCATGATCGGCACGATCCTGCTCGTCGTCCTCGCCCCGACCGTCGCCGCGCTCGCCGTCGACATCGGCGCCCCCGACTACCTGGCCCTCATGGTCCTCGCCTTCATCGCGGTGACCTCCGTCCTCGGCTCCTCCCGCGTCCGCGGCCTCGCCTCCCTGCTCGTCGGCCTCACCATCGGCCTGGTCGGCCTGGACGCGATGACCGGGCAGCAGCGCCTCACCTTCGGCTCGCTCCAGCTCGCCGACGGCGTCGACGTCGTCATCGTCGCGGTCGGCCTCTTCGCCATCGGCGAGGCCCTGTGGGTCGCCGCGCACCTGCGCCGCACGGCGGGCGAGGCCATCCCGGTCGGCCGCCCCTGGCTGGGCCGGGAGGACGTGAAGCGCACCTGGAAGCCCTGGCTGCGCGGCCCGTTCATCGGCTTCCCCTTCGGCGCCATCCCGGCCGGCGGCGCCGAGATCCCGACCTTCCTCTCGTACGTCACCGAGAAGCGCCTCTCGAAGCACGGGGAGCAGTTCGGCAAGGGCGCCGTCGAAGGCGTCGCCGGGCCCGAGGCGGCGGCCTCCGCCTCCGCCGCCGGCACGCTCGTCTCCATGCTGACCCTCGGCCTGCCCACGACCGCCGTCGCCGCCGTGATGCTGGCCGCGTTCCAGCAGTACGGCATCCAGCCCGGCCCGCTGCTCTTCGAGCGGGAGCCCGAGCTCGTGTGGGGCCTGATCGCCTCGCTCTTCGTCGGCATGGTGCTCCTGCTCGCGCTCAACCTGCCGCTCGCCCCCGTCTGGGCCAAGCTGCTGCGCATCCCCCGCCCGTACCTCTACGCCGGCATCCTCTTCTTCGCCGCCGTCGGCGCGTACGCGGTCGGCGGCGAGGCGCTCGACCTGGTCGTCCTGCTCGTCATCGGCCTGATCGGCCTGGGAATGCGCCGCTACGGCCTGCCGGTGCTGCCCGCCGTCATCGGCGTCATCCTCGGCCCGGCCGCCGAACAGCAGCTGCGCCGCGCCCTCCAGATCAGCGACGGCTCCCCGGCCGGGCTCGTGAACACCCCGTTCTCGATCACCGTGTACGCGGTCGTCGTCCTCCTGCTCGCCTGGCCGCTCCTGCGGCGGGCGGTCACCCGGCGTGAGGACCCCGCCCCACCGAAGGGATGAACTTCGGCCATTCGACGGCCGGATCCGGGTATCCCTGGCGGGCAGTACCATCCCCCACCCCGAAGGGACCCCCCATGCGCGTCCGGCTCGTTCTCGCCGCAGCCGCCCTGCTCACCGCCGCCGTCGCCCCTCTCGCCCACGCGGGAGGGGCCGACGGCCACCACACCATCGACCGGCCCGCCGGAAGCCACCTCCGCGACGGTCACCTCCATGACGGCCGCTTCACCAACGGCCTCCTCACCGACGGTCGCCTCCGCGACGGCCACTTCACCAACGGCCTCTTCGTCGACGCGTACGGAACCGTCGCCGACGACAGCACCGTCACCCTCTCCGGCAGCTACCGGTGCCTCGACGACAGCGCGGGCCCCGTCTTCGTCGGCTCCACCCTCGTCCAGGGGGACCGCTCCACCGGCATCGGCGGCACCCGTGCCGTCTGCGACGGGCACCTCCACACCTGGACCAACAGCTCCGTGGTGAAGGACCCCGCCTACGTCCGCGGCGCCGCCCGCGTGGAGGCCACCCTCATGCAGCTCAGCGGGACCGGCCTGCCGCTGCCCCGCTTCCTCGCCACCGAGAAGACGGACGTCGAGCTGCGCTGACGCGCCTCCCTACCGGGACCCGCCCAGCAGGCCGACCAGACCGGAGCGGCCGAGTGCCTCGAGCTCGTCGAGGGCGGCCACGGCCCGGTCCGCCGCCTCCGGATCGGAGGCGGCGAGGCCGCTCGCCGCGAACTCGTCCTCGTCGAGCCGCAGCACCTCGCTGCCGTCCGCCGACACCCACAGGTCCAGGTCCAGGTCCTCGACCACCACCCCGGAGCCGCCGATCACCGGCGGCCGGGTGACGTCGCAGTACCAGCCCTTGAGGACGCCGTCGCCGGACCGCACCTCCTTGACCGTGAACCAGCGGCCCCGCCAGTAGTGCTCCACGAACACGTCGCCCGGCTCGAACCGCACGAAGCCGAAGTCCCGCACCCCCTCGGCCGCCCACGGCGCGCGCACCGAGAGCCGGCCGGGCCCCTCCACGAGCACCTCGGCCGGGTAGCGGATCTTCGTCCGGCCCGCCTTCGTCAGGGTGACCTCAACCGAGCGTCCGGACATGCCGCACCTCCGTCGCCGCGATCTCGTAGCCGAACCACGCGTTGATCGCCAGCATCGGCCCGTTGCCGGCGTCGTTCCCCGTGAACGCCTCCGTACAGCCCGCCTCCCGGGCCCGGTGCAGCGACGCGTTCTTCACCAGCTTGGCGAGCCCCCGGCCCCGGAAGGCCGGCGCCGTGCCCGTCATCCCCGTGTGGTACTGGCCGAGACCGTCCGTCTGCGCCACGCTGAACGCGGCCGGCACCCCGTCCACCACCGCCACCGTCGTCAGCGACCGGTCGAGGAGGGGGTGCTCCCAGGTGGTCTCCCGCCAGTGCGCGTAGTCGTCCAGCTCGACCGTCACGTCGCCCGGCTCGTCCGCGGTCGTCACCGCGTCCAGCTCGAACAGCGGCCGCGGATCGGCCGCGAAGTCCTCGGCCGTCAGCAGCTCGACACCGGCGGGCGGCGCCTGGAGGGGCGGCAGCCCGGCCCGTGCCAGGTCGAGCCGGAGGAAGTGGGCCGACCGGCTGGGGGAGTACCCCCGCCGTTCCGCCCAGGCCCGGTGCTCCGGCGCGTCCAGGACCCAGCTGTAGAGGGTGCGCGCGCCGTGCGCGGCCAGGTGCTCCTCGGCGGCGCGCAGCAGCAGCGTCCCCGCGCCGCGCCCCTGGTGGGCGGGGTCCACGTACACGTTGAGGGAGCCGATGCCCGGTTCCGGGGAGTCGTGGGCGATCCGCAGCTGGACGGTGCCGACGACCTCTCCGTCCCCGTCCACGGCCACGAGCGGGCGCGCGTGGCTGTCGGGGTGGGCGTGCGCCCAGTCGAACACGAGCTGTTCGGCGGTCGCGAGCATGAAGGGGAGCGCGGCACGGCGGACCCGGGCGAAGCCCTCGGCGTCCCCGTCCCGCACGTAACGGACGATCAGAGTCATGTGGGCGCACGCTACGGGCAGAGGACGCACCGCCGCCTCCCCTTTTCCGGTGGGGTGGGGGCAGAATCGGCGGGTGACACTCACCATCGTCGTGGACCACGAATCCACCACCGCTCCCTACGAACAACTGCGTGCCCAGATCTCGGAGCGGGCCCGGTCGGGCGGACTGCCGGTCGGCTACAAACTGCCGACGGTACGGGGACTCGCGGAGCAGCTGGGGCTCGCAGCGAACACGGTCGCCAAGGCGTACAAGGCCCTTGAGGCGGACGGGGTCGTCGAGACGCGCGGGCGCCACGGGACCTTCGTCGCCGCCGCGGGGGACGCGGCCAGCCGCCGGGCCGCCAGCGCCGCCGCCCAGTACGCCGAGGAGACCCGCCGCCTCGGCCTCAGCCGCGAGGCCGCCGAGGCGGCGATGAACGAGGCCCTGCGGGCCGCGTACGACGACTGACCCCTACAGGTACAGCCCCGCCCCCGCCGCGCGGGGCTCCGGGAGGTCCGCCGGGGGCGTGCCTCGGCGGAGCGCGAACAGCTCCGCCAGCGTCGCGCCCTCGCGCGGCACGCCCTCCTCGCGCCCGAGCCACGCCACCGACTCGGCCCGGCTCAGCGGCCCCACCTCGATGCGGGCCAGGCAGCGGCCCGGCCGGACCACGGCCGGATGCAGCCGCTCCAGGTCCTCGTTGGTGGTGACCCCGACCAGGACGTTCCGCCCCTGCCCGAGCAGCCCGTCCGTCAGGTTGAGCAGCCGGGACAGGGCCTGGCCCGCGGTGTGCTTCGCCTCGCCCCGGATCAGCTCGTCGCAGTCCTCCAGGAGCAGCAGCCGCCAGCGGCCCTTCGCCGTGCCCTCGTCCTCCCCGATGGCGATGTCCATCAGATAGCCGACGTCGTTGAAGAGCCGCTCCGGGTCGAGCACGCAGTCCACCTGGCACCAGTCCCGCCAGGACCGCGCCAGGGTCCGCAGCGCGGACGTCTTGCCGGTGCCCGGCGGCCCGTGCAGCAGCAGGAGGCGGCCCGCGACGGAGTCGGGCGTCACCTTCATCAGCCGGTCCATGGACTCGGCCACCGGCGCCGCGTAGTGGGGCCGGACCTCCTCCCACGTCCCGGCGCTGATCTGCCGGGTGGTGCGGTGCGGGCCGCGCCGGGGCGACATGTGCCAGAAGCCCATCGTCACGTTCTCGGGCTGCGGCTCCGGCTCGTCCTTCGCCCCGTCCGTGGCCTCGCCGAGGATCCGCTTCGCCAGCTCCTCGTCCGTGGCCGTCACGGTGACGTCCGCGCCCCGGTTCCAGCGGGAGACCAGGAGCGTCCAGCCCTCGCCCTCGGCGAGCAGGGCGCTGCGGTCGTCGTCCTTCGAGGCCCGCAGCACGCGCGCGCCCGCCGGGAGCAGCGTCGCCTCCGGCTTGACCCGGTCCAGGGTGGTGCTGTGCGCGTGGGGCTGCTCGCCGGTCGCGAAGCGGCCGAGGAACAGCGCGTCGACGACGTCCGACGGCGAGTCGCTGTCGTCGAGGTTGAGCCGGATCGGCAGCGACCGCTGCGGTGCGGACGGTGCCGGTGGGGTGTCAGCCATGGCGCCCATGATCCGGCAACCGGGTGCGCGGCGCACCGTCTTTTGGGCGGGGCGCGCCCCCGGTCGCCGGAGTGGCGGTACGTCAGATCCAGTGGCCCCGCAGCGCGCCCCGGGCGCGCCGGGCGAGCGCGTACCCCTTCGTCATGGCCCGGTCGGCCGCGAAGTTCCGCGCGATCGCGCGGCCCTCGATCAGCCGGACGAACTCCTCGGTGCCGGTGGAGCGGCGCACGGTCACCCGTTCCAGGGCGTACGGCCCCTGGCGGCGGCGGGCGAGCGCGTTGCCGACGGCGAGCGCCTGGGCGAACCCGGCCTCCCGGACCGCCCGGCGGACCCGCCGGCTGGAGTACCCGTACGGGTGGGCGAAGGAGACGGGGGCGGTGCCCAGCTCCTCGCCGACGACCTCCCGGCAGCGCAGCGTCTCGAACCGGAGCCGTGCCGCGTCGAGCTGGTCGAGCTGCGGGTGGCTGTGGCTGTGGCCGCCGATCTCCGCCCCGGCGTCGGCCAGTTCGCGCACCTGCGCCCAGTCGAGCATGGTGTCGGGCGCGCCGCCCTCGTCGTGCCTGCCGCGCAGCCAGCCGGTCGAGACGAAGACGGTGCTCGCGAAGGAGTGCTTCGCGAGGACCGGCAGGGCGTGCCGGTGCACGCCCTCGTAGCCGTCGTCGAAGGTGATGAGCAGCGGCCGGGCGGGCAGCGGCGCCCCGTCCCGCCAGGCGGCGGCGAGCCCGGCGGTGGTCAGCGGCGTGAACCCCCGCTCGGCGACCACCGCCATCTGCGCGGCGAACGCCTCGGGCGTCACGGAGAGCCCGAGGACGGCGGGGGCCGGGTCCCGGTCGACGGCGTGGTACATGAGGATGGGCACGGGGCCGGCACCGGCCGTTGTCCCGGTCACGCGGCCGCTCCCCCGGCGGCTCCGCTCGTGGCGGCCCCGTCCCCGGCGCGCGGGGCGGTCGGCCCGTCGGCGCGCTCGATCGGCCCCCAGGAGAAGGTGGTGCCGGAGCGGCGGGCCCGGAGCCGGCCGAGGGCGTAGCCGCCGGCCGCGAGGGCGACCCCGGTGACGATGGCCCCGGCGCGGCCCGCGCCGCCGGAGCGGCCGCGCAGCGCGTCGCCCACCCCGCGCAGGACGCCGGCGGGCAGCACCCGGGTGGTGTAGCGCCGTTCGGACTCCAGGCCCTTCTGCGCGCCGACGCTCTGCGCGACGAGCGCCTTGGAGAGCCCTTCGGCGTACACGCGGGTGCGGAAGTAGTCGAAGCGCTCGCGGGCTGCGGGCACCTTGTGGTGGACGACCGCCCGGTCGTCCATGAGCAGGACCGCCCCGGGCAGCGCCCTGGAGAGCCGGATGCACAGCTCGGTCTCCTCGCCGCCCAGGGGCCGCCGGTCGCCGTCCCGGCCGATGCCGGTGGCGAAGCCGCCCGCCGCGTCGAAGGCCGTACGGCGGAAGGAGGCGTTGCCGCCGAGCACGTTCCGCACGGGGACGCGGCCCGGGGCCAGGCCCCGGTACGTACAGCCGACGACCCAGTCGAACTCCTCCGGGAACCAGGCCGGGCGGTGGCCGGAGGCCCAGGCGGGCAGGGTCCGGCCGCCGACGGCCATGACGCGCGGGTCGTCGTAGGCGGCGGCGAAGTGGTGGAGCCAGTCCCGCTCGGCGACGGCGTCGTCGTCGAGGAAGGCCACGAACGCGCCGCGGGCGGCGGCGATTCCGGTGTTGCGGCCGGCGGAGAGCCCGCGGGGGCCTGCGTTGGCGAGCACCCGCACCTCCTCCCCGAGCCGTGCGTCCGCGTACTCCTCGGCGAGCCGTGCGCGCAGACGCTCGTTGTGGTCGACCACGAGGAGCGTCTCCAGGGCCGGCAGGGACTGCTTCCGTACGGAGTCGACGGCGGCGAGGACGTCCTCCCACCGGTCCTCCGTGTAGACGCAGATCACCACCGAGAAGCCGTGCGGGGACGTGCCGTCGCTCAAGACGCCTCTCCCCGGGGGACGCTGACCGAGAAGGGAGCGGGCCGGCGGCGGGCCGCCCTGGCGGGGGACTTCTCCTTGAGGATGACCTTCAGGACCCGGATGCCGTCGCGCACGGCGTTGAGGTTGCTGACGCCGTTGATGCGGTTGTACTCGTGGCTCGGCACCTCCTGCACCTTGAGGCCGGCCTTGACGACCCGGATGTTGATCAGGGTCTCGATCTCGAATCCGGTGCAGTCGAGGGTGACCTTGTCGAGGCAGTGGCGCCAGAAGGCGTTGTAGCCGTAGCAGAGGTCGGTGTAGCGGGCGCCGAACTTGCGGTTGACGAGGGTGCAGAGGGCCCAGTTCCCGAGCCTTCGGAGGGGCGTCATGTCGTCCGTTCCGCCGCCGTTGGCGAAACGGGATCCCTTGGCGAAGTCCGCGCCGCCGACGAGTGCGGAGACGTAGGAGACGATCTCCTGGCCGTCGGCCGATCCGTCCGCGTCGACCATGACGATGATGTCGCCGGTGCAGGCGGCGAAACCGCTGATCAGCGCGTCGCCCTTGCCTTTTCCGACCTGCTTGACGACCTTGACGTCCGGCCGGAGCCCACGGGCGACGTCGACCGTGTCGTCGGTGGAATTTCCGTCGACGAGGACGACTTCGTGAATCCATTCCGGCAGCGTCTTGAAGACGTACGGAAGGTTTTCGGCCTCGTTCATGGCGGGAATGACGACGCTCACCGGTGGAGTGATCGCGAGGTGCGAGGTGATGGCCCGGTACTGGGCGGCTATTCGACTCGGCTCGGTCATTTCTTGGCCCGTGGCGGCCGGGCGCAGGAACGAGCTCATGGGTCTTTTTCCCTCTCGTCCGGTGGGCCGCCCACCCCTTGGGCGACCCGATGGTGTGTCCGGTGCGAAAGGGGGGTTGTCGCCATGCCGCACGGAGGCGATCGCCTTGCGGGATCGCCGAGTTGGCATGGCCGGCCGCGCGGTACCCGTGGCTCGGCTCGTGTTCGAACACCGAGCACGGCACCCCCCTACCGCGCCCCGTACCGGAACCCTCGTGATGCTGGAGCCCTCCCCTGGGCCACTTTGCATGAGGAACCGGTGCGGGTGAGATGTACGACGGTATTGATGAATGGGACTGTATGGCAAGTCCCGGTTCGGTGGCCCGCTTTTCTGTATTTTGACGGCGCTTCAGTGATCGAATGTGCGACCGTCCCGATCGGATTCGATCAGTCCCGTGACGCGTCGGGGAACGGTGGGGCGAGGGCTTACCCCTGTGCATGGAAGTGTGAATGTGCCGCGGTTCCGACCGGGCCCTGAGCGGGACCGGAGGGTCCGCTTCCTCTAGTGGCCGGATTTCGCCGGTCCCTGAGGGTGGAGCGGAGGAAGTTCACCCCCAGTTTTGGCATGAACACTTCCTGCTCGGCGGTTTCACTGCTACTACCTGGTAACGCAGAGACCCTGCTACAGGAGGTTCCATGAGACTGTCCCGATTCACTGCGCTTTCCTCCTCGCTCCTGCTCGGTGCCGTCCTCGCCCTCACCGGGGCGGGCGCCGCCCAGGCGGCGGAGTCCGCCGCACTCGACTACGTGGCCCTGGGCGACTCGTACTCCTCCGGCGTGGGAGCCGGCAGTTACGACAGCGCCAGCGGCGACTGCAAGCGCTCCACGAAGGCGTACCCCGTCCTCTGGAAGAACGCGAACGCCCCCTCCTCGTTCGCCTTCACCGCTTGCTCGGGTGCCCGAACGGGTGATGTGACCGCCAATCAGCTCGGACCGCTCTCGGCCGCCACCGACCTGGTCTCCCTCACGATCGGGGGAAATGACGCCGGTTTCGCCGACGTCATGACGACCTGTGTGCTCCAGTCCGAGTCCACCTGCGTCAACCGCGTGAATCAGGCCAAGGCCTACGTCGACTCCACCCTGCCCGGCAAGCTCGACTCCGTGTACAGCGCCATCAGGAACAAGGCGCCCAACGCCCGTGTGGTCGTGCTCGGTTACCCGCGCTTCTACCAGCTGAACGGCAGCTGCGTCGCCGGTCTGAGCGAGGGCGAGCGCCGCGCCATCAACGGAGCCTCCGACCACCTCAACGCGGCCGTGGCCAAGCGCGCCGCCGACCACGGCTACACCTTCGCCAGTGTCGTCTCCGCCTTCACCGGGCACGAGATCTGCTCCGGTTCGGCCTGGCTGCACAGCGTCAACTGGCTCAACATCGGCGAGTCGTACCACCCGACCGCCGCCGGGCAGTCCGGCGGCTACCTGCCGCCGTTCAGGAACGCGGTGTAGCCGGTACGCCCTCCGCCCCCGTGGCGCCGGAACCGGCCGGAACGGTGCTCGTGACACCGCCCGGCGCGCCCGGACCGGCGCCCGGACCCTCGTCCCGTACGGCGTGGTAGATCAGCGCCCCCGCGATGAGCAGCGCCCCGACGACCCCGGCCACCAGGACGGGGACCCGGCGGGGCGCCCTGTCCTTCCGGGCCGGTGGAGCGCCGCCCGTGCCGTCCTCGCGGGCGCTCCGGTGCGGGACGGACGCGCCTGCCGGTCCGGCCCCGGTCCTCGGCGCGCCCCCGCCTTCCCGTGAGCCGTCCCCGTCCGCCCGTGAGCGGCCCCCGTCCTTCCGTGAGCCGTCCCCGACCGCCCCCGCGCCGCCCGCGGGCGTCCGTGTGCCGCCGCCCGCCACCCGCCGCAGCTCCCGCTCGGCCCGGTCCGCCGTGACCGGGCCCTCCGGGGCCTCGCCCAGGAGCGCGTCGATCACGGCGCCCAGCGGGCCGGACCGGTCGTCCGCCGCCGCCTCCAGGAGCGCGCCGAGGAGGCGCAGCTCCGCCGCCGGACCCGCGTCCGCGCCTGCTTCCGGGCCCGAGCCTGCTTCCGGCGCGCCGCCGAAGCCGGTGACGACGATCCGGCCGTCGTTCCCCAGGAGGACGTCCCCCGGCTCCACGCCCCGGTGGGGGACGCCCGCCTCCCGTGCCGCCCGCAGCCCGGCCAGGACCTCGGCGCCGACGCGCGCGGCCTCGCGCGCCGGCAGCGGCCCGCCCGCCTCCAGGGTCTCGGCGAGGGTGAGGCCGCGGACCGGTTCCGTCGCCACCCAGGGCCGGCCGTCCTCGGAGACCACGTCGAGGACCCGTACGACGGAGGGGTGGGAGACGCGCGCGACGGCCCGCGCGCCGCGCTCCCGCCGCGCGTGGAGCAGGGGCACCTCGTCGGCCGGGAGTCCGGGCGGGACCCGGGACTCCTTCAGGGCCACCTCGCGGCCGTTCGTCTCGTCCAGGGCGCGCCAGACGGTGCCCGTCGCCCCCTCGGCCAGGACGTCCAGAAGCCGGTAACGACCCGCGATCACCGTCATGGATCCACGGTAGCCGAGGGGCGCCCCTCCGGCCCCCGTCCGGCACCGGCCCGGGGTGACGCGAACCGTCGGCGGGTCTCGCGGCGGATCTTGGTGGTGGAGATCACAGGGGCCTCCGTACCCCCGGCGGCCGTCCCGGAGTGCAGGATGGTTCGTGACGGTTCGACAGGTGTTCGAGCCCTGTCCAACTCGCCCTGGAATCGCATGTATTCGGAGGGTGATCGTCAACCCCCGTACGAGTGCGTTGAATCCCGTCGCCGGGATACACGGGTGTCATGACGGGGCGATAGGGTTAACCTGCCCGGGTCGGGTGCCCTTGTACGGGTGGGGAGTGACATGGAACAGATAGCAATGCGCAGCAGGCCCCGAGTGCCTGCCATCACCTGCGGGAGCAGCGCGACCAGTTCGCGGCTCGACCGTCATCTCGCGGTGCTCGGCGGACCCGCCGTGCCCCAGCGCGAGGCGGCCGAGGCGACCCTGCTGATGCGGGAGCTGACGACGCGTACGCACGAGGCACCGGTGCACGGCCACCGCAGCCGCAGCGCCCGGGTCTCGCTCTTCGCCCCGCTCCGCCGACTCCGCCGCTCCCTCTTCGGCACCCGCCGCTAGCCCGACCGGGTCCCGGCCGCCCGTACGGCCCCGACCACGACTCCGCCGGACGTGTCCCCGCCCGTCCGGCGTTCGTCGTGCCCGTACCGCCTGCCTCTTTCCGGCCGTTCGCCCTCCTCCCGGCCGCCCGCAGCCTCTCCGGCCGTCCGCACCCCGACCCGTCGGGCGGCCCACCGGCCCCGTCGGTCCCACCCGCCCCACCAGCCGCACCGGTCCTGTAGGCCGCATCGGTCCTGCCGCCCCCACCAGCTCCGTCGGCCCCATCAGCTCCGTCGGCTCCACCGGTGCCGCCAGGCGCCTGTCAGGCGACCACGCCCGCTTCCCTGAGCTTCTTCACCTCCGCCTCCCGCAGCCCGAGCTCGGCGAGCACCTCGTCCGTGTCCTGCCCGAGGGCGGGGATCCGGTCCATCCGCGGCTCCGGCGCGTCCGGGAACACGATCGGCGGGAGCAGCGACCGCAGCGGCCCGACCGGCGACTCCACCTCCCGCCACCGGCCCCGGGCCGTCAGCTGCGGATGGTCCGCGAGCTCCGCCACCGAGTTGAGCCGGGCGCAGGCGATGCCCGCCGCGTCGAGCCGGGCCAGCGCCTCCTCCGCCGTCAGCGGAGCCAGCGCCTCCGCGACCGCCGCGTCCGTCGCCGCGCGCCCCGCGACCCGCGCCGCGTTCGTCGCGAAGGCCGGGTCGTCGGCGAGGTCGGCCCTGCCGAGCACCTGCCCGGCGAGCCGCCGCCACTCCCGGTCGTTCTGCACGGAGAGCAGCACCAGGCCCCCGTCCGCCGTCGGATAGGCGTCGTACGGGGCGATCACCGCGTGCGCGAGCCCCGTGCGCGCCGGGGCCGTTCCCCCGTGCATCCCGTGGTGGAGCGGATGTCCCATCCACTCGGCGAGCGAGTCGAGCAGGGAGACCTCCACCGGCCCGCCCCGGCCGGTAGCGCCGCGCCGCACCAGCGCGGCGAGGACGCCCGAGAAGGCGTACATCCCGGCGGCGATGTCGGCCGCCGGGATGCCCGACTTGACGGGCTGCCCGGGGGTGCCGGTCACCGACACCAGGCCCGCCTCGCACTGGACGAGCATGTCGTACGCCCGCCGGTGCGCGTACGGTCCCTCCGCCCCGTACCCCGAGACGTCCACCGCGATCAGCCGCGGGTGCGCGGCACACAGGGTGGCGGCGTCGAGGCCGAGGCGGGCCGCCGCCCCCTGCGCCAGGTTCTGCACGAAGACGTCGGCGCCGGCCGCCATCCGCCGGACGAGGGCCAGGCCCCGGGGGTCCTTGAGGTCGATCGCCACCGACTCCTTGCCGCGGTTGCACCACACGAAGTGGGAGGCCAGGCCCCGGGCGGCGGTGTCGTACCCGCGGGCGAAGTCGCCGCCGTCCGGGCGCTCGACCTTGACGACGCGGGCACCGAGGTCGGCGAGCTGGCGGGTGGCGAAGGGCGCGGCGACCGCCTGCTCGACGGCGACGACCGTGATCCCTTCGAGGGGGAGTGGCTGAGTGCTCATGACCGCCCTGCCTACCCTGCCGGACCGGCCCTTGTCATCAGGGGATGCGTCACCCGCTCCCTGTCGTCCCGTCGCGGTCACAGGAGCGCGCACTGCCCCTCCGGGCCCTCCTCCCGGTGGTCCAGTACGGAGGCGGGGCGGCGGGCCCGGGCGGGCGGCGGCAGCACCCCGGCGGCGCGCAGGGCCGCCGCACCCCCGCCCTCCCCGGCCGCGAGGGCCGCCCGCTCCGGCTCCCGCGCCCCGAGCAGCGCGAGCACGGTGACGAGGTCGAGCAGCTCCGAGGTCCACTCCTGCGGCCAGGCGGCCGGCCCGATCGCCTCCAGGGAGCCGGGCTCCGCCGGAGCGGTCCGGTGCGCGAACCACTGCTCCAGGATCCGGGCCCCACCCACCCGGAACTCCCAGGCCTCCGCCGGTACAGGGGAGATCCGGCCCCCGTCGAGGACCAGCGCCTCGTCCTCGGAGTCGTACGCCATCGTCGTCGGGCGCGCCGGGACCGCGGCCCGCACGTAGGGGCGGCGGCCGCCCGGCAGGCGGGGCTTCGTCCCGCTCAGGGCGCCCCGCAGCTGCACGTCGAGGAGGTCCCGGCCGAGCGCCACGCCCGCCGCCCAGACCTCCGGGTCGGCGGGGAGCGGGACGCGGCACCCGGCGGGGGAGGGGCGGGCCGCCGCCACCGTCCACGCCAGCCAGTCACGGGCGCCGACCCCGTTTCCGTACCGCTGCCCGAGGAAGTCCAGAAGGCCGGGCGCGAGGTTGGGCTCGCGGCCGCCGGGGCGCCGGAACAGCGGCCGGATCCGGCCCGGACGGCCCGCCGGGGATCGGCCCTCCGGCAGCGCGGCCGTCACCAGGAGCGCGGGCCCGGCCGCCCCCGGCACGTACCCCTGCTCGACGGCGAAGAGTTGCGGCTCCCCGGCGACCCGCCACAGCTCCGGCCGCGCGGTGTCGATCAGCCGGTGGTCGGGGAGCAGCCACTGCTCGTCGAACGGCCCGGAGGCCACCCGCACCGGCGCCGGGCACGGGCCCGCCTCGCGCGCGAACCGCACCGTCCCGGTGCGCTGTCCGGGCAGCGAGGTCACCGCGCTCGCCGGGGTCCGCGCCCGACTGGGCCGGAACAGCGCCTCCCGCTCGGCCCCCTCGGCGGCCGTGAGCCGGTCCCAGCGGGTCCGCAGCGTCCGCACGTCGGGGGCGACGATCCAGGAACGGCCGAACCGCAGCGGGGCCACGGACCACGGCATCAACTCGTCGAGGAGGGGCGCGTCCTGCGGCCGGGCGTCATCGGTCACGCCCCGCATGCTAACGACCGCCGTCGGTGCGCCTCCAGCACGTCAGTGGGCTTCGACCGTGACCGTGAAGGAGAAGCGGTCGCCGCGGTAGCGGATGCGGGCCACGTCGACGACCCTGCCGTCCTCGTCGTAGGTCACGCCCGTGTAGTGGAGGATCGGGGAGAGCAGCGGGACCTGGAGCAGGCCCGCCGTCTCCGGGTCGGCGAGGCGGGCCTCGACGGTGTCCGTGATGCGGCTGATCCGCACCCCGACCACGTCCCGCAGCACCTTGGTCATCGGCCAGCGCTCCAGGTCCGCCGGGTCGATCGTGGCGGCGAGCTCGGGGAGCACCGCGTTCTCCGCCCAGTTCGTCGGCTCGCCGCTCTCCCCGTCGCTGCGCAGCCGCCGGTACGCCACGACCTCCGGCACGCCGGGGAAGAACTCCGCCAGCTCCCCGGGCACCGGCTCGCTGCCGTGCCCGAGGACCGTCGTCCGCTCGCCCGACTGCTGGGCCACGATCGCGTCGATCGAGCCGAGCAGCCGGCGCGGGGTGGAGCGGCGGGCTCCCGGCTCGATGAAGGTGCCGCGCCGCCGGTGCCTGCTGATCAGGCCCTCCTCCTCCAGCTCCTTGAGGGCCTGGCGCATGGTCAGCAGGCTCACGCCGTAGTGGGCGGCGAGCTGCTCCTCGGTGGGCAGCCGCAGCGAGGCGTCGGGCGTGCGGCCCAGTATCGAGGCGCGCAGCGACTGCGAGACCTGGTACCAGAGCGGCAGCTTGCGGTTCAGGACCAGCGAGTCGGGAGCGAAGGCGGTCACGGGTCCTCCGTACGGGGCTACGGGCTTACGGCCGGGACGTCACGGCCGGAAATGGCGCTCCAGACCCTGCCACACGTCGTCGTACCCCTTCTGCAGATGGTCGGCGTTCGCGGCCTGCGGGGTCGCGGTCACCGGCCAGCGGGTCTCGAACATGAAGGCCAGGCCGTCGTCGACCTTCTGCGGCTTCAGGTCGGCGGCGCTGGCCTTGTCGAAGGTCTCCCGGTCGGGGCCGTGCGCGGACATCATGTTGTGCAGCGAGCCGCCGCCGGGCACGAAACCCCCCTTCCCGGCCGTCTTGGCGTCGTACGCGCCCTCGATCAGGCCCATGTACTCGCTCATCACGTTCCGGTGGAAGTACGGCGGCCGGAAGGTGTCCTCGCCGACCAGCCAGCGCGGGGCGAAGGCCACGAAGTCCACGTTCGCGAGGCCCGGGGTGTCGGTGGGCGAGGTGAGGACCGTGAAGATCGACGGGTCGGGGTGGTCGTAGGAGATCGACCCGATGACGTTGAAGCGGCGCAGGTCGTAGACGTACGGGGTGTGGTTGCCGTGCCAGGCGACGACGTCGAGCGGGGAGTGCCCGTACGTCGCGGACCAGAGGTTGCCGCAGTACTTGTTGACGACCTCGACCGGGCCCTCGACGTCCTCGTAGGCGGCGACCGGGGACCGGAAGTCACGCGCGTTGGCCAGGCCGTTGGCGCCGATCGGGCCGAGGTCGGGGAGCTGGAAGGGGGCGCCGTAGTTCTCGCAGACGTAGCCCCGGGCGGTCTCGTCGAGCAGCTCGACGCGGAAGCGGACCCCGCGCGGGACCAGCGCGACCTCGCCGGGGCGGGCGGCGAGCAGGCCCAGCTCGGTGCGGAGCAGGAGGCCGCCGCGCTCGGGGACGATCAGCAGCTCGCCGTCCGCGTCGCCGAAGACCCGCTCCATGGAGGCGTTGGCGTGATAGAGGTGCACGGCCATGCCGGTGCGCTGGGTCGCGTCGCCGTTGCCGCCGAGCGTCCACAGGCCGGCCAGCCAGTCGGTGCCCGGCGCCGGGTCGGGCAGGGGGTTCCAGCGCAGCCGGTTGGGGTCGGGCACGGTCTCGGTGAAGGGGGCGCCCCGCAGCGCCCCGTTGTCGATCCGGGCGTACGGCGGGTGTGCGGCCGACGGGCGGATGCGGTAGAGCCAGGAGCGGCGGTTGTGCGCGCGCGGCTCGGTGAAGGCGCTGCCGCTGAGCTGCTCGGCGTAGAGGCCGAGTGGTGCGCGCTGCGGCGAGTTGCGGCCGTGCGGCAGTGCGCCGGGGATCGCCTCCGAGCTGTGCTCGTTGCCGAAACCGGTGCCGTAGGTGAGCGCCTCGGCCGTCTTCCTGGCCTGCTCCGTGGTCATCGCCCGCTCCTGTCCTGAGCCCGCAAGGGAATCCTATGGGAGACCGTAGGATTCTGCGCGCCTCCCGTCAACGGTGCGTGGGTACGAGGGCGCGTGGGTCGGTGTGTGTGCGGGGGGTGTGGACCGGTGTGCACGGGGGCGCGCGGGCCGGTGTGTGCGGGGGCGCGGGCCGGTGTGCACGAGGGCGCATGGGCCGGTGTGCACGAGGGAGCTCGGCTCAGCGTGCGCGAGGGGGCTCGGGTCGGCGCATGTGGGCGGGGCGAGGGCTGATGCATGTGAGGGGGCGAGGGCTGACGCGCGTGAGGGGGTGAGGGCCGATGCGTGCGCGAGGGGGTCAAAAAAGATGAACATTGCTCTACTCTCACGCGCATGTCCCGGACCCGAAGGTTCGTCCTCGCGCTCTCGGTCGTGCTCGCGGCGCTCGCCGCGGCCCTCTTCACCGCCCCCGGGGCCCAGGCCCACGAGGAGCGGCCCGTCACCTTCCCCGACGGCTCCGGCAGCGTGCCGAAGCTTCGCACCGGCGAACCCGACCTCCTCGTCTGCAAGACCGACCGGGCCGGCTTCGCGCGCCGGACCTCCGCCTTCCCGCCCGCGCTCAAGGCCCGCAACCTCGCCCTCTTCGAGCGCTGCGCGGCCTCCGGGTACCGCCACCTCCAGCAGGCCGTCGACGCCGTCGACCGGCCCGGCCTCACCATCGCGATCCTCCCCGGCCTCTACGAGGAGGAGCCCTCGCAGCCCCCGCCCACCGGGGCCTGTGCCTCCCTCGACGCCCCGGACTCCGCACTCGGCTACCAGATCCTCAGCTACGAGCAGCAGCGGCAGTGCCCGCACAACCAGAACCTGGTCGCCATCCTCGGCAAGAAGGACCTCCAGATCGAGGGCACCGGCGCCTCCCGCCTCGACGTCGTCATCGACGCCAAGTACCAGAAGCTCAACGCGATCCGGGCCGACGGCTCCGACGGCGTCTACTTCCGCAACTTCACCGCCCAGCGCACCACCTTCAACTCGCTGTACGTCCTCGCTGCCGACGGCTTCGTCATCGACGACGTCCTCACCCGCTGGAACGACGAGTACGGCTTCCTCACCTTCGCCTCCGACCACGGTCTCTACAAGAACTGCGAGTCCTACGGCAACGGCGACTCCGGCATCTACCCCGGCTCGGCCTCGAACATCAACGACGGGCGCGGCTACGACGTCCCCCGCTACTCCATCGAGATCACCGGCTGCCGCAGCCACCACAACATGGTCGGCTACTCCGGCACCGCCGGGGACTCGGTCTGGGTCCACGACAACGAGTTCGACCACAACATGGGCGGCGCCTCCATGGACTCCGCCTTCCCCGGACACCCCGGCCTGCCCCAGAACCACGCCCGCTTCGAACGCAACCTGATCCACGACAACAACCAGAACTACTACCCGTACGTCGCCGACGGCACCTGCGCCAAGCCGCCCGTCGAACGCGGCTACGAACGGGGCGTCGTCTGCCCCCAGATCTCCATGCCGCCCGGCACCGGCATCATCACCGCGGGCGGCAACTGGAACCTCTACGAGGACAACTGGGTGTACGGCCACCAGCGCGCCGCCTTCCACCTGAACGCCGTCCCCGCCTTCATCCGCGGCGAGTCCGCCTGGGGCAAGCAGACCGACACCTCCCACCACAACCGCTACGCCGGCAACCACCTCGGCACCGACCGCTCCGGCGCCTCCCGCCCCAACCGCACCGACGTCTGGTGGGACGGCCAGGGCAGCGGCAACTGCTGGCAGGCCGACGCCGGCGCCACCAGCCCCGGCGCCCTCCCCGAGTGCGGCGCCCGGTGCGGCGAGGTCTCCGGCGCCGCCGACCGCCTCATCGGCGAACCCGTCAAACTCGCCCAGCTCCTCGTCTGCGCCGACTACGACGTCCAGGCCCGCCGCCTCCCGGCCGGCTGCGACTGGTACGGCGCCCGGGGCGTCCAGCGCGTCGAGACCCAACTCGCCCTCGGCAGCGCCCTCCTCCTCGCCCTCACCGGCGGCGCCCTGTGGTGGCGCCGACTGCGCGGCAACCGGCTCGCGGGCGCCGCCACCCTCCTCGGCCTGGCCGGCCTCGCCCTGGACGTGGCCGGCTCGACCCTCGCCCTCACCCCGACCGCCGTCCCGGCCGCCGCGCTCCTGCTCACCGGCGCCTGGTGGACCCTGCTCGGCCTCACCCTCCGCCCCACCCGCCCCGCCTTCGGCCTGACGACCCTGGCCCTCGGCGCCCTCACCCTCCTCGACGCCTTCGACAAAGCGGTCCTCATGATCCCCGGCATCCCCGTGAGCCCCGCCTGGCTCCGCCTCCTCCTCGGCGTCGTCTGGATCCTCTGGGCCGTGGTGGCGGCGGGCACCCGCCCCCCGACCCCAAAACCGACCGCACCCGGGGACGCCGCCGCCCCCAGCAGCGACTCCGCTTCCGCCCCTGCCCCCAGCCCCGTGCCCCCGAAGGCCTCCGAGGCCCGTCCGCATCGCGGGGAGGGGCCCGCATGATGCGCATACCCGGAGCACTGCCCCTCGGGCGCCGGTTCGGCGGTCTCTGCCTGGTGCTGGTCCTGGCCGCCGCGCCGGTCCTCGCGGGCTGCGGCGGCCGGGCCACCACCCATCACAAGCCCGGTACCGGCCACCAGGAGGCCACCGGCGGCAGCGGCACCCTGCTGCCGGCCCGGGACGAGACCGGGCACCGGCTCCGGGAGCTTCCCGCGGCGCAAGCCCCCACCGTCCGGGCCGAGGTCCGCCCCGACTCCGAGGGCGGCTGGAACGTCCACCTCACCGTGGAGAGGTTCCTCTTCACCCCGGAGAGCACCGGCGGCGCGGCCGTCCCGGGCCGTGGCCACGCCCGCCTCCTGGTCGACGGCCGCGAGACCGGCCGCCTCTACGGCCCCTGGGGTCACGTACCGGCCGGTGCCCGCACCCTGACCGTCCGGCTCCACGCGGACGACCACACCGTCTGGGCCGCCGACGGCGTCCCCGTCCAGGCCACCGTCCCCCTGGCCGGAACCCCCGCCGCATCCTCCCCGCCGAGCCCCCGCCCCACCGAACCCGGCCGGACCGCCACCCTCACCATCACCGGTCGAACCGTCCAACCGCCTCCTTCCCGCATCGAGTTGAAGAAGGGCGAACGGCTCACCCTCCATGTCACCAGCGACCGCGACGACACCCTCCACGTCCACGGCTACGACCGTGAACTGCCGCTCTCCGCCGGCATCCCCGCCACCCTCACCCTCACCGCGGACCGCACCGGCCTCTTCGAGGTCGAGACGCACGGTTCCGGACTCGTGCTGACCCAGCTCGTCGTCCGATGACCGCGCTCCTCGCCCCTGTTTCCGTCCCCACCCGTGCCCTCGCTCACGGCGTGGGCTCCCGGCACGACCTCCCCCTCTCCCCCTTCTACGCCTACGCCGGCGCCTTCACCGCTCTCCTCGTCTCCTTCCTCGCCCTCGGCCTGCTCTGGTCCTCCTCCCGCTTCCGCGGCGACCTGGCCGGACGCCCGCTCCCCACCGCCCTCCAACGGGCCGCCGACGCCCCGTCCACCCGCACCGCACTCCGGCTCCTCGGCGCCGCCGTCGCCCTCGTCTTCCTCCTCCACCTCCTCCTCGGCCCGGACGACCCGGACCGCAACCCCGCCCCCGGCGCCCTCTACGTCCTCCTCTGGGTCGGACTCGTCCCCGCCTCCCTCCTGTTCGGTCCCGTCTGGCGCCTGCTCAACCCCCTGCGCACCCTCCACGCGCTCCACCCGCCGCGGAACCCCCGCCCGCTGCCCGCCGCCCTCGGCCTCCGCCCCGCCGCCGCGTGCCTCCTCCTCTTCGCCTGGCTCGAACTCGTCGCCCCCGACAACACCTCCCGCGCCACCCTCCTCACCGCCCTCGCCCTCCACCTCGGCGTCCAGCTCCTGGGTGCCGCCCGCTACGGCGACCGCTGGTTCGCCCACGCCGACCCCTTCGAGGTGTACTCCTCTCTCCTCGCCCGACTCTCCCCGCTCGGCCGCCGCGCCGACGGCCGGCTGGTCCTGCGCTCCCCCTTCGACGGCCTCGACTCCACCCCCCGGCTCCCCGGCCTCGTCGCCACCGTCTGCGTCCTCCTCGGCTCCACCGCCTACGACGGCCTCTCCGACAACCCCCGCTGGATCACCACCCTCCAGACCTCACCCCTCGGCCCCGTCCCCACCGCCACTCTCGGCCTCCTCGCCGCCGTCGCCCTCGTCTCCGCCTGTTACGGCCTCTGCGCCGGCGTCCTGCGTCTCACGGACCGCGAACTCACCACCCCCCTCACCTCCTTCGCCCACTCCCTGCTGCCCATCGCCCTCGGTTATCTCACTGCCCACTACTTCTCACTCCTAGTCACCGAATTTTCACGGATCGTCATCATGGCAGGAGGTGCTGACAACGCCCCCGCCCCCGCTCCACCCCTGGACCCCGGCGGCCTCGCGGCCCTTCAGGTCGGCGCCGTCGTCACCGGCCACGTCCTCGGCGTCGTCGCCGCCCACGACCGGTCCGTGCGCCTCTTCCCGCCGGCCAGGGCCGTCGCGGGCCAACTCCCCCTGTTCCTGCTGATGATCGCGTACACCCTCGGAGGCATCGGCCTGCTCGTCGCCTGAGGCCCCGGCTTCGCCCGCCCCCACCGGAGCGGCATCATGGACCCCGTGCCCCAGACCCGTCCCCAGACCGTTCCGGCACTCCGCCGCGCCCCCGTGCAGCAGCGCAGCGCCGAGCGGCTCGCCCGGATCCTCGACGCCTGCGCCGTACTCCTCGACGAGACCGGGTACGAGCGGCTGAGCACCCGGGCCGTCGCCGTCCGCGCCGGTGTCCCCATCGGCTCCGTCTACCGCTTCTTCGGCAACAAGCGGGCGATGGTCGCGGCCCTCGCCCTCCGCAACCTCGACCGGTACGCCGAGCGGGTCTCCGAACGCCTCGCCGCGACACCGCTCCTCGACGCGCACGGCGCCATCGACGGCGTCCTCGACGAGTTCATCGCGATGAAGCGGACCGTCCCGGGCTTCGCCCTCGTCGACTTCGGCGTGCCCGCCGCCGCACCGGGAGAAGCCTCCGACACCCCCGCCGACCAGGGGCCCGGCGTCGCCGGTGACCCCGGCGCCGCCCCGGGGGACGACGTGGCCCCGCACGACGAGACCGAGGATCCCAACCGGCTCGTCGCCGAGCGGATCTGCGGTCTCCTCGCCGCGCACCTGGGCCGCCCCGCCGACGAGGAACTGCACCGGAAGGTGCTCGTCGGGGTCGAGACCGCCGACGCCCTCGTCCGGCTGGCCTTCCGCACGGACCCCGCCGGGGACCCGGCGCTCGTCGACGAGACCCGCCTCCTCCTCTACGCGTATCTGGGGCCCTCTCTCTCGTAGGGCGCGTGGGGCCTGTGGGGTTCGTGGAGGCCGTGGAGTTCGTGGGGTTCTTGGAAGTGCCGGTTCCCGGGGCCCGCCCCAGGTCAGCCGCGTTCGTGCCAGTGGGGCACATCGCACCGTACGCACGCCGTTCCGGCGCACTCCGTGCTCGGCCGCCCCGCCGTCCACGCCCCGCCATGGCCGGACCGTACGGCCTCGGACCGCGGAATACCGGACCGTACGGCGTGGGACCGCGGAATATCGGACCGTACGGCATCGGACCGCGCAATACCGGTCTGTAAGGCGTCGGACCGCGAAAAATCGGACTGTACGGCGTCGTCCTGCTGCTCCGTTCGTACGGCCGCCCCTGTCGTACCGTTCTCGCGTCCCCGCCCGCGCTTCGCCCCGGCTCGTTCTCGTCGTCTGGAGTCGTCGTCCATGCCCGCTTCCTCAGCCCAGCCCGCCGCCGAACACCTCGACGTCCTGGTCGTCGGCGCCGGGATCTCCGGCATCGGGGCCGGCCACTACCTGAAGACCGAACTGCCGTCGAAGACCTTCGCGATCCTGGAGGCCCGGGCCGCCTCCGGCGGAACCTGGGACCTGTTCCGCTACCCGGGGATCCGCTCCGACTCCGACCTGCACACCTTCGGCTACGAGTTCAAGCCGTGGCGGGACGAGGAGTCCATCGCCGCTGCGCCCCGGATCCTGTCGTACCTGCGCGAGACCGCGACCGAGAACGGCCTCGACGACCACATCCGCTACCACCACAAGGTGCTCTCCGTGGCCTGGTCGAGCGACCCGGCGCGGTGGACGGTGCACGTCGAACGCGCCGACACCGGCGAGCGGACGACGCTGACGTGTTCCTGGCTGTTCTGCGCGGGCGGCTACTACCGCTACGACCAGGGGTTCACCCCCCACTTCGAGGGCCGGGAGCGCTTTCGCGGCGCGATCGTGCACCCGCAGCACTGGCCCGAGGACCTCGACTACGCCGACAAGCGGGTGGTGGTGATCGGCAGCGGAGCCACCGCGGTCACGCTGCTGCCCGCGATGGCCGGAACCGCCGCGCACGTGACGATGCTCCAGCGGACCCCGTCCTACATCATGCCGGTGTCGAAGCGGGACGTGATCGCCAACGCCCTGAAGAAGTGCCTCGGGCAGGAGCGGGGCTACGCGCTGACCCGGCGCAAGAACATCGCCCGGCAGCGCTTCGTCTGGGCCTTCTGCCGGCGGTACCCGAAGGCCGCGCGCCGGCTCATCCGGTGGGCCAACACCAGGCAGCTGCCCGCCGGCTACCCGGTCGACGAGCATTTCAACCCGCCGTACGAGCCCTGGGACCAGCGTCTGTGCGCCGTGCCAGACGGGGACCTGTTCAAGGCCCTCCGCGCCGGGAAGGCCTCGGTCGTCACCGACCGGATCGCCACCTTCACCGAGAACGGGGTACGGCTCGCATCCGGCCGCGAGCTGGAGGCCGACGTCGTCGTCACCGCGACCGGTCTGGACGTACAGGCGTTCGGCGGCATCCGGATCACCGTCGACGGCGAGGAGGTCCGTATTCCCGACACCGTCGCCTACAAGGGCATGATGCTCTCCGGAGTGCCCAACCTGGCCTTCTCGATCGGCTACACCAACAGCTCCTGGACGCTCAAGGTCGGCCTGCTGTGCGAGCACTTCTGCCGTCTCCTCGCCCACATGGACGCCTCCGGTCACGACGTCTGCCGGCCCGAGCCGGCCGATCCGGCGATGCCGACCCGGCCGTTCCTCGACTTCGACGCCGGCTACATCCGGCGCGCGGTCGACCGACTGCCCCGCCAGGGGGACCGGATGCCGTGGCTGACCTCGATGGACTACCACTCGGACGTCAAGCTGCTCCGCACCGACAGCGTCGCCGACCCGGAACTGCACTTCACCGGGGCCGGGGCCGGGGCCGCGACGACGGCTTCCCGCACCACGACGAGCGCCTCCCGCCCCGCGACGGCGGGCTCCTGACGAGCGGGGGGAGGAGTGCGGGCGCACGCCTGCTTCGGGCACACCCCTCCCCTCCCTCCCTACCGGTCGGTATGCTCGGCGCCACCCGACGCCCCAGGGAGACGCCATGCCCACGGCCCTGCGTATCTGCCCCCTCTGCGAAGCGACCTGCGGACTGACCCTGACGCTCGAAGGGAGCCGGGTCACCGGGGCGCGCGGCGACCGCGACGACGTCTTCAGCCAGGGGTTCGTCTGCCCTAAAGGCGCCGCGTTCCCCGAGATCGACGCCGACCCGGACCGGCTCCGCCGCCCCCTGGTAAGGAAGGGCGGCGAGCTCCGGGAGGTCGACTGGGACGAGGCGTTCGACACGATCGCCGCCCGAATCCGTCCGATCATCGAGGAGTACGGGCCGGACGCGGTGGGTATCGTCCTGGGCAACCCCAATGTGCACACGATCGCCGGAGCCCTCTACCCGCCCCTGCTCATCGGCGCGCTGCGCACCAGGAACCTCTTCACGGCGTCCACGCTCGACCAGATGCCCAAGCACGTCTCCAGCGGCCTGCTCTTCGGTGACCCCTTCGCCGTCCCCGTGCCGGACCTGGACCGCACCGACCACCTGCTGATCCTCGGCGCCAACCCGCTGGCCTCCAACGGCAGCCTGTGCACCGCCCCCGACTTCCCCGGCAGGCTCAAGGCCCTCCGAGGACGCGGCGGCACCCTCACCGTCGTCGACCCCCGGCGCACCCGCACCGCGCGCCTCGCCGACCGGCACGTCGCGATCCGCCCCGGCACCGACGCGCTGCTCCTCGCCGCCCTCGTCCACACCCTTTTCGCGGAGGACCTCACCGACCTCGGACCGCTCGCCGCCCACGTCGAGGGCGTCGAGGAGGTACGGGCCGCGGTACGGGAGTTCACCCCCGAGGCGGTCGCCGCCGCCTGCGACGTGGACGCCGCCACCGTCCGCGCCCTCGCCCGGGAGCTCGCCGCCGCGCCCACCGCCGCCGTCTACGGGCGGATGGGCAGCTCCACCGTGGAGTACGGCACCCTCGCCAACTGGCTGGTCGACGTCCTCAACGTCCTCACCGGCAACCTCGACCGGCCCGGCGGCGCGCTCTTCCCGCTCTCCGCCACCGCGCCCGCCCCGCGCCCCGCGGGACCCGGCAGGGGGTTCGCCCTCGGCCGCCGGCACAGCCGGGTCTCGCACCACCCCGAGGTCAAGGGGGAGCTGCCGCTGGTCGCGCTCGCCGAGGAGATCGAGACCCCGGGGGAGGGGCGCGTCCGGGCCCTCCTCACCCTCGCCGCCAACCCCGTCCTGTCCGCCCCCGACGGAGACCGCCTCGACACGGCCCTCGGCTCCCTCGACCTCATGGTCGCCGTCGACCCGTACCTCAACGAGACCACCCGCCACGCCGACGTCCTGCTGCCCCCGCCCCCGCCCTCCCGGAGCGCCCACTTCGACTTCGCCTTCAACGGGTTCGCCGTCCGCGACCAGGTCCGCCACACCCCGGCGGCCGTCCCCCTCGAACCGGACCGGATGGACGAGTGCGAGATCCACGCCCGGCTGATCCTCGCCGTCTCGGGCCTCCACGGCACGCCGCCCTCGGCCGTGGACGACCTCGCCGTCCGCACCACCCTCGCCAAGGCCGTGACGCAGGAGCACTCGCCGGCGTACGGGGCCGACCCCGAGGAGTTCGCGGCCCGGCTCACCGGGGACACCGGAGCCGAGCGGCGGCTCGACCTGATGCTGCGGCTCGGACCGTACGGGCTCACCCTCGACGAGCTGAAGGCACACCCGCACGGCATCGACCTCGGTCCGCTCAAGCCCCGCCTGCCCCAGCTCCTCAAGACCCGCAGCGGGCGGATCGAGCTCCTCCCCGCGCCGCTCGCCGCCGACCTGCCCCGGCTGCGCGCCGCGCTCCACGCCGTACCCGACCCGGGCACCCTCCGGCTCGTCGGGCGCAGGCACCTGCGGTCCAACAACAGCTGGCTACACAACACGCCGGCGCTCGGCGGGGGTTCGAACCGCTGCACCCTCCAGGTGCACCCCCGGGACGCGGACCGGCTGCGGCTGACCGACGGCGGGCTCGCCCGGGTCAAGGGGGAGGGCGGCGAGCTGGAGGTGCCGGTCGAGGTCACCGACGGGGTGCGGCCGGGGGTGGTGAGCCTCCCGCACGGTTGGGGTCACGACCGGGCGGGCACCCGGCTCGCCGTGGCGTCCGCCCGCCCCGGCGTCAACGTCAACCAGCTGCTCGACGGGTCGCGGATCGACCCCCTCTCCGGCACCGCCGTGCTCAACGGCTTCCCCGTCGAGGTGTCGCCCCTGCCGTGATCCGGAGGGTTTCCTGCCGTGATCCGGAGGGTTTCCTGTCGGCACCCGGAGGGCCCCTGTCGGTGCCCGGAGGGCCTCTGTCGGCTTCCGGAGCGCTGCCGTGCCGTGGTCCTGAGCGCTGCCGTGCCGTGATCTGGAGCGCTGCCGTGCCGTGATCCGGAGTGCCGCCCCGCCGTGATCGGACGCCGTCCTGCTGTGGCTCCGAGCTGCAACCCTGTGTTGACCTGGGGTTTTGCTCGTATTGCTCACGCGTCAACACCTTGTTAACGACGGAAGGGGGCACCTACGGTCGTCCGGACCGCCGCTCGGCGGCAGTTCAAGGGTGAACGTGAGGTGTCCTCCATGCTGACCGTCCTCGGCTTCGCCATGATCGCGACCTTCCTGGTCCTGATCATGACGAAGAAGATGTCGCCGATCGCGGCGCTCGTGCTGATTCCCGCGCTCTTCTGCGTCGCGGTCGGACAGGGCGCCCGCCTCGGCGACTACGTCATCGACGGCGTCGGCAACCTGGCGCCGACGGCCGCGATGCTGATGTTCGCGATCGTCTACTTCGGCGTCATGATCGACGTCGGCCTCTTCGACCCGATCGTCCGGGGCATCCTGCGCTTCTGCAAGGCCGACCCCGTACGGATCGTCGTGGGTACGGCGGTGCTCGCCGCGATCGTCTCCCTGGACGGCGACGGCTCCACCACCTTCATGATCACCGTCTCGGCGATGTATCCGCTCTACAAGCGGCTCGGGATGAGCCTGGTCGTCATGACCGGGGTCGCCGCCACCGCCAACGGCGTCATGAACACCCTGCCCTGGGGCGGCCCCACCGCCCGCGCCGCGACCGCCCTGAAACTGGACGCCGCCGACATCTTCGTGCCGATGATCCCCGCGCTCGGCGTGGGCCTGCTCTTCGTCTTCGCCCTCGCGTACGTCCTGGGTCGCCGCGAGCGCAAGCGCATCGGCTACCTCACGCTCGACGAGGCTCTGGTGCCGGAGACCGGTACGGTGCTGGTCGCGGCCGGTGGGGGCGGCGCAGGAGGCGCAAGCAAGGACGCGGGCGGCCGCGCGGGGGCTGGAACCGGGGCCGGGGTTGGGACCGAGGTCGGTTCCGATTCCAGTCGCGGTTCCGGTTCCGGTGCGGGGGAGGGGGACGGGGACGGTGACGGGTTCCAGGGGCTCGATTCGAACCGTGCCACGCTCCGTCCCCGGCTGTACTGGTTCAACGCCGGGCTGACGGTCGCGCTGCTCACCGCGATGATCCTCGAACTGCTGCCGATCCCGGTGCTGTTCCTCCTCGGAGCCGCCCTCGCGCTCACCGTCAACTATCCGGACATGGCCGAGCAGAAGGCCCGTATCGCCGCCCACGCCGACAACGTCCTCAACGTCTCCGGCATGGTCTTCGCCGCCGCCGTCTTCACCGGTGTCCTCACCGGTACGGGCATGGTCAAGCACATGGCGGACTGGCTCGTCGGCGCGATCCCCGAAGGCATGGGGCCCCACATGGGCCTGGTCACCGGTGTGCTGAGTCTTCCGCTCACCTACTTCATGTCGAACGACGGGTTCTACTTCGGCGTGCTGCCGGTCCTCGCGGAGGCGGGCGCGGCCCACGGGGTGTCGTCCCTGGAGATCGCCCGGGCGTCGATCGTCGGCCAGGCCCTGCACATGTCGAGCCCGCTGGTGCCGGCGGTGTACGTGCTGGTGGGCATGGCGAAGGTGGAGTTCGGCGACCACACCAGGTTCACGGTGAAGTGGGCCGCGCTGACCTCGCTGGTCGTGCTGGCGGCGGCGGTCCTCTTCGGGATCGTCTGAAGTGTCCGGTCACGGGCGGGCGTCCCGGTGGGGGACACGGGCGGATCCGGTGGCCTCTGGGCCGGACGGGCGACTCGGAGATCGACACACGCATGTCGCTACCCTCTGAAATTGGATATTGACGGATAGTCGGATTATCGGCTGAAACACCCGACATGTCCTTTCCTGGAGGAACCCGCATGCCTGCTCGTGCTCTCCGCCCCCTCGCCGCCACCCTCGTGGCCACGGCGGCCATCGGCGGCCTCGCCCTCGCCGGCGCCCCGGCCGCGTTCGCCGCGCCCGGCGACAACGGCGACATCAAGGTCCACAAGGTCGGCAGCCCCTACGGCGACCTGAACGACGAGGCGAGGGTCTGCAAGTTCTACCTCGCGGCCTTCAACTTCGACATCCTCCAGGAGGTGAGCTGGGAGATCACCCCGCAGCCGCCCCGGCCCGAGGTCCCCACCCTCAGCGGCCGCGTCGCGCTGAACACCGGGATGGGCCACACCAACCCGCTGACGCTGCCCGAGGGGCAGTACCGGGTCACCTGGACCTTCCCGGGCGCCACCCCCACCGGCAAGCAGAAGGTCTTCACGGTCGACTGCCACGGCAACGGGCCGGGCGGACGTCCGGGTAACGGCCCGCACAACGGCAACAACGGCAACAACGGCGCCCACAACAGCAGCGACAACAACTGGTCCGGCAACGGCCAGGGCCGGCCCCCGCAGGGCCCGGTCGGCGCGGGCGGTGGCGGCGTGGAACTCGCCGCCGCCGAGGAGTCCTCCGCCTTCGGCGTCGGGGCGGCCGTCGCCGCCGGTCTCGCCGGCACGGCCGGACTGGTCATGATCCGCCGCTCGCGCCGCCGCAACGATGGCGCCGCGTAGGTCCCGCATCACGCGCAGGTGCCGGCGCCTGTTCCGGCTCGCCAGGACCGTGACGGTGCTCGTGGTCCTGGTGGTCGGAGGTTTCTGGTGGGCGGGTGACGACGAGCCCCCCGCCCCGCCCCTCGCCGCCGCTCCGGCCGCCTCCGGCGAGGCCGGGGCGGCGGGGGCGGCCGCGGCGGCCGGAGCGCCGGCCGCCCTGGACCGCAAGGCGAACCCCGAGGCCCCGCCGGAGAACGCGTCCCCGCCGGAGAACGCGTCCCCGCCGGAGGGCGCGCCCGCTCCGAGGTCCGCCCCGGCTCCGAAGTCCGCACCTGACCCGAAGCCCGCTCAGGACCCGAAGTCCGCGCCCACCGCGAAGTCCGCCCCGGCGCCGAAGCCCGCCCCGGCACCGAAGAGCGCGCCCGCTCCGAAGGCCGCGCCCCGGTCGAAGGGCACGTCCCAGGGGGCGCCCGCGCCGCTCCCCCGCTCGCGTCCCACCGCCGTCGCCGTCCCGGCCATCACCATCGAGGCCCCCGTCATCGACCTCGGCCTCGATGCCAAGGGCCAGCTCGCCGCCCCGCCGGTCGACAACCCCAGCGTCGTCGGCTGGTACGCCAAGGGAGTCACGCCGGGGGAGCGCGGGAACGCCATCGTCGTCGGTCACCGCGACACCCTCACCGGGCCCGCGGTCTTCCTCAACCTCGGCGTGCTCAACCCCGGCAACACCGTCCGGGTCGCCCGCGCCGACGGCAAGGTGGCCGTCTTCACGGTCGACCGCGTCAAGACGTACGCCAAGGACGACTTCCCCGACAAGGAGGTGTACGGCGCCACCGAGCGGCCCGAACTGCGGCTGCTCACCTGCGGCGGAGCCTTCGACCGCAAGACGGGTTACGAAGCGAACATCGTCGTCTTCGCCCACCTCACCGACATCGCCCAGAAGATCTGAGACATCGCGCAGAAAATCCGTCGACCCACCCTTCGTTCCGTCGACCCACCCTTCGCTCCGTCGGCCCGCCCTCCGCTCCGCCACCCCCCTCCCGCCGCGTCCGGCGGGCCGCGCCGCCCGGCGCGTGCCCACCGGACGCGGCGGCATGCCCGGGCCGCGGACCCGGCGGCAAGGCGGAACGTCCCAGTTCCGCCGCCCCGCGCCTGTCCGGTTCCGCCGTGGACGGCGCCCGGCCCCGGGCGGCACGATCGGCTCCGTACCGGAACCCCGCAGAGGCGCCGGGGCCGGTCCGGCACTGAGACCCGGGGCACGCTCCACCACCCTGGCGCCGGAAAACTAACGGCGCTAGTTTGGATGGGCGACGAACCCGTCGGTAACGTGAGGAGACAGCGGATGAAGGCGCACGACGCGATGTACATCGGCGGGGAGTGGCGCCCCGCCTCCTCCACGGAGACCATCTCGGTGGTCAACCCGGCGGACGAGCAGGTCGTCGGCCACGTCCCGGCCGGCACCGCCGAGGACGTCGACGCCGCCGTACGCGCCGCCCGCGCCGCGCTGCCCGGCTGGGCCGCCACCCCGCCCGCCGAGCGCTCCGCCCGCATCGCCGCCCTGCGCGACGCGCTCGCCGCCCGCGCGGAGGAGATCGCCGCCACCGTCACCGCCGAGCTCGGCGCCCCGCCGCAGCTCGCCGCCGCCGTCCACGCCGGACTGCCGATCGCCGTCGCCGGCACGTACGCCGAACTCGCCGCCACCCACCCCTTCGAGGAGAAGGTCGGCAACTCCACCGTCTACGCCGAGCCGGTCGGCGTCGTCGCCGCGATCACCCCCTGGAACTACCCGCTCCACCAGATCGTTGCCAAGGTCGCCCCGGCCCTCGCGGCCGGCTGCACCACCGTCCTCAAGCCCGCCGAGGACACCCCGCTCACCGCGCAGCTCTTCGCCGAGGCCGTCCACGAGGCGGGCCTGCCCGCCGGCGTCTTCAACCTGGTCACCGGCCTCGGCCCGGTCGCCGGCCAGGCGCTGGCCGAGCACCCGGACGTCGACCTCGTCTCCTTCACCGGCTCCACCGCCGTCGGCCGCCGCATCGGCGCCCTCGCGGGCGGCGCGGTCAAGCGGGTCGCCCTCGAACTCGGCGGCAAGTCCGCCAACGTCATCCTGCCGAGCGCCGACCTGCCCAAGGCCGTCGCCGTCGGCGTCGCCAACGTCATGTCCAACTCCGGCCAGACATGCAGCGCCTGGACCCGCATGCTGATCCCCGCCGACCGGTACGAGGAGGCCGTGGCGCTCGCCGCCGAGGCCGTCGCCAAGTACGTCCCCGGCGAGCGCGTCGGCCCGCTGGTCAACGCCAAGCAGCAGGAGCGCGTCCGCGGCTACATCGAGAAGGGCATCGAGGAGGGCGCCCGGCTCGTCGCCGGCGGCCCCGAGGCCCCGCGCGAGACCGGCTACTACGTCTTCCCGACCGTCTTCGCCGACGTCACCCCGGACATGACCATCGCCCAGGAGGAGATCTTCGGGCCGGTCGTCTCGCTCCTGAAGTACGAGGACGAGGAGGAGGCCCTCGCCATCGCCAACGGCACCGTCTACGGACTCGCCGGGGCCGTCTGGGGCGACCCCGAGGAGGCCGTCGCCTTCGCCCGCCGCATGGACACCGGCCAGGTCGACATCAACGGCGGCCGCTTCAACCCGCTGGCCCCCTTCGGCGGCTACAAGCAGTCCGGCGTCGGCCGGGAGCTGGGCGCGCACGGCCTCGCCGAGTACCTCCAGACCAAGTCCCTGCAGTTCTGAGCCCGCGCCCTTCCTCGACACGGTCCCCAGCCCCAAGCCCCAAGCCCCAAGTCCCGAGTCCCAAGTCCCGAGTCCCAAGTCCCGAGTCCCGAGGAGCACCGCACGTGAGCCTGATCCGCGCCGCCGTCCTGCCCGCCGTCGGTGCTCCGCTGGAGATAGCCGGCATCGAGCTCCCGGAGCCCGGCCCCGGCCAGGTCCGGGTCCGCCTCGTCGCCGCCGGCGTGTGCCACTCCGACCTCTCCCTCTCCAACGGCACCATGCGCGTACCGGTCCCGGCCGTCCTCGGCCACGAGGGCTCCGGCACCGTCGTCTCCGTCGGCGAGGGCGTCACGCACGTGGCCCCCGGCGACGGGGTCGTCCTCAACTGGGCCCCCTCCTGCGGCGCGTGCCACGCCTGCTCGCTCGGGGAGGTCTGGCTCTGCGCCGACGCCCTGACCGGCGCGGGCAACGTCCACGCCCGCACCCAGGACGGCACCGAGCTCCACCCCGGCCTCAACGTCGCCGCCTTCGCCGAGGAGACGGTCGTCGCCGCCCGCTGCGTCCTGCCCGTGCCCGACGGCGTCCCGCTCGCCGACGCCGCCCTGCTCGGCTGCGCCGTCCTCACCGGCTGGGGCGCGGTCCACCACTCCGCCCGGGTCCGGGAGGGCGAGACCGTCGCGGTGTACGGCGTCGGCGGCGTGGGCCTCGCCGCGCTCCAGGCCGCCCGGATCGCGGGCGCCCCGACGATCGTCGCCGTGGACGTCTCCCCGGAGAAGGAGGCCCTCGCGCGGGCGGCCGGGGCCACCGAGTACGTCGTCGCCTCCGACACCACGGCGAAGGACGTCAGGAAGCTGACCGGAGGTCAGGGCGTCGACGTGGCCGTGGAGTGCGTGGGCCGCGCCGTCACCATCCGCACCGCCTGGGAGTCGACCCGGCGCGGTGGCCGGACCACGGTCGTCGGCATCGGCGGCAAGGACCAGCAGGTCACCTTCAACGCCCTGGAGATCTTCCACTGGGGCCGCACCCTGGCCGGCTGCGTCTACGGCAACTCGAACCCGGCCGAGGACCTGCCGGTGCTCGCCGGACACATCCGGGCCGGCCGGTTCGACATGGGCTCCCTGGTCACCGAGCGGATCACCCTGGACGGCATCCCCGGCGCCTTCGACAACATGCTCGCGGGCAAGGGCGGCCGGGCCCTGGTCGTCTTCCCCTGAGGCGGTACGGACCGAGGACGGGGCGTGGGCCGCGCGAGCGGCCCGCGCGGTGACGGCGGCGGATCCGACCGCACCGCGGCCGTCACCCGGCGGCGGCCCGGAGCAGGATGTCCTCGTACACCTCCGGGTCGTCGGAGGCGACCACCGGCCAGCCGATGCCGTACGCCCCCTCCCAGCGCACGTCGATGCCGGGGTTGGCGTGGTCGGAGCCGTCGGGCAGGAACAGGTGGGGGCTGCAGTCGATCCGGTCGGTCCGGGAGAGCGCGGTCTGGTCCGCGAGGGCCCGGCGGGCCCGCCCGTCGTCCAGCGCCTCGGCGAGGGCGTCGACGTCCACCGCGCCGGTGGCCGCGGCCACGTCCAGGATCACCTTGCGGTGGCTGATGCACCGCGACTCGGCCCAGAAGGCCCGGCGCAGCCCGAGGTCGAGCCGCTCCGAGGCGCGCGGGCCCTGCTCCTTCGCGGCGAGGACCGCCTCCAGGGCGGGCAGCGTGGTCGAGGGGTACAGCCAGTCCTTGGCCTGCCACAACTGCCAGCCGGCGCCCGGCTCCAGGCCGGCCATCCGGGCCACCTCGCTGTCCGTGCCGGGGCGCGGGCTCGGGGCGTCGTTCAGCAGTTCGAGGGGAAAGGCGCGCAGATCGAAGGAGACCCGCTCCTCCAGGCCGAGCCGGGCCCGGGTGGTGTGCAGCCGGTGGACGGCGATGTGCGCGAAGGAGCACCAGATGTCGGAGAAGACGGTGATGGTGCCGGGCGGCGGGGCCGGGTCGGTGAGGGCGGGGCCGGGCATGGTTCTCCTCGGTTCGTGGAGGGCGGAAGCGAACGGGGGGCGGTGCAGGGGGCTCAGCCGGCAGGGGACTCGTGGGCGTCGAGCGCCGCTTCGAGGTCGAGGTCGGCGCCGGGCAGCCAGGCGGGCAGCGAGGGGATGCGGGCCATGGCGTCGAAGAGCCGGGGCACGGCGTCCTCGCGCACGGTCGGCCCGTGCGCGCTCAGCAGGCGCGCGGGCTTCAGGGCGGCGAGCTCCCGCACCGGCCGGAGGAACTTCGCCTCGTCGACCAGTGCGGTCCAGGGCGCTATCGCCCGGTTCAGCACCTCGAACCCGTGGAAGAACTCCTCCTCGTCGAGGTCGGCGAAGTCCTGGACCCTCCCCTCCACCACCGTGCCGAAGCTGTCGGAGCTGTAGAGCGTGCCGTCGGAGTGGTCGAACACGGCGAGGGTCCCGGGCGAGTCGAACGTGGGCGGCCGGTGGAAGCTCAGCTCGCGGTCGCCGGTCCTCACACGGTTCCCCGGGTTGGCGGTCACCAGGCGCTCCTGCGGAATCCCGAACTCCTCGGACATGCGCGTCACCGCTGTCGCGTTGGCGAGCACCTTCGCGCACGGGGCGGCCTCCAGGACGCGGGTGAGGGCGCCGGTGTGGTCGCGGTCGTCGTGGGTGACGACGATCCAGCGCAGGTCGGCGGGGTCGAGGAGCGACCACAGGGAGTCCAGGAAGCCCTCCCGGTCCACGGGCATGCCGGTGTCCACCAGGACGGGCTGTCCGGACCGTAGGAGGAAGGCGTTCACCGGCTGGTCGCCGAGACCGGGGACGGGCAGGGCCGAGGGGAGGACGTGGAGGTCCGGCCCGGCGGTGTACGACGCTTTCATGACGCACCTTTCATGACGCACCTCTCGTGACGCAGCTTTCGTGACGTGTCTTGCACGTCCTGGCTTTCACGTCGTGTCTTTCGTGACACCCCGGTCAGACGAGCTGGATGGTCAGGGAGCCGGCGAGGAGCAGGGCGAGGCCCAGGGCGCGCGGCTTGGTGAGGGAGCGCTGCGGGAGCTTGAACAGGCCCTTGTGGTCGATGAGCGCGGAGGTCAGCTGCTGGCCCGTCACGGTCAGGGCGATGGTCACCGCCGCGCCGATGGACGGGATGAGCAGGAAGGTGCCGGTGACGTAGGCGGCGGCACAGGCGCCACCGAGCCAGCCCCACCAGGGCATCTTCTTCAGCGGGGCGATCCTGGGCTTCGGGGTGCGCCGGGTCGCGTAGAGCACGAGCAGGACGACGGCGATGGTGAAGGTCGCCACGGCGAAGCTGATCACCGCGACGGTGAGGGGCTCCTTGAGCTGGGCGCGCAGCTGGGCGTTGACCGCACCCTGCACCGGCAGCGCGCCGCCGGCCACGATGCCGAGGGCGAGCCGTCCGGCGCGCCCGGCGCGTCCGGCGCTCGACGTCCCGGGGGCGCCGGCGGGGGCCGCGGCCTTCATGCCCCGGATGATCACGACGATGCCCGCGAGGACCGCCACGGCGCCCAGGACGATGCCGGCGCTCAGCTCCTGCCGCTCCAGGCCGAGGAGGCCGAAGAGGTCGAGCGCGAGCGAGGCGAACATCTGGCCGGTGACGAAGAGCCCGACGGCGGCGAGGGCGCCGAGCCGGGGGAAGAGCAGGATGCCGCTGGTGATGTAGAGCGGGCTGGCGAGACCGCCGAGCAGCTGCCAGGGCTCGACGTCGGGCAGTCCGCCGAGCGCGCCGAGCGCCCCGGCCGCCACCGCGAGGACGACGAGCAGGCCGGTCGCGACGCCGAGCTGGAGGGTCGAGGCGCCGTAGGGGGTGCCCACGGCCGAGTTGAGCTGGAGGTTCACCGAGGCCTGGACGGCCAGCAGGCAGCCGACCAGGAGGGCCGCGGCGAGGAGCGCGGTGTGCATGGGATCTCCCTGGGGCGGGATGGCGAGCAGCAAGTGGACACTGAGTCCGTTTAGCATGCCACTCAATACGCCAAGTGGACAAGGTGTCCACTTATTCTGGAAGGGAGTCGGAAGGAAGCCGAAGAGACCCGGAAGGAGCTGGAAGAAGCCGGAGGGAGCCGGGAGGAAGTCGGAAAGGAAAAGGGAGAACATGAGGGAAGTAGGGTCGGGCCCATGAGCGACGACGAGCAGCGGGGCGGCGGGGCCGGCTCCGCGCACCGGGCCGGCGGGCTCCTCGGCGACCTCCAGGCCGCGGACGAGCGGCCGGTCGCCCCGCGCAGACGCGCGGACGCCGAGCGGAACCGCGCCCAGATCCTGGCCGCGGCCGAGCGGCTCTTCGCCGAACAGGACCCCCGGTCGGTCACCATGGACCGGATCGCCAAGGCCGCCGGAGTGGGGCGCGCCACCCTGTACCGGAGCTTCGCCGACCCCTCCTCGGTCGCCGTCGCGCTGCTCGACGAGCACGAGCGCCGGCTCCAGGGGCAGCTCGTCCACGGACCCCCGCCGCTCGGACCCGGCGCGCCGCCGGACGAGCGGCTCGCGGCGTTCTACCTGGCGATGCTCGACCTCCTCGAACGGCACCTGCCGCTGGCCCTGGGGGCGGAGACGGGCCCGGCGCGCTTCCGGACGGGCGCGTACGGCTTCTGGCGCGTCCACGTCCGGACGCTCCTCGTCGACCACGGGGTCGAGGACCCGGACCCGCTGACCGACATCGCGCTCAGCCCCCTGTCGCCGGAGCTCTTCCAGTTCCAGCGCCGTGAACTCGGCCTGTCGGTCGAACGCGTCGGCCGCTCGCTGACGTCCTTCGCCCGCCAGTTGCTGCGGTCGGGGAACGCGGTCTGAGAACTCCTCGGGAGGGCCGGGCTCCGGAGCGGAGTCGTACGAACGTCCGCCCCGGAGCCCGGCCCGTCAGGCGGACTCGAACGTCCGTCCCGGAGCCCGCCCCGTCAGGCGGACTCGGTCGGCGCCGTGGCGGCGGAACTCCGCGGCCGGGAGCGGGAGACCGCCACGCCCGCGAGGCACAGCGCGCCCCCGGCGAGGGTGAGCGGCCCGGGCAGCTCGCCCAGGAAAGCCCACGCGAGCAGCACCACGAGGGCGGGCACGGCGTACGTCGTCGCGCCCATCCGTCCGGCGGTCGTACGGGCCAGGGCGTAGGCCCAGGTCGTGAACGCGAGCGCGGTCGGGAACACCCCGAGGTAGACCATGTTCAGGGTCGCGGACAGCGGCGCCCGCCCCACCTCCCCGGCCAGCTGCCCGGCGAACGGCAGGCACGCCACCGCCCCCACCAGGCAGCCGAACGTCGTCACCTGGAGCGCGCTGCCGTGCGCGAGCGCCGGCTTCTGGGCGACGACCCCGCCCGCGTACGCCACCGCCGCGAGCAGGCAGAGGGCGACCCCCAGCACCGAGGCGTGGCCGCCGGCGGAACCCCGGGACATCGAGAGGCCGACGGTCACCGCGCCCGCGAACGAGACCGCCATGCCCGCGAGCAGCCGGGGCGGCAGGGACTCCCCGAGGAACCGCGCGCCGAGCAGGGCGATCAAGATCGGCCCGACGTTCACCACCATCGCGGCCGTGCCCGCGTCGACCTCCTGCTCGCCCCAGTTGAGCACCACCATGTACACCCCGAACCAGAGCAGCCCCGAGACCGCGATCCCCGGCCACGCGGCCCGGGGCGGCAATCCCTCCCGCCGCACCAGGAGGACGGCGCCGAGGACCAGAGCCCCGGAGAGGAGCCGTCCGAGCGCGAGCGCGCCGGGGGAGTAGGCGGCCCCCGCGGTGCGGATGGAGACGAAGGCGGAGGCCCACAGGACGACGGTGACACCGGCCGCGGCGAACGCGAGCCGGGAGGACGACTTCTGCATGCCCCGACGGTAGGCGGAGGACCGTTCGGGGCCCACCGCAATATCCCCGAGGACGCGGCTGCCCCGTCTACCGCTCCCGGCGCAGCTCCCACAGGCGCCACACCCCGCTGTTGTCCGCGACGAGGTAGTGGCCTCCGGTGACCGCCGGCCGGGCCGCCACGTAGTTCTTCTTCTGCCAGAGGGGCACCAGCGGGACCTCCTTCGCCACCACCCGCTGGATCGCCCGGAACCGGTCGACGCTCCTGTCGCGCTCGACGAACCGCTGCGTCACCTTGATGGAGCCGTCGATCTCGGCCGACGCGTAGCCGTTGTGAAGGGCGTTGCCGCTCCCCACCAGCGGCTGGACGAACGTGTCGGGATCGGGGAAGTCGGGACTCCACTGCAGGACGTAGGCGTCGAACTCACCGCTCTTGTACCGCTCCTGGTACGTGACCCAGTCGGCCTCCTCGACCAGTTCGACCCGGAACAGACCCTTCCGCTCCAACTGCGTCTTCAGTTCGCGCGCCTCGACGGCGGCGCTGCCGACCTGGTGGCCCAGGGTGATCCGTACCGGAGTGCGAACGCCCGCCTCGCGCAGCCGCCGCGCCGCCCACCGCGGGTCCGATTCGGGGTACACGTCGTAGAAGTCGGTGCTGTGCCCCGTGACGCCTCGCGGGACGAGCGAGTAGAGCGGCGACACGGTGTCCTTGAACACCGCGTCCGCCAGGCGCCCCCGGTCGACGAGCGCGGCGACGGCTCCGCGGACCGCGACGTTCCCCAGGGGGCGGTGCGGCGGGCGCGTGTTCAGGACGAGGTGGCGCGCCACCGTGCTCTCCCCGACGGAGAGGCGCACGTCCGGGTCCTCGCCGTTCTCGAGGGTCGCCAGCGTCGCGGCGGTGAGCCCGGCGTGGGCGATGTCGATCTCCTTCGCGTTCCACGCCTTCTCCACCTCCTGGGAGGTCTTGTAGTAGCGGATCTCGACCGGCCGGCCCTTCCCGGGGACGGCACCCCTGTACGAGGGGTTCGGTACGAGCGCGATCCGGGCGCCCTTCTCGTAGGAGGAGACGACGTACGGCCCCGAGCCCGGGAAGGTCCGCCCGGTCCGGAGCCCGCTCCGGGGGAACTCGGCCGGATCGACGATGGACCCCGCCGGTGTGGCGATCTTGGAGGGCCAGGTGGCGTCCTCCGCCGAGAGGCGGAAGGTCACGAAGGGGCCGCTCGCCTCCACCGAGAGGAGGTTCGCGAACAGCGGCGAGGGCCCGAGCGGGTCCCGGATGCCCAGGATGCGGTCGAACGAGTGCTTCACGGCTTCGGCGGTGACCGGATGCCCGTTGGAGAACGTGAGGTCCCCGCGCACCTTGCACCGGTAGGTGGTCAGGGACTCGGTGAACCCGCACGATTCGGCCGCGTCGGGCCGGGGGACGGTCGCCCCGGGGTCGAAGGTGAGCAGGGCCTGGTAGATGTTGCTGTACAGCGCCCAGGACCCGCTGTCGTAACCCCCGGCGGGGTCGAGGTGGGTGAGGCCGTTCGCCGTTCCGATGACGACGGGCTCTTCGGGCGGGGTCGTGAACGGCAGCAGCCGGTACCCGCAGGCCGCCAGTAACACGCAGGCTCCCGCCGTGATGCCGAGGCCTCTGCGCTTCATGTGATCGTCTTCCTTCTGCGTGGGGGGAGTCGTCGGCGGACGGCCGACGCGATGCCGAGCGGCCCCGGCGGGGCAGGCCGCCGGGGCCGCTCGGGCACCGGGGGAGGGGCCGGTGCGCCCGGGCCCGTCGTGGCGCGGTCGGCCGCCGTGGGGGGCGGGTGATCGACCGGTGGGCGGAAACCTACGAACGGGGGCGGCCGGAAGACCATCCGGGGAGCCGCACATACGGACACCTATTTATCTCGACGCGGACCGCGACGGCCGGGGAGCGGTGGGCGGCGCCCGGGGCGGCACCGGAGGGTTGATTGCGTATCCGTGGAACCGGCTCTCCGGATGTTCGGGGGTGCGGGCGGGACCCTAGGTTCGGGTGCCGGCCGACCGGACTCGCGGTTCCGTACGAAAGCTGCGCGGGACCGGTCCAGCCTCGGTCGGCCGGTATGGTGCACGGGCGTGCGGAACGAGCTGTGCGCGCCGCCCTCGGGCAGTCCCGGCCGGATGGCATTGCGCCCTGCTTTTCGCAGTCGGCGACGGGCGTGCTCCGCGGCGCGCCCGTCGCCGAAGGCTCTTCCGCGCGCCCGGGCACTCGTTCCCGTGGAATTCCGGGAAGAACGCGAGCAGCCCCTCGCGAATCCGCGCCGCCTCCCACCGCCGATTTCGGACCGCGCTTCACATCGCGCGGCCTTTTTCTGTTTCGTGCGGGAAGGGAGGTGGAAATCCCGCTCCCGTTTCCGTGTGCCGCCGTCGGCTCCTTGATACGGTTCCGGAATCGACTCGCGCGGAATTCCGCCGACGGAAGTCGGCAGAGGACGGCAGGAGTCGGCAGAGCTCGGCGGAGGCCGAGAGCGGGCGGCAGAGGTCGGCAGAGGTCGGCAGAAGTCGAGAGCGGGCGACAGAGGTCGGCAGAGCTCGGCAGAAGTCGAGAGCGGGCGACAGAGGTCGGAAGAGGGAGAGCGGGGATGGCGGCGTGAACGAGGCGCGTGGTTCCGCTCTGCGGCCCCTGGCCCGGGTCCTCGCCGACGGGCGTGCCGAACCGGTGCTGCTGTTCGTCGAAGGCCCCGCCGGCACCGGGAAGAGCCATCTGCTCCAGGAACTCGCCGACCTGCCCGGGACGGTGGACACGGTCCGCGTGCGGTGGCGGTGCGGGGCCGACGGCGGGCCGCCGGACGGGGACGCGCACCGGCGGGTGCCGACCCTGTGGCTGGTGGACGACGTGCACCGGGCGGACGAGGACGAGCTGCGGCGGCTGCGCCGGGTCCTGGAGGGCCTGGGGCCGGGCTCGGCGGCGGCCGTGGCCTATCGCCCCGAGGAACTTCCCGTGCCCGGACTGCCGCTGGGCGGCCCGCCGCTGACGTACCCCTCCCGCCTGACGGTGCTCCGGCACCGCCCGGCGCCCTGGGACGAGGAACGCGTCCGCCGCGCCGCCGCGGAGGCGCTGGAGGCCGACTGCACCCCCGAAGCGGTGCGCAGGCTGCGCGAACTGACCGGCGGCGTCCCCCGGGTGGTCGTCGACCTCCTCGCCGTACTGGGGGAACGGCATCCGCCCTTCGCCGGTACGGCAGCGGAGGTGGAGGCGGCCGGGGTGCCGGCCCGCCTGGCCGAGCTGGTGCTGAGCCGTACGCACGCACTGTCCCCGGCCCACCGCCCGGTGGTCTGGGCGGCCGCCGTCCTCGGCGAACCCGCCGGCCGCGACGAGCTGGTCGCGGTCTCGGGCCTCGGAGCCGCGGCGGGAGGCGACGCGCTGCTGCGGGCCCTGGAGACCGCCGCCCTGGCGGAGCCGGTCGAGGGCCGCTACGGCTTCGCCGTCCCGCTGGCCGCTCCTGCCGTACGGGCCTCCGTGCCCGGACCCGTCCGCCAGGACCTGCACGGACGGGCGGCGAGGACGCTGAGCGGCAGACGGCCCGTGCCCTGGGCCGACGTGGCCGAACACCACAGGGCGGCCGGCGACACCCGCAGATGGCTCGGGGCGGTGGAGCGGGCGGCCGAGTCGGCGGCGGCGTCCGGCCGGCACGAGCAGGCCGTCGCGCTCCTCGAACGGACCCTCGCCACGCCCGGCCTGCCCCCGCGGAGCCGGGCCCGTCTCGCACCGCTCCTCGCCCGCAGCGCGGTGACCGGACTGCGCTCGGACCGGACCGTGGAGGTCCTCGCGCAGATCGTGCGGGACGCGTCCCTGCCCCCGGCCGTACGCGGAGAGCTGCGGCTCGACCTGGGGCTGATGCTGTGCAACCAGATGGGCCGCTTCCCCGAGGGATGGCGGATGCTGGAGATCGCCGCCGCCGAGCTGCGCGAGGTCCGGCCCGGCCTGGCCGCGCGCGCCATGACGGCACTGTCCAGCCCCTACTGGCCGGGCAGTTCCCTCGACGTCCACCGGAGATGGCTGGCCGAGGCCACCGCCGCGGCGGACGCCAGCGGGGACGAACCCATGCGCACGGCGGTCCTGGCCGGCCGGGCGGGACTCGCCATGAGCTGCGCCGACCCGGGGGCGTGGGAACTGGCGAGGGAACTGCCCGCGGAGGACACGGACCCCGCGTGCGCCCGGCAGGCGGCGCGCGGCCTGTGCAACACGGCGGACTTCGCGGTCTGGCTCGGCTTCTACGAGCGGGCGGAGGACCTTCTCGCGGCGGGGAGCGACCTGTCCGCCCGGAGCGGCGCGCCGTACACGGAGTACAACGCACTGGGGACGCGGCTGCTCCAGGAGTGGTGGACCGGCCGGTGGCCCGGGCTCGCCGAGCGGTGCGAGGACTTCGTCGCCGCCACCGCCGACATGCCGTTCATCGCCTCCGACGCCTACGTCGTGCGCGGCCTGCTCGCGGTCGCCCAGGGGGACTGGGGAGAGGCGGTGTCCTGGCTGTCCCAACGGGGGACGTTCGGGACGGAGAAGCTGCCCGTGCCCCTGGGCGCGACGGCGGCCGGCGGCATGATCCGCCTCGCCCTGGCCCGCCAGGAGGTGGAGGCCGCGGCGGAACAGGCGCGTGCCGCCTGGGCGGTGGTGGCCGGGAAGGGCGTGTGGCCGTGGGCCGCGGAGCTCGCGCCGTGGGCCGTGGAGGCGCTGGCGCGCGCGGGTGACGGGGCGGCGGCGCACGCCGTGGTACGGGACTTCTCCCGGGGCCTCGGGCGGAGCGACGCGCCCGCCGCCAGGGCCGCGCTGATCTGGAGCAGGGCCGTACTCGCAGAGACGGAGGCGCCGGAGCGGGAAGGGCAGGACGGACGGGAAGGGCGGGAAGTACGGGAAGGGCGGGACGAACTGCTGCGGGCCGCGGAGCTGTACCGGGAGGCCTCGGCGGCCTACGCGGAGCTGCCCCGCCCCTACACCCGGGCGCTGACCGCGGAGGGCGCCGCGCGCTGCGTACTCGCGGCGCACACCGGGCCGGACGCCGGGCCGGGCGCGGAGTCCGGCACCGGGCCGGGCGCCGGACCGGAGGCAGGGCCCGGCACCGGGGCGGGCGTCGAGCCGGACACCGGGGACACCGCCGCGTCACCGGACCCGGCCCCCGAGCGCTCCGCCACCCCGGCGGCGATCGCCGAACTGGAGGACTGCGCCTGGAGCTTCACCGAGCTGGGGGCCGTCTGGGACGCGGCGCGGGCCAGGGCCCTGCTGCGCACCCGCCTGCCGGCGAAGAAGGGGCGGCCCCCCGGACGCCCCTCGTACGCCGACGAGCTGTCCCCCCGGGAGGCGGAGGTGGCCCAGCTCGCGGTCTCCGGCCTGACCAACCGGGAGATCGCCACCACCCTCCACCTCTCACCCCGGACGGTGGAGCAGCACATCGCCCGTGCCATGCGGAAGACCGGGGCGCTCTCCCGCCGCGACCTCGCCCACCGGCTGGGGGCCTCTTCCTAGAGGAGGCCCCGCCGGGGCAGGGCGGACCCGTAGTCCCGGAACGTCCCGTCGTGGGCCCAGGCGTCCACGGTCGCGGCCGTCCAGTCGAAGACCCAGCCGGGGCGCAGCCCGCGCGCTCCCCAGCCGTCCGGGCGCCTGCGGGGCAGCGGAAAGCCCGCCCTCTGCGCTGCGGCCGCCGTGTCGCAGGTCTCGCGCGCGATGCGGAGGGCGTCCGACCAGGTGTCGGCCGGCCCGGTGAGGACGTGCAGCCCGCACTGCTCGGGCCGTACGGAGTTCTTTATGGGGACATTGACCTGGAAGTAGACCTTGGCCATGGTGCCGTCTCCTCGGTTCCGCGCTTTCCCGTGCGGCGGGCTGCGCCCCTTCGGGCCGTTCGGCTTCACGTCCGCTCGACCGCCGGCCGGACCCCATCAACCTACGAACCGGACCGGGTCCTGAATATCCGGAAACGGCGAATCACCTATACGTATCCCGCACGCGTCCCGCGTATCCCGGCCCGTACGTATCCCGATCGCCGCGCGGGCCGGTCGGTGCCCCGGCGCACGACGATCCGATTTCGGCGGTGCGCTCTCCGGTCAACAGGAACTCCGTGAATTCTGTTGAAAACTGCCCGGCGCGCGTGTCTTGAAGTTCATTCGACCGCTGGGCGATAGTTCGGACCGCGGCGAGTTTCCCACTCTCCGTCAGGCAGGAACTGCCCTTCGACGGTGCGTTTTTGACGCATTTCGGCGATACACCCCCCATCGGGTTCCTGGCTGTCATCCGGAAGGAATCAACGTGCGTAACTCTCGTAAGTACCGCCTGGCCGCGGCGGGCATCGCGCTCTCGGCCTCGGCGGTCCTGGGGACCCAGACCCTGGCGCAGGCGCAGGACACGGCGTCCACCCCCCGCTACCAGCCCGAGATGGTCAAGGCGCTGGCCGCCTCGCTCGGCGTGAGCGAGAAGGCCGCGGTCGACCGCCTGGACCGGCAGGACGCCCAGCAGGCCAGGCTCGCCGAGCTGGTGAAGAGCGGGATATCCGGCGACGGCGCCTTCTTCGACGCCTCCGGCAAGCTGACCGTCAACGCCGGCGACAAGGCGGAGGCGACCAGGATCGAGAAGGCCGGCCTCGCCGCCCGGGTGCCGGCCCGGGGCCAGGCCGCACTCGACGGGATCAAGGCCGAGCTGGACGCCCTCGCGGCGAAGAAGACCCCCTCCGGGGTCGTCGGCTGGTCCGTGGACCTGGCCTCCGACAAGGTGACCGTCAAGGTCAACAACGACCGGGGCGCCGCCGCCAAGGCGTTCCTCGCCGCGGCCGCGAAGCACGGCGCCGCCGTCCGGATCGTGCGGGGCCAGCAGGAGTTCGCGCCCCAGGCCGCGATCTACCCCGGCAGCAAGATGACGTTCAACAACACCAGCAACTACTGTTCCGTCGGCTACGGCGCCCGCGACAGCTCCGGCAAGCAGTACCTGGTGACCGCCGGGCACTGCGTCACCAACACCCTGCGCTACGACGGGACGGCCTTCGCCCAGGGGTACAAGACCCGCTACAAGCTCGGCACCAACAGCGTCGACATGGGCATCCTGACCGTCAACTCCGGTCACTCGATCACCACCGCCGTCGGCACCTGGGGCCAGGGCAGCACCAGCACGGTCGCCGTCAAGGGCTACAGCCGCGCCGCGTCCGGCGCCGCGCTCTGCAAGTCCGGCGCCACCACCGGCTGGACCTGCGGCAAGGTGGGCTCCTACAACAACACCGTCACCTACAAGGACCTGAACGGCGGCCCCGACACGGTCATCACCGGCCTCGCCACCTCCAGCGTCTGCACCGAGGGCGGTGACAGCGGCGGTGCGTACATCTCCGGCAACCAGGCCCAGGGCATGACCTCCGGCGGCCCGATCGGCCAGGAGTGCACCGGTGGGGTCAACTCCCGCGGCTCCTCGTACTTCCAGCCGCTCGACGACGCCCTCAAGTACTACGGTCTGACGCTCAACACCAACTGAGCGCATCCGTAAGAGGAACGGCCGGGGCCGCTCGCGGAACAAGGCGAGCGGCCCCACCCGCTCTCCGCCGGCGCCCCGCGTCCCACCCGCTCTCCGCCGGCGCCCCGCGTCCCACCCGCTCTCCGCCGGCGCCCCGCGTCCCGCCCGCCCTTCGACAGAAGCCCGCGCCCCACCCGCCCGTCGTCCCCGCCCGCTGGAAGACGCCATGCCGGACACCCCCCACACCGACGGCCCGGACACCTCCCACACCGACGGCCCGAACGTTCCCCGCCCCGACGGCCCGGATGCCATGTTCGCTGCCGTGTTCAGAGAGGCCCTGCGGCGGCGCGGCCTGCCGCTGGACCGCGTGCGCGACCACCTGGAGTCGTACGGGATCACCCTCAGCCTCGCCACCCTCAGCTACTGGCAGAGCGGCCGCAGCCTGCCGGAGAAGCCCCAGTCCCTGCGCGCCGTCGACGTCCTGGAGCCCTTCCTCGGCCTCCCGCGCGGCGCTCTGCGCTCGCTGTTGAGGCGCCGGCCGCGCGGCTGGGTCCCGCAGCACGACCCGGCCGCCCTCCGCGGCCTCTACGGCGAGGACTCCGACCTCGAAAAGGCCCTCGGCGACACCTTCCCGTACTTCAACGCCGGTCTGCGGCAGCTGGTCGTCCACGAGGCGGTGAACGTGAACGAGCACCGCCTCGTGGACGAGATGCGCGTCACCGTCGTGGTCAGGGCCGTCCGCGACGACGTGCGGCACCTGACGGTCGTCCACACCCTGGACACGGCGCAGGCCGGCGCGGTCGACCTCGCCGTCCCCCACGGGCCGCCCCCGAGCGTCCGGGCGCGGCCGGAGCTGAACTGCGTGGTCGCCGAGATCCCGCTCGGCCGCCGACTGGCCAGGAACGAGACCGCGGTCGTCGAGTACACGCTCCGCTCCGCCCCCGCCGAGGGCGTCTCCCACCACCACGAACGCCGTGTCACCACGCCCCTGCGGACCTATCTGCTCCAGGTCCGCTTCCACCCCTCGGCGGTGCCGTCGAGGTGCTGGCACTACTACCGCGGGCACCTCGGCGCCGAGCCCCGGAACCGGCAGCCGGCGCCCCTGGACGGCTTCCGCACGGCGCACCTGCTGCCCGTGAAGTGCCCACCGGGCGCGTACGGCATCGCCTGGCAGTGGACGGACTGAGCCCCGCCGCAACCGTCACCGCAGCGCCCCCGCCGTGATCCCCAGGCACGCCCGCAGCGCGGCCTCGCCCGCCGCGGTCACCTTCACGGCCCGCCCGGACCCGATCCGTACGCACCATCCGGCGCCGAGCGCGTGGCGGCAGAGCGCGGCGCCGGCCGCCCCCGCGAGGTGCGGCCGACGCTCGGTCCAGTCGAGGCAGCCGCGCGCGACGGGCCGCCGCCCCTTCCGTACGAGGGCGATGCCCTGCTCTCCGAACCAGGCCAGGCCCCGGTCCGTGAGCGCGAACCCGGTGTCCTGCCGCAGCAGTCCCCGGACGGTCATCGCCTCCGCGATCGCGATGCCGAGCCGCCCGGCGAGGTGGTCGTAGCAGGTCCGGCCGCGGGCCATCGCCTCCCCGGCGCTCGCCTCCCGCAGCGAGCGGGGCCGCGCGGGCACCGGGGGACCCGACCGGGCGGCCAGGTCCTCGACGAGCTGCGCGATCCCGGGGTCGGCGAGCCGCACGTACCGGTGCCGGCCCTGCCGCTCCTCGGTGAGCAGCCCGCCCCCGACCAGCCTTCCGAGGTGCTCGCTCGCGGTGGACGGGGCCACCCCCGCGTGCCGGGCGAGCTCCCCGGCGGTCCAGGCCCGCCCGTCGAGCAGGGCGAGCAGGAACGCGGCGCGGGTCCCGTCCGCGAAGAGCGCCGCGAGCGCGGCGAGGTCACTGGCCGTCATGCCCCCAGGCTGCCGTACTCACCCTTCGGCGGCGGCCGAAGCGTCGCGGATTCCGGCCGTCCGGGCCGCGTACTGCGCGGCGAGGCCGTCGAGGAGCGCCCGCAGGCCCGTCTCGAAGGCGCCCTCGTCCACCTGCCGGCGGTGCTCCGCGAGCAGGTGGGCCTGCCCGAGGTGGGGGTACTCGGCGGGGTCGTACGCCGTCTCGTCGTCGACGAAGCCGCCGGCGAAGGAGCCGAGGGCCGAGCCGGTGACGAAGTACCGCATCAGGGCGCCGATGTGCGTGGCCTGGGCCGGGGGCCAGCCCGCGCGGACCATCGCGCCGAAGACGGCGTCGGCGACCCGCAGTCCGGCCGGGCGGCGGCCGGGCCCCCGGGCGAGGACCGGGACGATGTGCGGGTGGTCGGCGAGGGCGGCGCGGTAGGAGACCGCCCAGTCGTGCAGCGCCGTCCGCCAGTCGCGGGGGTCGTCCGCCGCGAACATCGACAGGTCGACCTTCGCGCTCACCGCGTCCGCGACGGCGTCGAGGATCTCGTCCTTGGTGCGGAAGTGGTTGTAGAGCGAGGGCCCGCTCACCCCGAGCTCGGCCGCGAGCCGGCGGGTGGAGAGCGCGGCGAGCCCCTCCGCGTCGACCAGCGCGCCCGCCGTCTCGACGATGCGGTCTCGGCTGAGCAGGGGCTTGCGCGGTCGGGCCATGGCGCACATAGTAGGCCTGCGCTTGGAAAACTAGCAGTGGTAATTAAAGTGACCGCGGTCGGACGGGTGAGGTGGCACGGTGGATCTGGCGCTGAGCGAGGAGCAGGAGGCCGTACGGCGGCTCGCCGAGGACTTCGTCGCACGTGAGGTGGCCCCGCACGCCACCGCGTGGGACCGCGCGGAGGAGGTGGACCGGGGGATCGTGAAGAAGCTCGGCGCCGTCGGCTTCCTCGGCCTCACGATCCCGGAGGAGTACGGCGGTTCGGGCGGCGACCACCTCGCGTACTGCCTGGTGACCGAGGAGCTGGGCCGCGGCGACTCCTCCGTGCGCGGCATCGTCTCCGTCTCGCTCGGCCTGGTCGCCAAGACGATCGCCTCCTGGGGGAGCGAGGAGCAGAAGCGGACGTGGCTGCCCCGGCTCGCCTCCGGCGAGGCCCTCGGCTGCTTCGGGCTCACCGAGCCGGGCACCGGATCCGACGCGGGGAACCTGGCCGCCCGGGCCGTCCGGGACGGCGGCGACTACGTCGTCAACGGCACCAAGATGTTCATCACCAACGGCACCTGGGCCGACGTGGTGCTGCTCTTCGCCCGCACGAACGACACCCCCGGCCACAAGGGCGTCTCCGCCTTCCTCGTCCCCGCCGACAGCCCCGGCCTCACCCGCCGCCCCGTCCACGGCAAGCTCGGGCTGCGCGGCCAGGCCACCGCCGAACTGGTCCTGGAGGACGTCCGCGTCCCGGCCGACGCCATGCTCGGCCCCGAGGGCAAGGGCTTCGCCGTCGCCATGTCCGCCCTCGCCAAGGGGCGCATGTCGGTGGCCGCCGGCTGCGTCGGCATCGCCCGGGCGGCCCTCGACGCGGCCCTGCGGTACGCGGGGGAGCGCGGGCAGTTCGGGAAGCCGATCGCCTCGTACCAGCTGGTGCAGGAGCTGATCAGCGACATCTCCGTCGACGTGGAGGCCGCCCGGCTGCTCACCTGGCGGGTCGCCGACCTGATCGACCGCGGCCGGGACTTCGCCACCGCCGCCTCCCAGGCGAAGCTGTACGCCTCCGAGGCCGCCGTCCGCGCCGCCAACAACGCGCTCCAGGTCTTCGGCGGCTACGGCTACATCGACGAGTACCCGGTCGGCAAGCTGGTCCGCGACGCGCGCGTGATGACCCTGTACGAGGGCACCAGCCAGATCCAGAAGCTCATCATCGGCCGGGCGCTGACGGGGGTCTCGGCCTTCTGAGTACGGAGCCGCGCGCCCCTGAGTACACGGACGGATGTGGCGGGGACCACATCCGTCCGATGCTGTCCGGCATGAGCGACACACCGGTCAAGCAGCAGAACACCGCCGCCTACTACATGCAGGCCGTCATCTCCTTCGGGATCGCGCTCGCGGCCGTGGCCGTCGGCGTCTACCAGCTCGACGCCAGCGCCTGGGTGCGGGCCTTCCTCGCGGTCTCGGTCCTCTACCTCACGACCTCGGCCTTCACCCTCGCCAAGGTCGTCCGCGACCGCCAGGAGGCCGGCCGGATCGTCAGCCGCGTCGACCAGGCCCGCCTGGAGAAGCTCCTCGCCGAACACGACCCCTTCCAGAAGCTCTGAGCCCGTCCGGCCCCGGCGGCGACCCTAAGCGCTTGCTCACCCTCGTTGATAAGGTGTCCGTGCTGACGGGGACCGAGGAGGAGTGTGGGATGAGCGCGGCGGAGGAGACGCCCGGGGGCGAGGACGTGCCCTGGGGCGAGGTCACGCCCGAGGCGGCGCGGCGGCTGCTGGTGGCCGCCGTCGAGGCGTTCGCCGAGCGCGGCTACCACGCCACCACCACCCGGGACATCGCCGGCCGCGCCGGCATGAGCCCGGCCGCGCTCTACATCCACTACAAGACCAAGGAAGAGCTGCTCCACCGGATCAGCCGCATCGGTCACGACAGGGCCCTGGAGATCCTCCGGGCCGCCGCCGACGGCGGGGGCACGGCGGCCGAGCGGCTCGCCGACGCCGTCCGCTCCTTCGTCCGCTGGCACGCCGAGCGCCACACCACCGCCCGCGTCGTCCAGTACGAGCTCGACGCCCTCGGCCCCGAGCACCGCGCCGAGATCGTGGAGCTGCGCCGCGAGTCCGACGCGACCGTGCGCCGGATCATCGACGAGGGCGTGGCGGCGGGGGAGTTCGACGTCCCCGACGTGGCCGGCACCACCGTCGCCGTGCTGTCCCTCTGCATCGACGTCTCGCGCTGGTTCAACACCCAGGGGCGCCGGACGCCCGACGAGGTCGGCGCGCTCTACGCCGACCTCGTCCTCAGGATGGTCGGCGCTCAGAAGTAGTAGCGGGAGACCGACTCGGCCACGCAGACAGGCTTCTCGGAGCCCTCGCGCTCCACGGTCACCGCCGCCGTCACCTGCACGCCGCCCGCGACCTCCTCGACCTTCGCCAGGACGGCCGTGGCGCGCAGCCGTGAGCCGACCGGCACGGGGGCGGGGAAGCGCACCTTCTCCGTGCCGTAGTTGATGCCCATCTTCACGCCCTCGACCGCCAGGACCTGCGGGACGAACACCGGCAGCAGCGACAGCGTCAGGTAGCCGTGCGCGATGGTGGTGCCGAACGGACCGGCGGCGGCGCGCTCCGGGTCGACGTGGATCCACTGGTGGTCGCCGGTGGCCTCCGCGAAGAGGTCGATCCGCTTCTGGTCGACCTCCAGCCAGTCGCTGTGCCCCAGCTGCTCGCCGACCCCCGCGCGCAGCTCCTCGGCGGAGGTGAAGATCCTCGGCTCGGCCATGTCCCTGCTCCCTCTCGTCACGCTCTCCCCGGACGCCCCCGCACGCTCCGGTCGCGCTGTCCAAGCGCTTGCTCAGCATTGTGGTGCGGGCGGACCCCTGTCAACGCCCGGCCGGACGGCGGGTCCGTTCCCGTAGGGTCGCGGGGTGCCGCAGATTCCAGAGAAGATCCACGAGCTCACCGTCGGCCAGCTCTCCGCCCGCAGCGGGGCCGCCGTCTCCGCCCTGCACTTCTACGAGGCCAAGGGGCTCATCAGCAGCCGCCGCACCGGCGGGAACCAGCGCCGCTACGGCCGCGACGCCCTCCGCCGGGTCGCCTTCGTCCGCGCCGCGCAGCGGGTCGGCATCCCCCTCGCCACCATCCGCGAGGCGCTCGCCCGGCTCCCCGAGGAGCGCACGCCCACCCACGAGGACTGGGCCCGCCTCTCGGCGGCCTGGCGCGCCGAACTCGACGAGCGCATCAAGCAGCTCGGCCGGCTGCGCGACCACCTGACGGACTGCATCGGCTGCGGCTGCCTCTCCCTGGAGACCTGCGTCCTGTCCAACCCCGACGACGTCTTCGGCGAGCGGATGGCGGGCTCCCGCCTCCTCCCGGTACGCCGCCCGGCCCCGGAGAGCGCCGAGGGGTAGGCGGCGCGGACGGCCGGCGCCCGCGAGGACGCGTGTACGGCGCCGAGGGCGTTCGTACGGCGCTCGAAGACGCGTGTACGGGGCGCTTCAGGGACCTCCCGAACCCGGCGCCCCGGAGGTCACGCCGCCGACGCCAGCCGCCGGCCCCGGTCGGCCCGCGCCCGGGCCAGCGCCCCCGAGGTGAGCACCGCGCGCGGAACGCCCACGCCGCAGTCCGCGCACACCGGGCCGTGCCACGGCTCGTACCGGTCGGCGGGGTCCGCCCACGCGATCCGGGGCCCCGCGCACACCGGGCACGCCTCGCCCGGACCGCGCTCCAGGGCCGCGATCAGCCGCCGCAGCACCTCCGGCAGCGGGTCCGACGGGTGCAGTTCGGGATCGCCGCACCGGACCACGCCGTTGCCGCCCCAGACCCGCCGGTGCCAGTCGTCGAGCGCGCCGGGCCGGCGCAGCCCCTCGTGCTTCTCGCGCCGCCGCCGGGCGGCGAACTCCTCCTCGTACGCGAGCCACACGGCCCGCGCCTCCTCCAGCTCGTCGAGCGCCGCCACGAGCCGTCCCGGGTCGAGCTCCCGGTCCTCCGGCCCGAACCTGTGCCTGCGGCACAGGTGGTCCCAGGTCGCGCGGTGCCCGTACGGGGCGAACCGCTCCAGGCACTTGCGCAGCGAGTACCTGCGCAGCGCCGTGTCGCACCCCGGATCGCGCACCTGTCTCGCGAGACTCCGGAAACCGGCCATCTCCCGCCACCTCCGTCGCTGGTCCTTCCGCGGTATCAGAGGGACGAACGGGAAGCCGTCTGTGTTCCATCGAAATGCGGATGGCAGCCATCAGTGGGGCGGGAGGGTCCCGCGGGACGGGGCGGAACCACTGAGTCCGGGGGCGGCCGGGTCGGGCTCACCGGCCCGTCCCCGACGCCGCCACCACCACCCGGGCCAGCTCCGGCCGGCAGAGGTCGTCGTGGGAGCGGACCGCCTCCGCCACGTCCACGTTCACGCATCCCGCCCCCGGCACCCCCGTGCGCAGGACCGCCGCCAGGCTCCGCGCCACGGTCCCCGGCACCCCGCGCATCCCGCCAAACCCGACCGCCCCGGCGGGGCCCGGGCCGTCCGCGAGCCGCGACGCCAGCGGGTACAGCACCCCGAGCGCCGTGTCGTACCGCGAGTGACAGGCCACCACCGGCCCCCTGACCCGGTGGTGCACGTCCCGCAGCGCCCCGGACCGCTCGGGCGCGTCCGGCAGCCGCGCCGCGAACGCGTACTGCGGGAAGGCGCCCTGAAGGAGCGTCACGGAGGCGACCGGCCGGGCCCCGGCGGGCAGCCCCCGCAGCGCGTACGCGACGAGCCGGGCGCCCGTGCCGTGCCCGACGAGGTGGATCCGGAGCCCGGGGGCCGCGCGGGCGACCCGGCCGAGCAACGGCCCGAGCCCGTACTCCCCGACGTGTCCGGCCCGCCGTCCGAGGACGTGGTACGCGGCCTGCCGCAGCGCCTCCCGGGCCCCCTGCCGACGCCGCTCCGGCCCCTCCGGGAGCCCCGGGTCCAGGGCCTCGGCGAACAGGTCGCACACCTCCGCCGGGTCCGCCGCCAGGAACGCCGGCACCGGCCCCTCGGCGTCCGCCACGCCCGCCAGCTCCCGCAGCAGCGAACCGAACTCGGCGAACGCCGCCTCCCCCGCCGGTGCCGAGGTGAGGAGGTCGGTGAGCCGTTCCAGGACCGGCTCCTTCTCCGGGAGGACCGTCGCGAGCGCCCGGTAGTCGGGCCCCGGCTCGCCCGTGCACACCGCCGAGGGCCACACCACCCCCGCGTACCCGGCCTCGGCCCCCGGGGCGAGCAGCCCGGGGAAGGGGGCGAAGAAGTCCGAACAGAGCCGGGTCGCGCCGGACGGCGAACCGTTTCGTCCGTGTGCGAGGAGGAACAGGTCCGAGACCCCCTGCCGGGCCAGCGCGGCCAGCGCCGCCGCCTGCTCCGGAGGACCGTCGCCGTCCTGGTCGAAGGTGATCTCCCGGTACGGCTCCACACTCATCCCGGCCACGGCACGACCGTCCCTCCGCTTCGAGGGGGCCGCGGCACCGAGTGCGCCCCGTGCGCGGGCGGCGGCTCCACGGCCAGCATGCCCGCGCACGGGCCCTCCCAGACCCGCGACGGGGAGTCGGCGCGGCCGGGCCGCCGAGATCCGGGGGAAGTGGACCGGCAGGTCGTACGAGGCGGAGACCCGGAGGGGCAGGACGGCGCCGGGCCGGGGGTGGGCGGTGCCGAGGTGCCGGGTCTGCCGGGGCGTCCCCGGCCGGTCGCGCGCGGCGGGAGTCGTCCGCCGCGGGTCCGGGTGGAACGGCTCGTCCGCGACCCGGTCCAGGGCGTGGGCGCCGCCGTCGGGCCCGAGCGGGCCGACGGCGGAGACCCGCAGCGGCTCGCCCGGCGCCCCGGTGCCGTGCGCGCACTCGGTACCGGCCCGGGCGGTCGCGCGCGCCGGGTCGGGACGCGGGGGACGACCCCCTCCCGGGACAGTCCTCAGCGGTACAGCAGGTACTCCTTCCGCACCGCCCGGAAGGCCGCCAGGTCCTTCTGCCACGCCCCGACGACCTCGTCCGTGTCCGCGCCCGCGTCGATCAGGGTCCGCACCCGGGTGGAGCCGGTCAGCTTGTCGATCCAGTGGTCCGGCCGCCAGGCGAAGCCGGACCACGAGCGGCGGGCGGTGACCAGGAGCCCGATCCCGGTCCGTACCGGGTCGAAGGCCTCCCGGTCGTGGACGTGCAGCTGCACCCCGCCCACCGTCCTCCCCTGGAACTTGGAGAAGGTCGGCGCGAAGTACGCCTCGCGGAAGCGGACCCCGGGCAGGCCGAGCGCGTTCGCCGCCTCCGCCCACCGGCGGTCGATCCCCTCGGCGCCGAGGAGTTCGAAGGGGCGGGTGGTGCCCCGGCCCTCGGAGAGGTTCGTGCCCTCGAAGAGACAGGTGCCGGAGTAGACGAGCGCGGTCTCCGGCGTCGGCATGTTCGGGCTCGGCGGCACCCAGGGCAGCCCCGTGGCGTCGAAGAAGTCCGACCGCCGCCACCCCGACATCCGTACGGTCTCCAGGGCGACGGGCGCGGCCAGGAACTCGCCGTTGAACAGCAGCGCCAGCTCGGCCACCGTCATGCCGTGCGCCTGCGCGATCGGCTCGCGCCCGACGAAGGTGGCGAACGCCCGGTCCAGGACGGGCCCGAGCGCCGCGCGCCCGGTCACCGGGTTCGGCCGGTCCAGGACCACGAACCGCTTCCCGGCGAGGGCGGCGGCCTCCATGCAGTCGTACAGCGTCCAGATGTAGGTGTAGAAGCGCGCGCCGGCGTCCTGGACGTCGAAGACGACCGTGTCCACGCCGGAGGCGGTGAAGACGTCCGCGAGCGGTTGCCCGCTCTTCAGGTACGTGTCGTAGACGGGCAGTCCGGTCGCCGGGTCGTCGTACCGGCCCTCCGAGCCGCCCGCCTGGGCGGTGCCCCGGAAGCCGTGCTCGGGGCCGAAGACGGCGGTCAGGTCCACCCGCTCGTCGGCGTGCATCACGTCCACGAGGTGGCGGGCGTCGGGGGTCACGCCGGTCGGGTTGGTGACGACGCCGACCCGCTGCCCGGCGAGCCGCGCGTACCCGTCCGCCGCGAGCCGTTCGAAGCCGGTCCGCACCCGGCGCCGCCCGTTCTCCCGGCCCGGAGCCCCGGCCTCCCGGCCCGGAGCCACCGTCTCCCGGCCCGGTGTCCCGGCGGTGGCGGGGTGCGCGGTCGCCGCCACCGCCCCCAGGGCGCCTCCGGCGGCCAGCAGACTCCGTCGCGACAGACCCATGCGCGAACCTCCTCGATCGCGGCCCCGGCCGGGGCGCATGACAGGGGCACGCACGCTAGCGTCCCCGGCCGCCCGGGGGAACGAGGCGTGCGGAGGGGTCCTCCCTTCCGCCGCCCTTCCCGCGACCCTTCCCTCCCTGCATACCGACCGGTTAGTCTGCCGGGGTCGTCGTCCCGGGGAAGCCGGACGGGCCGGAGAGTCGCGGAGAGGTGGGTCCAGACATGGGCGCGGACACGAGCACGGGCACGGAGACGGCCGGGGGCGCCGGGGCGGACCTCCGGGGCGCCGGAGTCGTCGTCACCGGCGCGGGCGGCGGCATCGGAGCCGCCCTCGCCCGCCGCTTCGCCGCCGAGGGCGCCCGCGTCGTCGTCAACGACCTCGACGCCGACCGCGCGAAGGCGGTCGCCGCCGAGATCGGCGCCGTCGCCGTCCCCGGTGACGCCTCCGCCGTCGTCGACGAGGCCCGCGAGGCCCTCGGCGGCGCCGTCGACGTCTGGTGCGCCAACGCCGGCCTCTCCTCGCCCGGCGACGCCCTCGCCGACGAGGACGTCTGGGCCGCCGCCTGGGACGTCAACGTCATGGCCCACGTCCGCGCGGCCCGCGCCCTGCTCCCCGAGTGGCTGGAGCGCGGCGGCGGCCGCTTCGTCTCCACCGTCTCCGCCGCCGGACTCCTCACCATGATCGGCGCGGCGCCGTACAGCGTCTCCAAGCACGGCGCGTACGCCTTCGCGGAATGGCTCTCCCTCACCTACCGGCACCGGGGCCTCTCCGTCCACGCCATCTGCCCGCAGGGCGTCCGCACGGACATGCTCACCGCCGCCGGGAGCGCGGGCGAGCTGGTCCTCGCGCCCACCGCCATCGAGCCCGAGGACGTCGCGGACGCCCTGATCGAGGCCATCGCGGCGGACCGCTTCCTCGTGCTGCCCCACCCCGAGGTCGCCGGCTACTACCGCAACCGCGCCACCGACCCCGAGCGCTGGCTCGGCACCATGAACCACGTCCAGCGGACCTGGGAGACGGGCGCCGGTCGGCCGCAGACTCCGGCGGATGGGAAGATCTAGCGGCGGGAACGCGTTCCCCCGACCGAAAACGATCACCGAGAACACTTGTCGAAGCAGCACGAAGGAAGGCGGCGGAGCATGGCCAGGACGACGGAAGGGAGCGGCACGCCCGTCCCCCAGAGGCTCCTCGCCGCCGCCACCCGGCTCTTCGCGGAGCAGGGCTACGACCGCACCTCCGTCCAGGAGATCGTGGAGGCCGCCGGAGTCACCAAGGGCGCGCTCTACCACTACTTCGGCTCCAAGGAAGACCTGCTCCAGGAGGTCTACTCCCGGGTCCTGCGCCTCCAGCAGGAACGGCTCGACGCCTTCGCGGACGCCGACGCGCCCGTGGAGGAGCGGCTGCGCGACGCCGCCGCCGACGTCGTCGTCACCACCATCGAGAACCTGGACGACGCCTCGATCTTCTTCCGCTCCATGCACCACCTGAGCCCGGAGAAGAACAAGCGGGTGCGGGCCGAGCGGCGCCGCTACCACGAGCGGTTCCGGGCCCTGATCGAGGAGGGCCAGAAGTCCGGGGTGTTCTCCTCCGCGACCCCCGCCGACCTGGTGGTCGACTACCACTTCGGCTCCGTGCACCACCTGTCCACCTGGTACCGCCCGGACGGCCCCCTCAGCCCCGAGCAGGTCGCCGGCCACCTCGCCGACCTGCTGCTCCGGGCCCTGCGCCCCTGACCGCACCCCCCCCGCAGAGGGGGGCGCGGCCGACCGCGAGGCCTACAGGTACTTCTTCAGCTCCCGGCGTGCGAGGGACCGCTGGTGCACCTCGTCCGGCCCGTCCGCCAGCTTCAGCGTCCGCGCCGCCGCCCACAGCTCGGCCAGCGGGAAGTCCTGCGACACCCCGCCCGCGCCGTGCGCCTGCACGGCCTTGTCGATGATGTCGACCACCGCGCGCGGGGTCGCGATCTTGATGGCCTGGATCTCGGTGTGCGCGCCCCGGTTGCCGACGGTGTCCATGAGCCACGCCGTCTTGAGGACCAGCAGCCGCAGCTGCTCGATGGTGACCCGGGCGTCCGCGATCCAGTTCTGCACGACGCCCTGCTGGGCGAGCGCCTTGCCGAAGGCGGTACGGGAGACCGCGCGCCGGCACATCAGCTCCACGGCCCGCTCCGCCATGCCGATCAGGCGCATGCAGTGGTGGATGCGGCCGGGGCCGAGCCGGGCCTGCGCGATGGCGAAGCCGCCGCCCTCCTCGCCCACCAGGTTCGCGGCCGGGACGCGGACGCCGTCGAAGACCACCTCGGCGTGGCCGCCGTGGTAGTGGTCCTCGTACCCGTACACCTTCATCGCGCGCCGGACCTCGACGCCCGGGGTGTCGCGCGGCACCAGGACCATCGACTGCTGGCGGCGGAGGTCGGCGCCGTCGGGGTCGGTCTTGCCCATGACGATGAAGACCTTGCAGTCGGGGTTCATCGCCCCGGAGATGTACCACTTGCGCCCGTCGACGACGTACGAGTCGCCGTCGCGCCGGATGCGGGTCTCGATGTTGGTGGCGTCGGAGGAGGCGACCTCGGGCTCGGTCATCGCGAACGCCGAACGGATCTCGCCCGCGAGCAGCGGTTCCAGCCACTGCTTCCTCTGCGCCTCGTCGCCGAACTCGGCGAGCAGCTCCATGTTCCCGGTGTCCGGGGCGGCGCAGTTGAGGGCGGTCGGGGCCAGCTGCGGACTGCGGCCGGTGATCTCGGCGAGCGGCGCGTACTGGAGGTTCGTCAGGCCCGCCCCGTACCCGGCGTCCGGCAGGAAGAGGTTCCACAGGCCCTGCCGCTTGGCCTCGGCCTTCAGCTCCTCGACCACCGCCGGGGTGTCCCACGGGGAGGTGAGCAGGGCGCGCTGCTCCTCGGCGACGGCCTCGGCCGGGTACACGTGCTCGTCCATGAAGGCGAGGAGCTTCGCGCGCAGCTCCTCGGTGCGCGCGTCGTAGGCGAAGTCCATGGGGTTCAGCCCTCCTGAAGGGTGGTCAGGCCGTGCTCGATGAAGACGGGGACGAGTTCGCCGATGCGGTCGAAGCCGGCGCCGACCGTCTGGCCGAGGGTGTAGCGGTAGTGGATGCCCTCCAGGATCACGGCGAGCTTGAACCAGGCGAAGGCCGTGTACCAGGCGAGGGCGGAGGTGTCGCGGCCCGAGCGGGCCGCGTAGCGCTCGACCAGCTCGGCGGTGCTCGGGTGCCCGGCGGCCGTGGCGGTCGTGGAGATGGGGGAGCCCGGCAGGTCGAGCGGGGTGCCGTACATGACGAGGAGGCCGAGGTCGGTGAGCGGGTCGCCGAGCGTGGACATCTCCCAGTCGAGGACGGCCCGGATCCGGTCGTCGGGACCGACGAGGACGTTGTCGAGCCGGTAGTCGCCGTGGATCACGGTGGGCGGGGGAGAGGCGGGCAGCGCCCGGCCGAGGGCGGCGTGCAGCTCGTCGACGCCGGGCAGCTCCCGGCCCCGCGAGGCGTCGAGCTGCTTGCCCCAGCGGCGCAGCTGCCGGTCGAGGAAGCCGTCGGGGCGCCCGAAGTCCCCGAGCCCGACCGCGTCGGGGTCCACGGCGTGCAGGTCGACCAGGGTGTCGACCAGGCCGAGGACGGCGGCGCGGGTGCGCTCGGGGCCGAGCGGGGCGAGTTCGCGGGCCGAGCGGTACGGGGTGCCCTCCACGAACTCCATGACGTAGAACGGCGCGCCGAGCACCGACTCGTCCTCGCAGAGCAGGACCGTCGCGGGCACGGGCACGTCCGTCGCCCGCAGGGCGCTGATCACCCGGTGCTCGCGCCGCATGTCGTGGGCGGTGGCCAGGACGTGGCCGAGCGGGGGCCTGCGGACGACCCAGCGGCCGGCGGCGGTGCCGTCGGTCACCGCGTACGTGAGGTTCGAGCGCCCGCCCTCGATCAGCCGGGCTTCGAGGGGGCCGGCCACCAGGCCGGGCCGCTCCCGGTCGAGGAAACGGCGCAGCCCTTCGGGGTCGAGACCTGGTGGGGGCACCTCCCGCGTCGTGGACCGCGGGTCAGGGGCGGAGCTCATCGGACGTACCTCCGGATCGGCTTCGGTCGGCCCTCATGATGACCGACCAGTCGGTATGTCGTCCAGAGGGGTGTCCGCCACACTCCTCGGACGCCCCCCGCACGCCCTCCGCGCCGCTCAGGCGTGGCAGGCCACCGGCTCCCCGCCGTTCATCGCCGCCATGTCCCCGAACACCGCCACCGGGTCCAGCGGGTGCCCCTCCGGCAGGCCCGCCAGCTCCGCGTGGGCCCGGTGCAGGTTCGCCACCAGGCGCTCGCTCTCCCGCCACGCGGCGAACTCGCCGAGCTCCGCCCGCCGCGCCGTCTCCAGCGGCGGGTCCCCCTTCGCGTACCCCTCGGCGGCCAGCTCCCGCACCCACAGCAGGTACCGCTCCGTCGCGTCGTACGCGGAGGGGTCGGTCACCCGGCCGTGGCCCGGCACCACGGTCGGCGCGTCGAGCGAGCGGAGCAGGGCGAGGGCGCGCAGCGAACCGGCGAGCGAACCCATCGGCAGGAACGGCGTCCCGCCCTGGAAGACCAGGTCGCCGGTGAAGACGATCCCCTGCTCCGGGAGGTGCACGATCGAGTCGCCCGTGGTGTGCGCGGCGCCCGGGTGGATCACCCGCACCTCGATCCCGCCGACGTGCAGCGTCAGCCGGTCGGTGTACGTGACGGCCGGGGGCAGGACGTCGACCCGCCCGAAGTCGGTTTGCGGCCAGATCAGATGGAGCTGGCGCCCGGCCGCGAGCTGCTCGGTCCGGCAGTTCTCGTGGCCCACGATCCGCGCCTCGGGGGCGAACACCCCGTTCCCGTAGGTGTGGTCCCCGTGGTGGTGGGTGGAGACGACGGTCCGGGGCAGTGGGAGGCCGGCGGCGAGGACCGCCTCGCGGAGCAGCAGGGCCCGCCGCTCGGTGGCGGCGGTGTCGACGAGCAGCGACTCGTCCGCGTCGCCGAGGAAGCCGGCGTTGTTCAGGCACCAGCCGCCGTCGGGCTGGACGAAGGCGTGGACGCGCGGGGCGAGGGCCACCACGTAGGGGTCGGTGGAGAACGCGCGGGAAGAACCGCTGGAAGGGCCGTTGGAAGACAAGGGATTCCCCCGGGTGAGAGCCGGACCTGACAGGGGGGAAGAGTGCCAGTCGGCCCCGGGCCGGGGGAAGGAGGAGCGGGTTCGTTCACCGGATCAGTGGTCGTCCCAGTGCCCGTCGTGCGCCGCGTGCCGGTGTCCGTCGTGTACGTAGTCGAGGTGGTCGCCGTGCGTCACCGACCGGTGGCCGCAGTCGGGCCCGTGTTCGTGCGCGTGCGCCTCGTGGGAGACGTGACCGGCCGGCTCGCACTCGTCCCAGTGGCCCGAGTGCTCGCGGTGCAGATGCCCGTCGTGCGCGTAGTCGACGTGGTCCCCGTGGTCCACCGCCCGATGGCCGCAGTCCGGGCCGTGGGCGTGGGCGTGCGTGGGGTGTTCGTGGTGGAGAACGGTCATCACATGGCCTCTGTGAGGGAGCGGCTGACCTTTCCAGGCTAGTCCGATACGACCGTCTCGTCCTGGTTCGGAAGGTCCACCGCGTCCGTGTCTCCCCCTGCGGTCTCCCCTGCGGATTCCCTTACGGGGGCCCTGCCGGGCTCACCAGATCAGTGCCGCCCCGAAGGCGGCCAGCCCGATCGTGCACAGGGCGGCGAGCAGCGCGCCCCGGTGGGTGAGCGGACGCGGCCGGGCCGCGTCCAGGGAGCGGATCCGGCGGTGGGCCACCCCCAGGAACAGGAGCCACGCGAGGGCGGAGAGGGCGAGTCCGGCAAGGCCCCTGGGCGTGGCCTCGTCCTGGACGGCCAGCTTGACGGCGAGCACCGCCACGACCGTGCAGGAGAGCGTGGTGCGCCGCCAGGCGAGCCGGGTCCGCTCCGGCTGGAGGCCGGGGTCCCGGGTCACCACCGCGTCCGGCGTCCCCTCCACTACCCGGCCCAGCCGAAGAGGACGACCACCACCATCGCGAGCGCCACCACGGCCACCGCGAGGCTGAGCAGCGCCGGGAACCGGGAGACCGGCAGGTCCTCGCCGCGCCGCATCGCCCGCTCGCAGCGCACCCAGTGGTTCACCGCGCGCAGGGCGCAGAGGACACCGGCGGCGAGCAGCGCGAGCGCGAGCCCGACCCGTACGCCCCAGCGCAGGTCGGGGAGGAACTGGTCGACGGCGAAGCCGCCGCCGACCAGGGCGAGCGCGGTCCGGATCCAGGCGAGGAAGGTCCGTTCGTTGGCGAGGGAGAAGCGGTAGTCGGGGGTGTCCCCCTCGTCCCGGATCCGCTGCGGCGCGAACCAGAGCCGCAGACTCTGCACGAAATCGCTCACACGTGCACCCTAACGGCCGGATGATCGCCCCGCCCGGCACGTCCGGCCCCGAACCGGGCCCCGGGACGTGCCCGAAAGGCCCTGCCCGGCCGGGCTCCGAGGGTCAGGCCCTCCCCGGCCCCGCCCCGCAGGGGGGCTCCCGGGGGCCGACCCCTCGGCTCCCTCGCCGGGGCTTCCGGGAGCCCGGCCCTCCTGCGGCACGTCGAAGGGGGTGCCGTACTCACCCCGCGGGGGCTCCCGGGAGCCGACCCTTCAGACCCCCCGTGGGGGCTCTCAGGAGCCGACCCTTCAGACCCTCCGCCGGGGCTCCCGGGAGCCGACCCCTCAGCCCCGCCCCTCCGTCGCCGCTTCCTCCTCCGCCCGCAGCCGCTCGTACGCGGCGAGCCCGTCCGGCACCCACTCCCACTCGCCGAGCCGCGCGGCCAGCTCGTCCTCCGTCAGGAAGGCGTGCCAGGCGACCTCCTCGACCTGCGGGTCCACCGGCAGCTCGCAGCGGACCTCGTACACGGCCGACCACCACTTCCCGGCCACGCCCCCGGAGTCGTACAGGAAGCGCAGCACCGGCTCGGGGCGGGGGAGCCCCCTTACCCCCAGCTCCTCCTCGGCCTCGCGCAGCGCGGCCTCGTCGTAGGACTCGCCCGCGCCGACGACACCGCCGACGAACATGTCGTACATCGAGGGGAAGACCAGCTTCGTCGGCGTCCTGCGGTGGACGAAGACCCTGCCCCCGGCGTCCCGGACGCGGACGAAGACGCAGCGGTGGATCAGCCCCCGCGCGTACACCTCGCCGCGCGGGGCCCGCCCGATCACCCGGTCCTGCTCGTCGACGACATCGAGAATCTCTTCAGCGGAACTCATGCCGCCATCCAAACAAAGCCGCGCGGCCCGGCCTCACTGCCCCATGACGTACTCGACCGTCGGACCGGCCGTCCAGCCGCCGTCCACCGCCAGCTCGGCGCCCGTCACGTACGAGGCGGCGTCCGAGAGCAGGAAGACGACCGCGCCCGCGATCTCCCCGGCCTCGCCGACCCGGCCCATCGGGGTGTTCGGGTACTTGCCCTCGCCGCGCTCGATGCCGACGGAGGCGGTCATCGGGGTGTAGGTCATGCCCGGGTGCACGGAGTTGACGCGGATCCGCGCCGTGCCGAGCTCCACCGCGCCGATCTTCGTCAGGCCGCGCACGCCCCACTTGGAGGCGCCGTAACCGGCGGTCAGGGCCAGGCCCATCAGACCGGCGGCCGAGGAGATGTTGACGATCGAGCCGCCGCCCGCCTCCCGCATCGCGGGGACCACGGCCTTCATGCCGATGAAGACGCCGGTCAGGTTGACGTCGAGGACCTTGCGGAAGTGCTCGACGGACTCGGTCTCCAGAAGGGCGCCGGTGGAGACGCCGGCGTTGTTCACCAGGCCGTGCAGCCCGCCGAACTCCGCCACCGCGTACGCGACGGCCGCCGCCCACTCCTCCTCGGAGGTCACGTCGTGGTGGAGGAACCGCGCCCGCTCGCCGAGCTCGCCGGCGGTCGCCTCCCCCTCCTCGTCCAGGACGTCGGTGAGCACGACGTTCGCCCCGGCGGCCACGGCCTGCCGGGCGGCCTCGGCGCCCAGGCCCCGGGCGCCGCCGGTGACGAGGACGGTCCTGCCGGTGAGGTCGTTCACGAGGAATCCTTTCGGTGGTCCGCCGGCTCCGGCCGGGGGGCGCGCAGCAGGGCGGTGGTGGTCTCGGCGAGGTCCGCGAGGAAGAGCGCCTCGCCGGTGAGGGGTTCGGTGCCGTCGAGGTACTGCCGGGCCCGGTCCGCCAGGGCCGCGCCGACCACGGTCAGTGCCAGGTCGAGGCGTTCCAGGAGGAGGGGTTCGGGCAGTCCCGCGGCGGCGAGGCGGTCCGCGATCCGCTCGATCAGGCGCCAGTGGGCGGTGCCGGCGAGCGCGGGATGGGGCGTGCGGGCGCGGACCCCGCTCTCGTGGCTGAGCTGCGCGGAGATCCGCAGGCAGCGCCGGCCCCGCTCGGTGCGCAGCTCACCGGCCTCGGCGGTGATCAGGGCCGTGACCAGCCCCTTCAGATCGCCGTCCGCGCCCTCCAGGAGCGGCGCGAGGACCGCTTCCGTACGGGCCTGGCGCCCGGCCATCACGGCGTCGAGCAGCCCGGCGCGCGAGCCGAAGTGGTACTGCACGGCGGAGGGATTCGCCTGCCCGGCACGGGCCACGACGTCCCGCAACTGAGCGCCGTGGACGCCCTGGGCGGCGAAGAGCTCCTCGGCCGCGCGGATCAGTTTCTCCCGGGTCTCGGGACCCGATGTCCTGGCCATGCGACCATGTTAATGCTGAGCATTAAAAAGCGACGAGGGTCCTCCGTGAACGGGAGAACGCCCGAACGGTTGACTCGATACACCGGTGTATCCAAGATGCGGTCCATGTCCTACGACGCTGACGTGATCGTCATCGGGGCCGGCCTCGCCGGACTCGTCGCCACCGCCGAGCTGGTCGACGCCGGCCGCACCGTGATCCTCCTCGACCAGGAGCCCGAGCAGTCCCTCGGAGGCCAGGCCCACTGGTCCTTCGGCGGCCTCTTCCTGGTCGACTCGCCCGAGCAGCGCCGGATGCGCGTCAAGGACAGCCACGCCCTGGCCCTCCAGGACTGGTACGGCACCGCCGGCTTCGACCGGACCGAGGACCACTGGCCGAGGAAGTGGGCCGAGGCGTACGTCGACTTCGCGGCCGGCGAGAAGCGCGCCTGGCTCCACGCGCGCGGGGTGCGCTTCTTCCCCGTCGTCGGCTGGGCCGAGCGCGGCGGCTACGACGCCACCGGGCACGGCAACTCCGTCCCCCGCTTCCACATCACCTGGGGCACGGGCCCCGGCCTCGTCGCCCCCTTCGAGCGGAAGGTCCGCGAGGGCGTCGCCCGCGGCCTGGTCACGTTCCGCTTCCGCCACCGCGTCACCGGCCTCGGCCGCACCGCCGGAGCCGTCGACACCGTCACCGGCGAGGTCCTGGAACCCTCCGCCGTCCCGCGCGGCACCGCCAGCGGCCGCGCGGCCACCGGCTCCTTCGAACTGCGCGCCCAGGCCGTGGTCGTCACCTCCGGCGGCATCGGCGGCAACCACGACCTGGTCCGCGCCCAGTGGCCCGCCCGCCTCGGCACCCCGCCCGCCAAGCTGCTCTCCGGCGTCCCCGCGCACGTCGACGGCCTGATGCTCGGCATCGCCGAGAAGGCCGGCGCCAGCCACATCAACCGCGACCGGATGTGGCACTACACCGAGGGCATCGAGAACTGGAACCCCGTCTGGGCCCGCCACGGCATCCGCATCCTCCCCGGACCTTCCAGCCTCTGGCTCGACGCCACCGGCAAGCGCCTGCCCGTGCCGCTCTTCCCCGGCTTCGACACCCTCGGCACCCTCGAACACATCACGCGGACCGGGCACGACCACACCTGGTTCGTCCTCGACAAGAAGATCATCGGCAAGGAGTTCGCCCTCTCGGGCTCCGAGCAGAACCCGGACCTGACCGGCAAGTCGGTCCGCGACGTCATCGGGCGCGCGCGGGCGGACGTGCCCGGACCCGTCCGGGCCTTCATGGACAAGGGCGTCGACTTCGTGGTCGAGAAGGACCTCTCCGCCCTCGTCCGGGGCATGAACGCGCTCACCGGCGAGCCGCTGATCGACGAGGCCGCCCTGCGCCGCGAGATCACCGCCCGCGACCGCGAGATCGCCAACCCCTTCACGAAGGACCTCCAGGTCACGGCGATCCGGGGCGCCCGCAAGTACCTGGGCGACCGGCTCATCCGCACGGCCACCCCGCACCGCATCCTGGACCCCGGCGCGGGCCCGCTGATCGCCGTACGCCTCAGCATCCTCACCCGCAAGTCCCTCGGCGGCCTGGAGACCGACCTCGACTCCCGTGTCCTGACGGAGGGCGGCGAACCCCTGGCGGGCGTGTACGCGGCGGGCGAGGCGGCCGGCTTCGGCGGCGGCGGCGTCCACGGCTACCGCTCCCTCGAAGGCACCTTCCTCGGCGGCTGCATCTTCTCGGGCCGCGCGGCGGGCCGGGCGGCGGCGAAGGCGGTGGGCTGACGCGGGGCCCTGCGCCGGGCGGCGGCGAAGGCGGTGGGCTGACGCGGGGTCCCGTGCCGGGGCAAGATGACGGTGTGACAAAACGCGTGGTCCTCACCGCAGTCGGCGCGGCCCTGGCCCTGGGCGGCCTGGCGACCTTCCTCGCTCCTCAGGAGCCCTGACGGGCCTCCACCACCCGGAACCACTCCACCACCAGCATCGTGTCCCCGTCCACCACGAACCCCGGGTCCCCCAGCGCCTCCCGCATCTCCTCGCCGTGCCAGAAGTCCTCGTGGCCCGCGCGCCACTCCGCGACCGAGCGGTAGCCCTCGCCCTCGGCGCGTGCGAGGCGGAGGTCCGCGTCGCGCAGGGGCAGGACCTGGACCTCCGTGATCTCCACGACCGCCACCTCGCGGCCGTCCGAGTCGATCACCGCCGACCGTTCGCCGACCTCGGGCAGCTCCTCCTTCTCGGCCTCGTACTCCAGGAGGAGCCCCGTCGTGGCGGTCTTCTCCCCGGAGAGGACCGCCGCGACGAGCCGGTCCCGGAGGGGGCCGGGGAAGGCGAGCAGGAAGGGCTTGAGCGCGTGAGGGCCGGTCATGGCCGACAGTCTGTCAGCCACGACCGGCCCTCACCGTTCGTTTCCCGCGCCGCTACAACACCAGCGACAGCAGCAGCACGAACACGATGCCCACGACCGAGATGATCGTCTCCATCACCGACCACGTCTTGATCGTCTGGCCGACGCTCATGCCGAAGTACTCCTTCACCAGCCAGAACCCGGCGTCGTTGACATGGCTGAAGAAGAGCGAACCGGCACCGATCGCGAGGACCAGCAGCGCCGTCTCGCCCGTCGACATGCCCTCCGCCAGCGGAGCCACGAGCCCCGCCGCCGAGATCGTCGCCACCGTCGCCGAACCCGTCGCGAGCCGGATCGCGACCGCGATCAGCCAGGCGAGCAGCAGGACGGGGATGGACCAGTCCTCGGAGAACTCCAGGATCATCTGTCCGACGCCGATGTCGATCAGGGTCTGCTTGAAGCCGCCGCCCGCGCCGACGATCATCAGGACGCCCGCGATCGGGGCGAGCGACTTCTCGACGGTCGAGGACAGGCGCTCCTTGGTGAAGCCGGCCGCCCGGCCCAGGGTGAAGAGCGCGACCATGACGGCGGCGAGCAGCGCGATCAGCGGCGAGCCGATGACGTCGGTGACCTTCTGGACGCCGTTCTCCGGGTCGTCCACGACGATGTCGACGAGCGCCTTCACCAGCATCAGGACGACCGGGAGCAGCACGGTCGCGACGGTGACGCCGAAGCCGGGACGCTTCTCCAGGTCCTCGGAGGGCCGCGTCGGGATCATGTTCTCGGGGGCCGGGATGTCCACCCAGCGGGCCGCGTACCGGGAGAAGACCGGACCGGCGATGATCACGGTCGGTATCGCGACGACGAGGCCGAGGGCCAGGGTGACGCCCAGGTTGGCGCCGACCGCGTCGATCGCGACGAGCGGGCCGGGGTGCGGCGGGATGAGCCCGTGCATCACGGAGAGGCCGGCGAGGGCCGGGATGCCGATCCGCATCAGGGAGTAGTTGCCGCGCTTGGCGACGAGCAGCACGACCGGGATCAGCAGCACGATGCCGACCTCGAAGAAGAGCGGCAGGCCGATCACGGAGGCGATGAGCACCATCGCCCACGGCATGGCCCGGCCGCTCGCCTTCGCCAGGATCGTGTCCACGATCTGGTCCGCGCCGCCGGAGTCCGCGAGCAGCTTGCCGAGGATGGCGCCGAGGGCGATCAGCACGCCCACACCGGCCACGGTGCTGCCGAGGCCCGCGGTGAAGGACTTGATGGTGTCCGCGAGCGGCGCGCCCGCGAACGCGCCGAGCGCCAGGGAACCGATGGTCAGCGCCAGGAACGCGTGCAGTTTGAACTTGGTGATGAGCAGGACGATGACGGCGATGCCGGCGAGCACGGCGATTCCGAGCTGGGCGTTGCCTGCCGAGGTGATCGGTTCGGCGGCGTCCGCTGCCAGGATCTCGACGCTGAGACTGGTCACGGTGGTGTCCTTCGTACGGGCAGGAGAGAAGAAAGCAGGAGAGAGGAAAGGAGGGGCGGAGGGGGTCAGCCGGTCCGGCCGCGCAGGGCGGCGACGGCGCGGGCGGTGATCTCCTCCGGGGTGCCGGACACGTCGACGGCGACGCCGGCCTCGTCGTCCTGGAGCGGTTCCAGGGTGGCGAACTGCGAGTCGAGCAGCGCCGTCGGCATGAAGTGCCCCTTGCGCTCGGCCATCCGGCCCTCGATGAGCTCCCGGTCACCGGTCAGATGCAGGAAGACGACACCGGGCGCGGCGGCACGCAGCCGGTCCCGGTACGCCCGCTTCAGCGCGGAGCTGCTCACCACGCCGCCGAGTCCGGCCCGGCCGTGCGCCCACTTCCCGATGGCGTCCAGCCAGGGCCCCCGGTCCTCGTCGTCCAGCGGGACGCCGGCCGACATCTTGGCGACGTTCGCCGCCGGGTGGAAGTCGTCGCCCTCGGCGTAGGGGAGGCCGAGGGCATCGGCGACCAGCGGACCGATGGTGGTCTTGCCGGTCCCCGAGACGCCCATCACGACGACGACGGGAGGGGCCTGGGGAGTGGTGCTCATGGGGTGCCTCGCTGTCTTCTTCGACATCGATTCCGTTGTCCGTCGCGCTCATGAAACCCATTGAGTACGACGTATTCAAGAGACTGTGACATAAAAGTCGTACTTTTTGTTCGGGGGTGTGCTTCAGGGGTGATCACTCCCGCGTACCCGCATAGGCTGACCCCATGACGACACAGGCCCAGGGGCTCCACTCCCACGTCCTGGCCGCCCTGGGCCTCGCGATCACCGCGGGCGAGTACCCGCCCGGCACCGTGCTCCGCACCGACGAGCTCGCCCAGCGCTTCGACGTCTCCCGGACCGTGGTCCGCGAGGTCGTCCGGGTCCTGGAGTCCATGCACCTCGTCGAGTCCCGCCGCCGCGTCGGCGTGACCGTGCTCCCCGCCGCGAGCTGGAACGTCTACGACCCCCAGGTCATCCGCTGGCGCCTGGCCGGCGCCGACCGCCCCCGCCAGCTCCGCTCGCTCACCGTCCTCCGCTCCGCCGTCGAGCCCGTCGCCGCGGGCCTCGCGGCCGAGAACGCCACCCCCGAGCAGTGCCGGGAGCTCACCGAGCAGGCCCTCGGCATGGTCGCCACCTCGCGCGGCCGGCGCCTGGAGGAGTACCTCGTCCACGACATCGCCTTCCATCGGGCCGTCCTCAACGCCTCCGGGAACGAGATGTTCGCCCGCCTCGGCGACGTCGTCGCGGAGGTCCTCACCGGCCGCACCCACCACCACGTGATGTTCGAGGACCCCGACCCGGCCGCCGTCACCCTCCACGTCCAGGTCGCCGAGGCCGTAAGGGAGCGGGACGCGGCCCGCGCCGAGGAGCTGACCCGGCAGATCGCGGTCGGCGCCCTCCAGGAGCTGGACGTCCTCGCCCCGTGAAGGCCGTGAGAAGCCATGGGGAGCCGTGAGTACCGGGCGCAAGCTCTGAACTAGCTCAAATATGGGCGTTCAGTGACATGCGCCACAGTCAGTCACCGCCCCCTGCCGTGAGGATGTGCGCTGGTCGTACCGGGGAGACCCCCCACCGGGTGCGACCGGGTACCGCACAGCCCCCTCACGAAGGCGAACAACTCCATGAGTGACCGCGTCACCGCGGCCGACCCGCTGTCCGCCGCACCGGCGGCATCCGGCGGGACCACGGCCGCAACCCCCCACGTCGACGCCGGCGACGCCGGATACCGCAAGGACCTCAAGTCCCGGCACATCAACATGATCGCCATCGGCGGCGCCATCGGCACCGGGCTCTTCCTGGGCGCCGGCGGCCGCATGTCCCAGGCCGGGCCCTCCCTCTTCATCGCCTACGCCGTCTGCGGCGTCTTCGCCTTCTTCGTGGTCCGCGCCCTCGGCGAGCTGGTCCTCTACCGCCCCTCCTCCGGCGCCTTCGTCTCCTACGCGCGCGAGTTCATGGGCGAGAAGGGCGCCTACACGGCCGGCTGGCTCTACTTCCTCAACTGGTCGACCACCGCCGTCGCCGACATCACCGCGGCCGCCACCTACGCCCACTTCTGGTCGATGTTCAGCGACGTCCCGCAGTGGATCCTCGCCCTGATCGCCCTCGCGGTCGTCCTCGCCGCCAACCTCATCTCCGTGAAGTACTTCGGCGAGATGGAGTTCTGGTTCGCCATCGTCAAGGTCGCCGCCCTGGTCGTCTTCATGCTGGTCGGCATCTTCCTCGTCGTGACCTCCCACGACGTCGGCGGCAGCACCCCCGGCCTCGCCAACATCACCGACAACGGCGGCGTCTTCCCCCACGGCACGATGCCGATGCTGCTGCTCATCCAGGGCGTCGTCTTCGCCTACGCCTCCGTCGAGCTGTGCGGCGTCGCCGCCGGCGAGACCGAGAACCCCGAGAAGATCATGCCGAAGGCGATCAACTCGATCATGTGGCGCGTCGGCCTCTTCTACGTCGGCTCCGTCGTCCTGCTCGCCCTCCTCCTGCCGTACACGGCCTACTCCGGCGACCAGAGCCCCTTCGTCACCGTCTTCGACAAGCTGGGCGTCCCCGGCGCCGCCGGCGTGATGAACCTCGTCGTCCTCACGGCCGCCCTCTCCAGCCTCAACTCGGGCCTGTACTCCACCGGCCGCATCCTGCGCTCCATGTCGCTGGCCGGCTCCGCGCCCCGCTTCACCGGCGTCATGAACAAGGGCGGCGTCCCCTACGGCGGCATCCTGCTCACCGCGGGCTTCGGCGTCCTCGGCGTCGGCCTCAACTACGTCATGCCCGGCGAGGCCTTCGAACTGGTCCTCAACCTCGCCTCGATCGGCATCATCGGCACCTGGGCCATGATCATGGTCTGCTCGCTGCTGTTCTGGCGCCGGGCCGAGGAGGGCAGGCTCGCACGGCCCGGCTACCGGCTGCCCTGGGCCCCGTACACCCAGATCGTGACCCTGCTCTTCCTCGGCTCCGTCCTCGTCCTGATGTGGATGGACGAAGGCATCAGCCGCACCACCGTGAACTGCCTCCCGCTCATCGCCGCCGCCCTGGTCGGCGGCTGGTTCCTGGTCCGCGGCCGGGTCCGCGCGACCGCCGGAACCCCGCGCGACTGACGCGCCCCCCACGAGACCCCCGCGGGCACGGCCTGCGGGGGTCTCGCCTTTTGTCAGGAGATAGTGGTACGCAGGAGCCTTACAAGATCCGTTCGCAGAGAAGGAAGTTCGCGATGCCGCAGCACGTCCAGGGGGTCATCGCCCCCGGCAGGAACGAACCGGTACGGGTCGAGACGATCGTGATCCCCGATCCCGGCCCCGGCGAGGCCGTCGTGAAGATCCAGGCGTGCGGCGTCTGCCACACCGACCTCCACTACAAGCAGGGCGGCATCAACGACGAGTTCCCCTTCCTCCTCGGCCACGAGGCCGCCGGAATCGTCGAGTCGGTCGGCGAGGACGTCACCGACGTCGCCCCCGGCGACTTCGTGATCCTCAACTGGCGCGCCGTGTGCGGAAACTGCCGCGCCTGTCTGCGCGGCCGCCCCTGGTACTGCTTCGACACCCACAACGCCAAGCAGAAGATGACCCTGCTCGACGGCACGGAACTCTCCCCGGCCCTCGGCATCGGCGCCTTCGCCGAGAAGACCCTCGTCGCCTCCGGCCAGTGCACCAAGGTCGACCCCGAGGTCGCCCCCGAGGTCGCGGGCCTCCTCGGCTGCGGCGTCATGGCCGGCATCGGCGCCGCGATCAACACCGGCGACGTCGGCCGCGGCGACACCGTCGCCGTCATCGGCTGCGGCGGCGTCGGCGACGCGGCGGTCGTCGGCTCCCGCCTCGCCGGAGCCGCGAGGATCATCGCCGTCGACATCGACGACCGGAAGCTGGAGACGGCGAAGACGATGGGCGCCACCCACACCGTCAACTCCCGCTCCACCGACCCCGTCGAGGCGATCCGCGAACTCACCGGCGGCTTCGGCGCCGACGTCGTCATCGAGGCCGTCGGCCGCCCGGAGACGTACGAGCAGGCCTTCTACGCCCGCGACCTCGCCGGCACCGTCGTCCTCGTCGGCGTCCCCACCCCCGAGATGAAGCTCGAACTGCCCCTCCTCGACGTCTTCGGCCGCGGCGGCGCGCTCAAGTCCTCCTGGTACGGCGACTGCCTGCCCTCCCGCGACTTCCCGATGCTCGTCGACCTGCACCGGCAGGGCCGCATCGACCTCGCCGCCTTCGTCACCGAGACCATCGGCCTCGGCGAGATCGAGAAGGCCTTCGCCCGCATGCACGAGGGCGACGTCCTGCGCTCGGTGGTGGTGCTGTGATGGGCGCCCGCATCGACCACCTCGTCACCTCCGGCACCTTCAGCCTCGACGGCGGCACCTGGGACGTCGACAACAACGTCTGGATCGTCGGCGACGACACCGAGGCGATCGTCATCGACGCCGCCCACGACGCCGGGGCCATCCTCGCCGCCCTCGACGGACGCACCCTGCGCGCCATCGTCTGCACCCACGCCCACGACGACCACGTGGACGCGGCCCCGGCGCTCGCGGCCGCCACCGGCGCCCGCATCCTGCTCCACCCCGCCGACCTGCCGCTGTGGAAGCAGACCCACCCCGACCACAGCCCGGACGGCGACCTCGCCGACGGCCAGGTCCTCACCATCGCCGGCACCGACCTCACGGTCCTGCACACCCCCGGCCACGCCCCCGGAGCGGTCAGCCTGTACGCACCGGACCTCGGCACGGTCTTCACCGGCGACACCCTCTTCCAGGGCGGCCCCGGCGCCACCGGCCGGTCCTTCTCGGACTTCCCCACGATCGTCGACTCGATCCGGGACAAGCTCCTCACCCTGCCGCCGGACACCGTGGTGCGCACCGGTCACGGCGACACCACCACGATCGGCGCCGAGGCCCCCCACCTCCAGGAGTGGATCAGCCGGGGCCACTGAGCCGCAGCCGGCTCTCGAAGCGCACCGCACGGCCCGAGAACGGGTCGGTGAACTCCAGCGTCCGCGCCAGCAGGCCCAGCGGACGCCCGAAGTGCTCCGGCCCGTCCTCGCGGACCACCGGATAGACCGGATCGTTCAGGATCGGCAGCCCGAGCGCGTTCATGTGCACCCGCAGCTGGTGCGTCCGCCCGGTCACCGGCTCGAGCCGGTACCGGCCGAGCCCGCCCGCGTGCGCCACCAGCGCGATCCTGCTCTCGGCGTTCGGCTCGCCCGGGACCTCCCGGGCGGCCATCACCCCGCGCTCCTTCTCGATCCGGCTCCGCACCGTCACCGGCAGCCCCACCGCCGGGTCGTACGGCGCCACCGCCTCGTACTCCTTGCGCACGGCCCGGTCCCGGAACAGCGTCTGGTACGCCCCCCGGTCCTCCTCCCGCACGACGAAGAGGACGAGCCCCGCCGTCAGCCGGTCGAGCCGGTGCGCCGCCTGCAGCCGGGGCAGCCCCAGGTCCCGGCGCAGCCGCGCCGTCGCGGTCTCCACGACGTGCCGCCCCCGGGGCACCGTCGCCAGGAAGTGCGGCTTGTCGGCCACCACGATCCGCTCGTCCCGGTACACGACCCCGACCCCGAACGGCACCGGCACCTCCGGCGGGAAGTCCCGGTGGAACCAGATCCACCGCCCCTCGGCGTACGGCTCGTCCCCGGAGACCGGCCCGTCGGTCCCGACGAACCGCCCCTCCCGCAGCATCTCCTCGACCCGCCCGGCGCCGACGGCCGCCCCGTACCGGCCGAGGAGGTGGTCCCGCACGGTCGCCCAGGAGCCCTCCGGATCCTCCGGCAGCCGCACCCGGACGGGATCGATCCCGTCCCGCTGGGGCAGTGGCGACGCGGGGGCCTTGGTCCTGCGTCTCACCACTCCGCCTCGCGCGCTCATGCGGAAGTCCCGGCCGAGAAGATCTCGACCGGGACTCCGTGTGGTGTCCGAGGGGGGACTTGAACCCCCACGCCCGATAAAGGGCACTAGCACCTCAAGCTAGCGCGTCTGCCATTCCGCCACCCGGACAAGGTGTCTGTCTTCCTGGCCGCTGGGCCCTTCCGACGAGGAAAACCATAGCAAACATTCGAGGTGGTCGATCACCACCCCCGGCCGGCCCCGGTCCGGCCCGACGCGCCCCCGGTCCCCCCGGCGTGTGACGGCCGCATGTCGGCCGGCGGCCGGTCTTGGGCGGGGAGGGGGCCACGCGCGAGGATGGGGGCGACCACCAGCAATCACGTGGGGCACGTAGTGGGAGGAAGCAGCGTGAGCGAGTCGAACACGTCCGGGAGCGTCCGCGGCGAGGACGAGGTAGTCGACCTCTGTCGCGACCTCATCCGCATCGACACCAGCAACTACGGCGACCACTCGGGGCCGGGGGAGCGGGCGGCGGCGGAGTACATCGCCGAGAAGCTGGCCGAGGTCGGCCTCGAACCGAAGATCTTCGAGTCGCACCGGGGGCGGGCCTCCACGGTCGCCCGGATCGAGGGCGAGGATCCGTCGCGGCCCGCCCTGCTGATCCACGGCCACACCGACGTCGTCCCGGCCGACGCCGGGGACTGGACCCACCACCCCTTCTCCGGGGAGATCGCCGACGGCTGCGTCTGGGGCCGCGGCGCCGTCGACATGAAGGACATGGACGCGATGACCCTCGCGGTCGTGCGGGACCGGCTGCGCAGCGGCCGCAAGCCCCCGCGCGACGTCGTCCTCGCCTTTCTCGCCGACGAGGAGGCCGGCGGCACCTACGGCGCCCGGTACCTGGTCGACGAGCACCGGGACCTCTTCGAGGGGGTCACCGAGGCGATCGGCGAGGTCGGCGGCTTCTCCTTCACCGTCAACGAGAACCTGCGCCTCTACCTGGTGGAGACGGCCCAGAAGGGCATGCACTGGATGCGGCTGACCGTCGAGGGCACCGCCGGCCACGGCTCGATGACCAACGACGACAACGCCATCACGGAGCTCTGCGAGGCCGTGGGCCGCCTCGGCCGCCACCAGTGGCCGGTGAGGGTCACCAAGACCGTCCGGTCCTTCCTGGACGAGCTCTCGGACGCCCTGGGCACCCCCCTCGACCCCGAGGACATGGACGCCACCCTCGCCAAGCTCGGCGGCATCGCCAAGATGGTCGGCGCCACCCTGCGCAACTCGGCCGCCCCGACCATGCTCGGCGCCGGCTACAAGGTGAACGTGATCCCCGGCCAGGCCACGGCGCACGTCGACGGCCGCTTCCTGCCCGGGTACGAGCAGGAGTTCCTGGCCGACCTGGACCGGATCCTCGGGCCCCGCGTGAAGCGCGAGGACGTGCACGGCGACAAGGCCCTGGAGACCAGCTTCGACGGCGCCCTGGTGGACGCCATGCAGCTGGCCCTGCGCGCCGAGGACCCGATCGCCCGTGCCGTGCCGTACATGCTCTCCGGCGGCACCGACGCCAAGTCCTTCGACGACCTCGGCATCCGCTGCTTCGGCTTCGCCCCGCTCCAGCTGCCGCCGGAGCTCGACTTCGCCGGCATGTTCCACGGCGTGGACGAGCGGGTCCCGGTCGACGGCCTCAGGTTCGGCGCCCGCGTCCTGGACCGCTTCCTGGACGCCTGCTGAGGGGGCTCCGCCGGAAGGGCCGCCGCCGATGCGCGCCGCATTCGTCCGTGCGTTCGCCTTTGCCCGAAAAGAGTGAATGAACCCGGAGGCTCGTAGCCCCCACCCTTCCCCCTCGTTACAGGTGTGCGGTCCGCGGCTGGGGCCGCATTGCCAACTAGGAGGAATAATGATCAAGAAGGTCGTCGCTGCTGCGGCTGCCACTGGCGGTCTCGTTCTCGCGGGTGCGGGCATGGCCGTCGCCGACGCGGGTGCCCAGGGTGCGGCCATCGGTTCCCCCGGTGTCCTCTCCGGCAACGTCGTCCAGGTGCCGGTTCACGTTCCCGTGAACGTGTGCGGCAACACGGTCTCCGTGATCGGTCTGCTGAACCCCGCCTTCGGCAACGCCTGCGTCAACGACTGACGTCGTCCCTCGCCCCGTGAGGGTGTGAGCCGGTCCGGCCCCGGAGTGCGTGCCATGCACTCCGGGGCCGGTGGCCATTTCCGCCCCGGGCCCTCGGCCCGGTGGCACTCCTTGGAAGCCGAGCAGGCAGGGAACAAGCTATGCGACAGGTCACGCGCAAGGGCCTCATCACCGTCGCGGCCGCCGGTGGCGTCTTCGCCGCGGTCGGCGGCGGCCATGCGCACGCCGACTCCGGCGCGAACGGTGCGGCCGTGAACTCCCCGGGCATCGCGTCCGGGAACTCCGTCCAGGTCCCGGTGCACGTGCCGGTGAACGTCTGCGGAAACACCGTCAGCGCCGTCGGACTGCTGAATCCGGCGATGGGCAACAAGTGCGCCAACGTCTCCGACTCCGGGAAGCCGGGCAAGCCCGGCGGCGGGTCCTCCGCCGGGGGCCACACGAGCGGCTCGCCCGGAGTGGGCTCCGGCAACAACGTCCAGGTGCCGGTCGACGTCCCGGCGAACGTGTGCGGCAACAGCGTCTCGGTCGTCGGGCTCCTCAACCCGGCCGCGGGCAACGACTGCGCCAACGGCGTCGAGCCGACGCGGCCGGGGAACCCGGAGACTCCCGAGACGCCGGAGACCCCCGGGACGCCGGAGACCCCCGGAAATCCGGGCAACCCGGGGAACCCCGGCACCCCCGGGACCGACGGCGGGTCGAACACCCCCAGTACGCACGTCGTGACGCCGCCGCGGGCCGTCGAGGAACTCGCCGAGACCGGCTCCGGGCCGCTCGGCGTGATCGTCCCCGCCGGCGCCGGACTGCTGCTCGCCGGTTCGCTGATCTACCGCCGCGCCCGCCGCGCCGGCTGAACCGGCCGCACGGCCCGGGGCCGTGTGACGAGCACCACGCGCGGACGCGCACCACGCACGGGGGCCCCGCACACCGCGGGGCCCCTTCTCGTCGTTCTCCGGTCTACCAGGTCGCCCTGACCTGGCGGATGATCCGCCGCTTCAGCCGCACCCTGCGGCTCCCGTCCCTGTGCAGGCTCAGGCGGTCCAACTCCCAGTGTCCGTACTCGGCATGGTCGGTCAGCAGCCGCGTCGCCTCCTTGCGGGAGACACCGCGCGGCACGTACACGTCGACAAATTCGTATTCCGGCATCGCATCTATTGTGCGGGCACGGCCCCGGTACGGATAGCGTCTCTCCCATGTCTGATGCTGCGCAGCCCACCGCTGCCGAGGTACGTGCCGCCGCCGAGGCGGTCAAAGCCGCACTGGACCGTCACCTCGCGGCGGTCGAACGCCGCACGGGGGACGACGACCCGGCCGTCTACGAGGCCTTCAACGCCCTGGCCTCGGCGGCCGAGACCTACGACGAACTCCTCTACGAACGCTACGACGAGGTCACCCCCTTCGAGATCCCCGGCGCGGACGGCTCCCTGCCGCCGTACACCGGGCCCGACGAACCCCACGCCCTCAGCCTCCTGATCCGCCGCGACTACGCCGTGGCGGAACCCCGACGCCTGCTCGCCCAGGCCCGCCGCGTCGCCGAGAGCGGCGGCGAGGACGTCACCGGGGCGGCCGCCAAGGCCGGCGTCTCGCCCCTCGCCGCGCTCGGCGTGCTCTTCGGCGAGTACGAACCGGACGAGATCGCCTCCCGGCACAAGGACTTCGGTCTGGAGGAGGGCGACTCCACGCTCTGGGTCGTCGCGGCCGACGAGCTCCCGGAACCGGGGGAGTGGCTCAACGCCCCCTTCGAGCACGCCGATCCGGAGCGGATCGTCTGCCGCTTCGACGTCAGCTCCGTCTTCGACGAGGAGGACGACGGCGACGACGGCGACGGCCCCGCCGGGAGGGCCCGCGCCTGACCCCGCGGCCGACGCGGGAACGCGGGAGGGCCGGGACACCGTACGAGGCGTCCCGGCCCTCCCGTCGTTCCGGCGCCGTCCTACTCCCCGGGAGCGGCGAGCAGCGCCTCCAGGAGCGGCCGCAGCCGCGTCGTGCGCTCCGGGGCCACCCCCTCGGCCACCGCCCGGGGCAGCGCCTGGTCCACGCCGTGCACGACCGACAGATGGCGCTCCGCCCGGCCGAAGGCCGTGTACACCCACGGCCGGCTCAGGCCCCCGGCCGCGTCCCCGGGCAGCACCGCGACCACGGCGGGCCAGCGCGTCCCGGCCGCCTGGTGCGCGGTGAGCGCCCAGCCGTGCCGCAGCGCCGCCTCCACCCGCTCCTTCGGCACGAGGATTTCCTCGTCCCCGCAGCGCAGCCGCAGGCCCTCGGCGTCGGCCGACAGGACCGTGCCGGTGACCGTCCGCCCCGGCACCGGCGCGTACGCCACCCGGTCGCCGGGGTCGTAGCCGCCGAACCGGCCGGGGCCGGGGTTGAGCCGCTGCTTGAGGGCGGCGTTCAGCGCGCGCGTCCCGGCCGAGCCGCCGTGGCCGACCGTGACGACCTGCGTCCGCTCCGGCGGCACCCCGATCGCCCGGGGCACCGAGTCGGCCACCAGCTGGACGGTGCGGTGCACGGCCTCGCCCGCGTCCCGCACCGGGACGATCACGATCTCCTTGCCGGGGGCCTCGACCTGGTTCAGCTCGCCGACGCCGATGCCCGACACCAGCTCGCCGAGCGGACCCGGGTCGGGGACGCGCGAGGCGATCCGGGGGCACACCTTGGCGGCGAGCGCGTCGGCGAAGACCCGGCCCGCGCCCGGCGCCCCGAGGACCTCCGGGTCGCCGCTCAGGACCAGGCGGCAGCCGTCCGGCAGCGACTCCACGAGCGTCGCGGCCGTCTCCACGTCCAGCTGCGGCGCGTCGAGCACCACCAGGAGGTCCAGGGCGAGGGCCCCGTCCTCGTCCCGGCCCGGACCGGCCGCCCCGGACAGCAGGGCGGCGACCGTCACGGCCTCCGTCCCCCCGGCGCCGAGCGCGCGCCGCCCGTCGTCGGAGTGGACCGCGACCAGGGTGCGGAGGCCCCGGCCGCGGGCCGCCGCCGCGAGCGCCACCGGTTCGGCGCGGGCGGCCTCGCCGCCGGTGTGCAGGACGAGACCGTGCGTCCCGGCGGCCCGCTCCAGCTCGGAGCCCTCCCAGGCGTCGGCCGTCGCCGTCCTGACGAGGCGGGCGAGGCCTTCCGCGAGGCTCTCCTCGGCGAGCGCGTACCGGTCGAGGCCGAGCAGGGCGGGCGGCTCCCCGCCGCTCCCGCCGCTCTCGCCGCTCTCGCCGCTCCCGCCGTTCTCGCCGGCTCCCTCCGCCTCCTCTTCCGCACCCTCCTCTTCCGTCTCCTCCGGGACCTCCCGCTCCTCCTGGAAGAGGTGGACCGCCCCCTCGGAGACCGCCGTGTCGACCGCCTCCCCGGGGTCGGGCACGGAGTGCGCGGCGAGGCCGGCGCGCACGGTCCCGGCCTCCAGGGCGGTGTGCCCCCGGAGCGCGGCCCGCTCCAGCAGCCACACGGTCAGGGCGACCGCCCGGCGCGGGTCGCCGGGGCCGCACTCGGGGCCGAGCAGCGCCCGCGCGAAGCCGTCGGCCTGCTCCGGGCGCACCCCCGCCACCGCGAGGAGCTGCCAGGGGTCGTCGAGCAGCAGCGCGGCCGCGCCCTCGCCGAGCGCGGCGGCCACCGGCCCGGTCAGCGCCTCCGGGGCGCCGCCCCGGGCCAGGACCTCGCGGACGGCGGCCGTGGTGGCGGGTGCCGGGGTCGGCGGTCGTTCCGGTGCGGGGGGCCGGGGGGCCGCCACCGGGGCCCGTTCGGGGACGGAGGGCTCGGGCACCGGGTCGGCCGCCTCGTAAAAGGCACTGCCCCTGGCCGCACCGCCCTCCACGGCCCGGACCGCCGCGAGGAGGTCCGCGGCGGTGCCGCTCAGCTTGGCGCCGGCCGCGACCGGGCCGCCCTTCTCGGCCTTCCGCGCCTCGATCCTCGCCCGCAGCTCCCGCTGCGCGGCCAGCTCGGCCTGCGCCTCGCTGAGCCCGGGCGCGTCGGAGCCCACGGCGTCCCCGGCCGGCTCCCCGGAGGTCTCCCCGGCCTCCTCGGCGGCGTCGGACTCCCCGGTCCCCTCCCGTACGTCCTCGGTGGGCTCCACGTCCTCGGGTGCCTCGGGCGCGGTCTCCCCGGAAGGCTCGGTCACAAGGTGCTCCAGTCGTGATCCGGATAGCGGTGCACGGGCGCCGACACGTCGTCCAGCGCCCGGCAGATCTCGTCAGGAAGACTAAGGGTCTCCACCGACAACGCGGCCGTGAGCTGGCGCGCCGTGCGCGCGCCGACGATCGGGGCGGTCACCCCGGGCCGGTCGCGGACCCAGGCGAGCGCCACGTGCAGCGGGGTCGTCGCGAGGCCGTCGGCCGCCGTCGTCACCGCGTCCACGATCCGGCTCGCCGCGTCGTCCAGGTACGGCTCCACGAAGGGCGCCATCGTCTCCGACGCGCCCCGCGAGTCCGACGGCGTCCCGCTCCGGTACTTCCCGGTCAGGACGCCGCGCCCCAGCGGCGAGGAGGGCAGCAGGCCCATCCCCAGGTCCAGGGCGGCCGGCAGCACCTCGCGCTCCACGCCCCGCTGGAGCAGCGAGTACTCCAGCTGCGCGCCCGCCAGCCGGGTCCGGTCCCCGCCGAGCTGCCAGGTGCCCGCCTTGGCGAGCTGCCAGCCGCAGAAGTTCGCCACGCCCGCGTACCGGGCCCGGCCGCTGCGCACGGCGATGTCGAGCGCCTGCAGGGACTCCTCCAGGGGCGTGTGCGGGTCGAAGGCGTGCAGCTGCCACAGGTCCACGTGGTCCGTGCCGAGCCGGGCGAGGGAGGCGTCGAGCGCGGCGAGCAGATGGCCGCGCGAGCCGTCCGTGCGCCGGTCGGGGTCGGGGACGCTGCCCGCCTTGGTCGACAGGACGAGGTCCTGCCGGGGCACGAGGCGTTCCATGAGGCGTCCGAGCAGGCACTCCGCCTCGCCCCCGCCGTACACGTCGGCGGTGTCCACGAGCGTGCCGCCCGCGTCCCAGAACGCCTTCAGCTGTTCGGCGGCGTCGTGCTCGTCGGTGTCCCGGCCCCAGGTGAGGGTGCCGAGTCCGATGCGCGACACGCGCAGGCCCGTACGTCCGAGATGCCTCTGCTCCATGGGCGCGAGATTACTGGCCGGGGCAGCACGCGGAGAGGGCCTGTGGACAACCACGTCCTGTCGGCGGCGCCGACCGCGCGCTAGAGTCCGGCCCAAGAGACGTTACCGATGGGTAAGGGGTGCGTGGAATGCGGCTCGGCATCAACCTCGGCTACTGGGGCGCCGGTATGGACGGCGACAACCTCGCCGTCGCGCAGGAGGCGGACCGCCTCGGGTACGACGTCTGCTGGGCCGCCGAGGCCTACGGCTCCGACGCGCCCACCGTCCTCGCCTGGGTCGCGGCGAAGACGGAGCGGATCGACATCGGCTCCGCCATCATGCAGATCCCGGCCCGGCAGCCCGCCATGACGGCGATGACCGCCGCCACCCTCGACTCGCTCAGCGGCGGCCGCTTCCGCCTCGGCCTCGGCGTCTCCGGACCCCAGGTCTCCGAGGGCTGGTACGGCGTGAAGTTCGACAAGCCGCTCGCCCGGACCCGCGAGTACGTCGAGATCGTCCGCAAGGCCATGACCCGCGAGCGGCTCAGCTACGAGGGCGAGCACTGGACCCTTCCGCTCCCGGACGGCCCCGGCAAGCCCCTCAAGCTCACCGTGCACCCGCAGCGCGAGCACATCCCGCTCTACATCGCGGCGATCGGCCCCAAGAACCTGGAGCAGACCGGCGAGATCGCGGACGGCGCCCTGCTGATCTTCCCCTCCGCCGACCACCTGGAGGACACGGCCCTGCGGCACATCCGCGCGGGCCGCGAGAAGGCCGGCCTGACCATGGACGGCTTCGACGTCTGTCCCACCGTGCCGCTCGCCCTCGGCGACGACGTCGACGCGCTCGCCGACGTCTTCCGCCCGTACACCGCCCTGTACGTCGGCGGCATGGGCAGCCGCAAGCAGAACTTCTACAACCAGCTCGCGCGGCGCATGGGGTACGAGAAGGAGGCCGCCGAGGTCCAGGACAAGTACCTGGCCGGCGACAAGACGGGCGCCGCGGCCGCCGTGCCGCACTCGCTGATCGACCGGACCACCCTGCTCGGCTCCGTCGAGCGGATCGCGGACCGGATGGCGGCCTACGCCGCCGCCGGGGTCACCACCCTCACCGTCGCCCCGGCCGGCCTCACCCTGGACGAGCGGGTGGCGGCCCTGCGGGCGGGCGTCGAGGCCCTGGAGCGGGCCGGGCTGGCGTGACACGCCGATACACGCCGACAACTCCGTACGCAGCGCGCTGACGGCTCCGTACGTGACGCGCCGAGCACGTGACGTGTCGGCGGCTCCGTACGCATGTCCCGTACGGAGCCGCCGGAGAGGTCTGCGGCCGTGGTGGGGGCTCGGGGGTCTTCCCCGCCACGGCCGTCACGCAGCACAACGGCTCCGGCGGGTCCCCGGTTACGGCTCCGGGGGTCACTCTTTCGGCCGAGCCCTTCCCGCCCCCGTGTTGCCCGCCGTCCGGGACCGGACTTGACTCGTTCTCCCCGGACGGGGTGCTCCCCGGACGTACCGGAGTGCGAACGTCCGCACGGAGGTGGCGGCGATGCTCACGGCCAAGGGCCTGTTCCAGGAAATCATCGACAACGACGAGTCCTTCCGGCTCTTCTGCTCGATCGCGGCGAGCGGCGAGGCCCAGGGCGGCTGGGAGAACGGCCGGATCGCGGCCCTCGTCGCCCCCGGGATGCGCGAACTCGCGCCCAAGATCACCCGGCACGGCGCCGACGAGGACAAGCACGGCCGGATCTTCAACGCGCTGATGAGGAAACGCGGCCTCGAACCCGTCCCGGTGCCCCCCGACACCGACTACACGATGCTGCTCGAACAGCGCGGCATCGGCCTCGCGCACGACAAGCTCCGCCGCGACGAGCCGCTGACCGAGCGGGACATCATCGTCTACCTCGCCCACAGCCGGGTCACCGAGCAGCGGGCCGCCGACCAGATGGACATGCTCGTCACGTACTTCGGGGACCACCCCGAACTGGGCAGGGCCATCCACATGATCGACAACGACGAGGCGAACCACCTCGCCTACTGCCACGAGGAACTGCTCCGGCTCGCCCGCCAGGGCCACGGCCGGCTGATCCAGAAGACCCTGCGCGAGTCCGCCCTGGTCGAGATCCGGGTCTACCGGGACGTCAGCCTCGCCGTGATGCGCCACATGGGCCGCATCCTGGAGTGGCCGAAGCCCAAGGCCCTCGCCCTCGCCGCCGGCATCCACGGCATGTACGCGTACGAGCGCCTCGCCGGCTGGCACAAGATGATCGACCTCAGGATGCCCGAACGGCTCGACGCGCTCGGGGGCCCCATGACCCCCGCCCCCGCCTTCTGAGCCTCCGCCTTCGGGGCCCCGCCTTCCGGGCCCCGCCCTCCGGCCCGGGCTCCGGCGCGGCGGAAACGTTCCTACATCCAGCCGCGCCGCTTGAACATCCGGTACAGGACGACGACGACGCCCGTCATCACCAGGATCACCGCGGGGTACCCCATCCCCCAGCGCAGCTCCGGCATGTGCTCGAAGTTCATGCCGTAGATCCCCGCGACCATGGTGGGGACCGCGGCCATGGCCGCCCACGCCGAGATCTTCCGCATGTCGTCGTTCTGCCGCACCCCCATCTGCGCCAGATGGGCCGAGAGCACGTCGGACAGGAGCCGGTCCAGGCCCTCCACCTGCTCGTTGGAGCGCATCAGGTGGTCGTTGACGTCCCGGAAGAACGGCTGGGAGTGCTCGTTCACGAACGGCACCGAACCGGCCGTCAGGCGGGCCATCGGCCCGGCCAGCGGACCGCTGGCCCGCCGGAACTCCAGGACCTGCCGCTTCGCCGTGTAGATCCGCGCCGCCGTGTTGGAGGCCGCGTCCCCGGTGGGCGCGAAGACGTCCGCCTCCAGCTCCTCCAGGTCCACCTGGAGCTCGCCCGCGATCTCCAGGTAGTGGTCCACGACCGCGTCGCTCACCGCGTACAGGACCGCCGTCGGACCGTGCTTCAGGACCTCCGGGTCGGCCTCCAGGCGCCGGCGCACCTCCGCCAGCGGAGCCCCCTCGCCGTGCCGGACCGTGACCACGAACGAGTCGCCCACGAACAGCATCAGCTCGCCCGAGGAGACCCGGTCGCTCTCCGGCTCGTACACGACCGGCTTGAGCACCATGAACAGTGAGTCGTCGTAGACCTCCAGCTTGGGCCGCTGGTGGGCCTTGAGGGCGTCCTCGACGGCCAGCGGGTGCAGCGCGAACTCCGAGGCCACGTGGTCGAACTCCTCCTCCGAGGGCTCGTGCAGACCCACCCACAGGAACGCGTCGTCACCCGTCGTCCGCGCCTCCTTCAAGGCGTCGGAGAGGTCGGCGGGTCCGTCCGTGCGGTGCCCGTCCCGGTAGATGGCAGAGTCCACGATCACGGGGCGCATTTTCCCCGGTGCGGACCCGCCATGCACGCGTACGGCTCGCGCGGCCCTCCGGCCGCTCCGTACGTGCGCGTACGGGTCCACGGCCCTCCGGCCGCTCCGCACGCGCGCGTACGGGCCCACCGGACGTCCTGACCGTTCCGCACGCACGCACGCGCGTACGGACGGCCGGGGAGGAGGGTCCGTCCGGGACACCGCCTAGGCTGGCCGCCATGGCCACGCTGATCCTCGTCCGGCACGGACGCTCCACCGCCAACACCTCCGGGGTCCTCGCCGGGCGCACGCCCGGGATCGCGCTCGACGAGCGCGGGGCCGCGCAGGCCGCGGCCCTCCCCGCGCGCCTCGCGGACGTCCCGCTCGCCGCCGCCGTCTCCAGCCCCCTCCAGCGCTGCCGGGAGACCCTGCGACCCCTCCTCGACGCCCGCCCGGACCTCCCGCTCCACGTCGAGGACCGGATCAACGAGTGCGACTACGGCGACTGGTCGGGCCGCAAGCTCGCCGAACTCAACGACGAGCCCCTGATGGAGGTCGTCCAGGCGCACGCCTCCGCCGCCGCCTTCCCCGGCGGCGAGTCCATGCGCGCCATGCAGAACCGCGCCGTCGAGGCCGTACGGGACTGGAACGCGCGGATCGAGGCCGAGCACGGCGAGGACGCCTGCTACGTCATGTGCTCGCACGGCGACATCGTCAAGTCGCTGGTGGCGGACGCCCTCGGCCTCCACCTCGACCTCTTCCAGCGCCTCCACGTCGACCCCTGCTCGGTCACCGTCATCCGCTACACGCGCCTGCGTCCCTTCCTCCTCCGGCTCGGCGACACGGGGGACTTCGCCGGATTCGCGCCCCGCGAGCGCCCGGGGGACGCCGGGGCGGCCGAGGTCGGTGGCGGCGCGGGCGCACCGTGATCCCTCCGCGCAGTAGGGTGGACGCGCCGCTGTAGTACGACCGTCGAGACGCAAGGGAGCCGGGAACGTGTCCCGTCAGGTGTTCCTCTACGACCCACCGGAGCGTTTCGTGGCCGGTACGGTCGGGCTGCCTGGCCGCCGTACGTTCTTCCTCCAGGCGTCCGCCGGCGGCCGGGTCACCAGCGTCGCCCTGGAGAAGATGCAGGTCGCCGCCCTCGCCGAGCGCATCGACGAACTCCTCGACGAGGTCGTGCGCCGCACCGGCGGCAACGCGCCCGTGCCCGCCGTCGCCCCCGCCGAGATCGCGGACACCGCCCCCCTCGACGTGCCCGTCGAGGAGGAGTTCCGGGTCGGCACCATGGCGCTCGCCTGGGACGGCGAGGAGCAGCGCATGATCGTCGAGGCGCAGGCCCTCGTGGAGCTCGACGCGGAGTCCGAGGAGGACCTCGCCGAGGCCGAGGAGCGACTGCTCCAGGACGAGGAGAACGGCCCGCCGATGCTCCGGGTCCGCCTCACCGGCGCCCAGGCCCGGGCCTTCGCCAAGCGCGCCCTGGACGTCGTCAACGCCGGCCGGCCGCCGTGCCCGCTGTGCAGCCTGCCGCTCGACCCCGAGGGGCACGTCTGCCCCCGCCAGAACGGATACCGCCGCGGAGCATGAGCAGCAGCCCCCAGACCCTGCCGGGCGCGGACCTGCTCGCCCGCGGTGAGCTGACCGTGCGCGGCAGGATCCGCGAGGCCTCCAACGCCGTCCTGTACTGCTCCGTCGCCCACGAGGGCCAGGAGGCGGCCTGCGTCTACAAGCCGGTCGCGGGGGAGCGGCCCCTGTGGGACTTTCCCGACGGGAACCTCGCCCGGCGCGAGGTCGCCGCGTACGAGGTCTCCGAGGCCACCGGCTGGGGCCTGGTCCCGCCGACGGTCCTGCGCGACGGCCCGTACGGGGAGGGCATGGTCCAGCTCTGGATCGAGGCCGACCCCGGGGCGCGGCTGCTCGCCCTCACCGAGGACGGGGAACCGGGGGAGGGCTGGAAGGCCGTCGGGGAGGCCGAGGTCGGCGAGGGCCGCACCGCCCTCCTCGTCCACGCCGACACCCCCGGGCTGCGGCGGCTCGCCGTCCTGGACGCCGTGATCAACAACGGCGACCGCAAGGGCGGTCACCTGCTGCCGGCCGCCGGCGGACACCTGTACGGCATCGACCACGGGGTCACCTTCCACGTCGAGGACAAGCTGCGCACCCTGCTGTGGGGGTGGGCGGGCGAGGAGCTGCCCGCCGAGGCGGTCGAGGTCCTCGACGGGCTCGGCCGGTCCCTGGAGCCGGGGGCGCCGCTCGCCACCCGACTGGCCGAACTGCTCACCGCTGCCGAAGTGGCGGCGGTACGCGCCCGCGTGGAGGCGATGCGGGCGAGCGGCCGCCACCCGGAGCCCTCGGGGCAGTGGCCCGCCATCCCCTGGCCGCCCGTCTGAGAACCGCCGTCCCGGACGTCGCTCCCGGTCCCGTACGACCCCGGCACCCCAGGGGTTCGACCGAAAGGTTTCGGCCAAGCCGAGCGGCGTCGAAAGGCACCCCCCAGGGGTACGCACGCACGCATTCGTCCCGCAAGACCGCCTAATCGGTCAAGATCCCGGATCCGGTTCGTATCCGGAACACCTGTCCGGTTACGCTCGGGTCATGCATGCCTGGCCCGCTTCTGAGGTCCCCGCCCTTCCCGGCAAGGGCCGCGACCTCCGGATCCACGACACAGCGACCGGCGGACGAGTCACCCTCGCCCCCGGCCCCGTCGCCCGTATCTACGTCTGCGGCATCACCCCGTACGACGCGACCCACATGGGTCACGCGGCGACCTACAACGCGTTCGACCTCGTTCAGCGCGTGTGGCTCGACACCAAGCGGCAGGTTCACTACGTCCAGAACGTGACGGACGTGGACGACCCCCTCCTGGAGCGCGCGATCCGCGACGGCATCGACTGGGTCGGTCTCGCCGAGCGCGAGACCGCCCTCTTCCGCGAGGACATGACCGCCCTGCGCATGCTGCCGCCGCAGCACTACATCGGCGCGGTCGAGGCCATACCGGGCATCGTCCCGCTCGTCGAGCGCCTGCGGGACTCCGGCGCCGCCTACGAGCTCGACGGCGACGTCTACTTCTCCGTCGACGCCGACCCGCACTTCGGCCAGGTCTCGCACTACGACACCGAGCTGATGCGCCACCTCTCCGCCGAGCGCGGCGGCGACCCCGAGCGCCCCGGCAAGAAGAACCCGCTCGACCCCATGCTCTGGATGGCCGCCCGCGAGGGCGAGCCGAGCTGGGACGGCGGCAGCCTCGGCGCGGGCCGACCCGGCTGGCACATCGAGTGCGTCGCCATCGCCCTCGACCACCTCGGCATGGGCTTCGACGTGCAGGGCGGCGGCTCCGACCTGGTCTTCCCGCACCACGAGATGGGCGCCTCGCACGCCCAGGCCCTCACCGGCGAGTTCCCGATGGCCAAGGCGTACGTCCACGCCGGCATGGTCGGCCTCGACGGCGAGAAGATGTCCAAGTCCAGGGGCAACCTGGTCTTCGTCTCGAAGCTGCGCCGCGACGGCGTCGACCCGGCCGCCATCCGGCTCACGCTCCTCTCCCACCACTACCGCGCCGACTGGGAGTGGACCGACCGGGTCCTCCAGGACGCCGTGGAGCGCCTCGGCCGCTGGCGCGCCGCGGTCTCCCGCCCCGACGGGCCGTCCGCCGACGCCCTCGTCGAGGAGGTCCGCGAGGCCCTCTCCGACGATCTCGACGCGCCGGCCGCGCTCGCCGCGGTCGACCGCTGGGCCGCGCTCCAGGAGTCCGGCGGCGGCACCGACGAGTCCGCCCCCGGGCTCGTCTCCCGCACGGTCGACGCGCTCCTGGGCGTCGCCCTGTAGGACGCCGGAGAGGTCCCGTACGCACGTGACGGCATGAAGGAGGGGCGCCCGGAACCGGACGCCCCTCCTTCCGCATCGCCCTTCGCCGGCTACGTGCCGGAGTCGCCGTCCGGGGCCCCACCGTTCTCCGGGCCCTCGCCGTCCGGGCCTTCGCTCTCCGGACTCTCCTTCTCCGGACCCTCGTTCTCGGGCCCCTCGTCGGGCTGGTTCCCCCCGGCGTCCCCGGTGGCGCCCGGCACCGATTCCGGTCCCGGCTGCTCCGGCTTCGGCGGGCGCGTGCGGCCGCTGCCGGGGTCCCGCAGGAACGGGGAGTCCCCGCCCTCCGTCGCCACCCCGGGACCGGAGCCCGGCCCCGCGCCCGGCTCGCGCCGCCGCAGGTACCGCTCGAACTCGCGGGCGATCGCCTCGCCGGACGCCTCCGGGAGCTCCGCGGTGTCCCGCGCCTCCTCCAGGGTCTGCACGTACTCGGCGACCTCGCTGTCCTCGGCGGCCAGCTGGTCCACGCCCAGCTGCCAGGCCCGCGCGTCCTCGGGCAGCTCGCCCAGCGGGATGCGCAGCCCGATCAGGTCCTCCAGGCGGTTCAGCAGCGCCAGCGTCGCCTTCGGGTTCGGCGGCTGCGACACGTAGTGCGGCACCGCGGCCCACAGGCTCACCGCCGGCACGCCCGCGTGCGTGCACGCCTCCTGGAGGATGCCCACGATGCCCGTCGGGCCCTCGTAGCGGGTCTCCTCCAGGTCCATCGTGCGCGCCAGGTCCGGGTCGGAGGTCACCCCGCTGACCGGGACCGGCCGGGTGTGCGGGGTGTCCCCGAGCAGCGCGCCCAGGATCACCACCATCTCCACGCCCAGCTCGTGCGCGAAGGCGAGCAGCTCGTTGCAGAAGGAGCGCCAGCGCATCGAGGGCTCGATCCCGCGCACGAGCACCAGGTCACGGGGCTTGTCGCCGCCCACCCGGACCACGGAGAGTCTGGTCGTCGGCCAGGTGATCTTCCGCACGCCGTTGTCCAGGAAGACCGTGGGCCGGTTCACCTGGAAGTCGTAGTAGTCCTCGGCGTCGAGCGCCGCGAACACCTCGCCCTTCCACTCCCGGTCCAGATGGGCGACCGCGGTGGAGGCGGCGTCCCCGGCGTCGTTCCAGCCCTCGAACGCGGCCACCATGACCGGGTCGATCAGCTCGGGCACCCCCTCGAGCTCGATCACCCAGCGCCTCCTTCTCGAAGTTCCTGTCGTACGGACCAACCTTACGGCTTTCCGGCGGTCCGTCCGCAGCCCCCGGACGTCCCCGAAAACCCGTGCGGCCTTGATCGACTACCCAGGAACTCGCCTCCGCACACGGCGGGGTCACTCCTCCCAGAGCGTGCTGGGCGCCTCCCTCCGGACCACCGGCGCGATCTCCTCGGCGAACCGCTGGAGCGTCTCGATCTGTTCGGCCGTCGACTGGTTGAAGGTGTCGACCGTGACGGACTGGAGGTCGTGCCCGTAGTGCTCGTGGTAGCCGAGGATCTTGTCGATGATCTGCTGCGGCGAGCCGATCAGCTGGGGGCCGCCCGCGACGGCGTCCTCGATCGTGCGGAACGGGGTGTTGTAGCCGGCCTTCCCCTCCAGGTGCGGCCGGAAGCTCTGCCGGACCTTCGCCTCGTACAGGTCCTTGTAGCGGGCGACCGCCTGCTCGGGGGTGTCGGCGATGAGCAGGCCGCCGGAACCGGCCGCCACGCGCGCGTGGGCCGGATCGTGCCCGTACTCCTCGAACTTCTCGCGGTAGTGGGCGACGAGCCGCGCGTACGCCTCGCGGGGCTGGATCGCGTTGGCGGTGAAGAGCGGGTCGCCGTCCTTCGCCGCGAGCTCGGGGGAGTTGAGGCTGGTGGCCGAGCCGTGCCAGACCCGGGGCGGGCCGGCGTACGGGCGCGGCACCGTGGTCACGCCCTTCAGGGCGGGACGGAACTCGCCCTCCCAGTCGACGCCTTCCTCCGTCCAGAGGCGGCGCAGCAGCTCGTACTTCTCCTTCTGGAGGTCCCACTGCCGTTCCTCGTCCAGGCCGAAGAGGTCGAAGTGGCCGGCCTCCGCGCCCTTGCCGACGACGAGTTCGACCCGGCCCCGGGAGAGCTGGTCGAGGGTGGCGTAGTCCTCGGCGACCCGGACCGGGTCGAGGATCGCGACCACGGTCACGCCGGTGAGGAGCCGGATCCGGGTGGTGCGGGCGGCGAGCGCGGCGAGCAGCACGGTCGGGGCGGAGGAGAGGAACGGGCCCGCGTGCCGCTCGCCGACCGCGTACGCGTCGAACCCCAGCCGCTCGGCGGTCTCGCCGAGCGTGACGACCTGCTCCAACCGGTCGGCGGCGGAGAGGATTTCGCCGGTGAGCGGGTGCGGGGAGTGGTGGACGATCGTGAGCACCTGAAACTTCATGCTTCAACTCTGCGCGCGGAGTGTTGCGGGCGTGTGGACGGGACGTGGCACGCCGAAGGGGCGGTCCCTCGGAGAGGAACCGCCCCTGGAAGCGGGCGACTTGCCGCGGGTGACCCGCTGGGGGTGACTCGCTTCCGCGGCGCGTTACTTGCCGAGCATCGCCTCGACCCCGGCGCGGACCTCGTCCGTCGCCAGGCCGCGGATGGTCAGCGTCGTGCGGCGGCGCAGCACGTCGTCGGCCGTCTCGGCCCACTCGTGGTCGCGGGCGTAGGCGACCTGCGCCCAGATCTCCGGCGCGTCCGGGTGGACGCGGCGGGCCAGCTCCGGGTTCTCGTTCGCCATGCGGGCGATCTCGAAGGAGAGCGAGCCGTAGTGGGTCGCCAGGTGCTTGGCGGTGTCGGCGGCCATGCGCGGACCGGGCGCCGGGCCGTCGACGAGCAGCCGGTGGGCGACCGCGTTCGGGTTGGCTATGCCGGGCAGCGGCAGCCGCTTCGGCAGCGCGGACACCGGCTCGTAGTCCTCGCCGAGCGGGTGCCCGGGCAGCGACTCCAGCTTCTTCATGACCGTGCGGCCGATGTGGCGGAAGGTCGTCCACTTGCCGCCGGCCACCGACAGCATCCCGCCGCGGCCCTCGGTCACGACCGTCTCGCGCTTGGCCTTGGAGGTGTCACCGGGGCCGCCGGGGAGCACCCGCAGACCGGCGAAGGCGTACGTGATCAGGTCGCGCGACAGCTGCTGGTCGCGGATGGAGAAGGCGGCCTCGTCCAGGATCTGGGCGGTGTCCTTCTCGGTGACCTCGACCTGGCCGGGGTCGCCCTCGTACTCCTCGTCGGTGGTGCCGAGCAGCAGCATGTCCTCCCAGGGGAGGGCGAAGGTGATGCGGTACTTGTCGATCGGGGTGGCGAGCGCGGCCCTCCACGGCGAGGTCCGCTTGAGGACCAGGTGCGCGCCCTTGGAGAGGCGGATGGAGGGGGCCGCGTTCGGGTCCTCCATCTTCCGCAGGTGGTCCACCCACGGGCCGGTCGCGTTGAGGACCAGACGGGCGTTCACGCCGAACTCCTCGCCGCCGGTGCGGTCCTTCAGCTCGGCGCCGGTGACCCGGCCGCGGGTGAAGCGCAGACCGGTGACCTCGGCGTGGTTGAGGACGGTGGCGCCGGCGTCGACCGCGGCGCGGACCGTCATCAGCGCCATCCGGGCGTCGTTCATCTGGTCGTCGCCGTAGACGGCCACGGCCTTCAGGTCGTCGGTCCGCAGCTCCGGCACGTCCTGCGCGGCCTTGGCGGGGGAGAGCAGGTGGCCGACGCCGTCGCCGAACGCCGAGAGCGCGGAGTACGCGAAGACGCCGGCGCCCAGCTTGGCGGCGCCGTGCGGGCCGCCCTTGTAGACGGGCAGGTAGAAGGTGAGCGGGTTGGCGAGGTGCGGGGCCACCTGGCGGGAGACCGCGCGCCGCTCGAAGTGGTTCTCCGCCACCAGCTTCACCGCGCCGGTCTGCAGATAGCGCAGGCCGCCGTGGAGCAGCTTGGAGGAGGCGGAGGAGGTGGCGCCGGCGAAGTCGCCGGCGTCCACCAGGGCCACCCGCAGGCCCGACTGCGCGGCGTGCCAGGCGGTGGAGATGCCCAGGATGCCGCCGCCGATCACCAGGAGGTCGTACGTCGCCTTGGAGAGCTGTTCCCGGGTCTCGGCGCGGCTCGGCAGGGAACCGGCAGCCGGGCGCGTCCCCAGGGCGGGGACGCTCTGCAGGGTGGTCATGTCGCTTACTCCTCTTACTGCTCGCTCTTACTGCTCGTCGGACTCGTCTTCGAGCCAGCCCATGGAGCGCTCGACGGCCTTCAGCCAGCTCTTGTACTCGCGGTCGCGCTTGTCGGCGTCCATGCGGGGGGTCCATTCGGCGGCGCGGCGCCAGTTGGCGCGCAGCGCGTCCGTGTCCGGCCAGAAGCCGACGGCCAGGCCGGCGGCGTAGGCGGCGCCGAGGCAGGTGGTCTCGGCGACCATGGGGCGCACGACGGGCGCGTCCAGGAAGTCCGAGAGGGTCTGCATCAGCAGGTTGTTGGAGGTCATGCCGCCGTCGACCTTGAGCGCGGTCAGCTCGACGCCGGAGTCCTTCGTCATGGCGTCGGTGATCTCGCGGGTCTGCCAGGCGGTGGCCTCCAGGACGGCGCGGGCGATGTGCGCCTTGGTGACGTACCGGGTGAGGCCGGCGATGACACCGCGCGCGTCGGAGCGCCAGTACGGGGCGAACAGGCCGGAGAAGGCCGGGACGAAGTAGGCGCCGCCGTTGTCCTCGACCGAGGAGGCGAGGGTCTCGATCTCGGCGGCGGACTTGATCAGGCCCATCTGGTCGCGCATCCACTGCACCAGGGAGCCGGTGACGGCGATCGAGCCCTCCAGGGCGTAGACCGGCTTCTCGTCGCCGATCCGGTAGCCGACCGTGGTCAGCAGGCCGCTGTAGGAGTTGATGATCTTCTCGCCGGTGTTCATCAGCATGAAGGTGCCGGTGCCGTACGTGGACTTGGCCTCGCCCTCGGCGAAACACGTCTGGCCGAACAGGGCGGCCTGCTGGTCGCCGAGCGCGGAGGCGACCGGGACGCCGTCGAGGATGCCGCCCTTGACCGTGCCGTACACCTCGGCGGAGGAGCGGATCTCCGGCAGCACGGCGGCCGGGACGTCCATGGAGTGCAGGATGCGCTCGTCCCACGCCATCTCGTGGAGGTTCATCAGCATGGTGCGGGAGGCGTTGGTGACGTCGGTGACGTGCACGCCGCCGTCGACGCCGCCGGTCAGGTTCCAGATGACCCAGGAGTCCATGGTGCCGAAGAGGATGTCGCCGCGCTCGGCGCGCTCGCGCAGCCCCTCGACGTTGTCGAGCAGCCAGCGGACCTTGGGGCCGGAGAAGTACGAGGCGAGGGGGAGGCCGGTCTCGCGGCGGAAGCGGTCCTGGCCGACGTTGCGGCCGAGCTCCCGGCAGAGGGCGTCGGTGCGGGTGTCCTGCCAGACGAGGGCGTTGTGGACGGGCTCGCCGGTGTGCTTGTCCCACAGCAGCGTGGTCTCGCGCTGGTTGGTGATGCCGATGGCCTTGACGTCGGCGGCGGTGATCTCCGCCTTCTCCAGGGCGCCGGCGACGACCTCCTGGACGTTGGTCCAGATCTCGGCGGCGTCGTGCTCCACCCAGCCCGGCTTGGGGAAGATCTGCTCGTGCTCCTTCTGGTCGACGGAGACGATCCGGCCGTCCTTGTCGAAGACGATGCAGCGGGAGGAGGTGGTGCCCTGGTCGATGGCGGCGATGAAGGGGCCGGAGGTGTGGGCGTCGGTCACGGTGTGCTCCAAGGGGGGTCTGGAAGAAGGACGGCTCAGGCGAACGCGAGGGTGTAGATACCCGCGGCGAGGGCGCCGCCGATCAGGGGACCGGCGACCGGGATCCAGGCGTAGCCCCAGTCGGAGCCGCCCTTGTTCGGCAGCGGCAGCAGGGCGTGCACGATGCGCGGGCCGAGGTCGCGGGCCGGGTTGATGGCGTAACCGGTCGGGCCGCCGAGCGAGAGGCCGATGGAGACCACGACGAAGGCGGTGATCAGGGCGCCCAGGGTGCCCAGGCCCTTGCCGCTGTCGTTGAGGCCCTGGGTGAGCACGGCGAGCACGAGCACGACGGTGCCGATGACCTCGGTGGCCAGGTTCTGCCAGGTGTTGCGGATCTCGGGGCCCGTGGAGAAGATGCCGAGCACCGGGCCGGGGCCCTCGATCGGCTTCTCGCCGATGGTCTCCGGGTCCGTGAGGTGGGCCCGGAACTGGCCGTAGTAGGCCACCCAGACCAGCGCCGCGCCGATCATCGCGCCGAGTATCTGGCCGGCGAAGTAGACGGGCACGTCGCCCCAGGCCCCGTCCTTGATCGCGATTCCGACCGTGACGGCGGGGTTCAGATGGGCGCCCGAGAGGGAAGCCGTCATGTAGACGGCCGTCATCACGGCCAAGCCCCACCCGAAGGTGATCGCGAGCCAGCCCGCGCCCCGGGCCTTGGAGCTCTTGAGCGTGACGGCGGCGCACACACCGCCGCCGAGCAGGATGAGTACGGCGGTACCGATGGTCTCGCCGAGGAAGATGTCGGAGCTGGACACCCGCGACTCCTTTGTCCTTCGTCCAGGGGAAGGCGAACCACGGGTCCCTCCGATGGTCCGCACCCTCGTGTTGAGGGCGTTGCCGGCCCTTGGCACTGCCACACTCTAGCGCGTATTGCCGTTAGGTGTTCGGCAATGCCGACCGATGAACGGAAGTTTTGCCCCGGGGTTAACAGCGCGTCAAGGGTCTGGGAAGTGAAAAACCCGCCGATAACGCGATCGTTACCGGCGGGCCGCCAGGGGGTGAGGAGGGGGTGCGGGGGAGGCGGGGCGCAGGGGCCCCGGAGGTCTCAGAAGCGGCCCGCCCCCAGGTCCCGCGAGACCGCGCGGGCGCAGTCCCGCACCGCCGCCACCAGCTCCGGGCGCAGTTCGCCGTCCGGGCAGAGCCGCTCCACCGCGCCCGTCACCGCGACCGCCCCCACCGGCATCCGCCGCCGGTCGTGGATCGGCGCCGCCACCGACGCCACGCCCTCCCAGGTCTCCTCCACGTCCGCCGCCCAGCCCCGGGCCCGCACCGTGTCGAGCAGCGTCTCGAAGTCCCCCAGGGCCGTCGTCGTCCGGGGCGTGAGCGCCTCCCGCTCGGCCTCCACCACCTCGCTGTGCGCCACCGGGTCGTACGCCGAGAGGACCTTGCCCAGGGCCGTGGAGTGCAGCGGCTGCATGGCCCCCACCTCCAGGACCTGGCGGCTGTCGTCCGGCCGGAAGACGTGGTGCACGATCAGTACGCCCCGCTGGTGCAGCACCCCCAGGTGCACGCTCTCGCCGCTGGACCGGGCCAGGTCGTCCGTCCAGACCAGGGCCCGCGCCCGCAGCTCGTGCACGTCCAGGTAGCTGTTGCCCAGCCGCAGCAGCTCCGCGCCCAGCTGGTAGCGGCCCGAGGCCGCCTCCTGCTCCACGAAGCCCTCCGCCTGGAGGGTGCGCAGGATCCCGTGGGCCGTTCCCTTGGCGAGCCCGAGCGAGGACGCGATGTCGGAAAGGCCGAGCCGGCGCTCGCCGCCCGCGAGCAGTCGCAGCATGGCCGCCGCTCTTTCAAGCGACTGGATGTTCTTCGCCATCGCCCGGCCCCTATCCCTCTCACGCTGTTCGACAATGCTGAACACTATCGGTCGATGCCGACCTCGCGTCACATTCCACAGTGTCGGTCAAGGAGGGGCAGGACCGGGAGTCCCCGGACACAGGATGCCGTCCGGCCCGTGGGACGCCGTGTCCACCCCGGCCCGAGCGCGGTTACGCTGGCTCCGTGCACCCTCCACCGAGCGTGCAAAGCCGACAGCCGTCGCATCCCAGGGAGATCGCCCATGGCCTCGTTGCCGTCCCCTTCCGCCGCCGTCTCCGGAGACAGCCGGAACCGCGTCGCCGCCCTCCGCGAGGCACTCGCGACCCGGGTGGTCGTCGCCGACGGAGCCATGGGAACCATGCTCCAGGCCCAGGACCCCACCCTGGAGGACTTCCAGGACCTCGAAGGCTGCAACGAGATCCTGAACGTCACCCGGCCCGACATCGTCGGCTCGGTGCACCGGGAGTACTTCGAGGCCGGCGTCGACTGCGTCGAGACGAACACCTTCGGCTCCAACCACTCGGCCGCGAGCGAGTACGACATCGCGGACCGGATCTTCGAGCACTCCGAGGCGGGCGCCCGGATCGCCCGCGGGATCGCCGACGAGTTCACCGCGGGGGACGGCCGCCAGCGCTGGGTCCTGGGCTCCATCGGCCCGGGCACCAAGCTGCCGTCGCTCGGCCACATCACGTACGACGTGCTCCGCGACGGCTACCAGCGGAACGCCGAGGGCCTGCTCGCCGGCGGCGCCGACGCCCTGATCGTGGAGACCACCCAGGACCTCCTGCAGACCAAGTCGAGCCTGGTCGGCGCGCGGCGCGCCATGGACGCCCTGGGCGTGGACGTGCCCCTGATCTGCTCGCTCGCCTTCGAGACCACCGGCGTCATGCTGCTCGGCTCGGAGATCGGCGCGGCCCTGACCGCCCTGGAGCCGCTCGGCATCGACCTGATCGGCCTGAACTGCTCGACGGGCCCGGCCGAGATGAACGAGCACCTGCGCTACCTCGCCCGGCACTCGCGCACGCCGCTCATGTGCATGCCGAACGCGGGCCTGCCGGTGCTGACCAAGGACGGCGCGTACTTCCCGCTGACCCCGTCCGAGATGGCCGACGCGCAGGAGCACTTCGTGCGCGACTACGGCCTGTCGCTGGTCGGCGGCTGCTGCGGCTCCACGCCCGAGCACCTGCGGCAGGTCGTCGAGCGGGTCCGGGACCTCACGCCCCCCGAGCGCTCCCCCCGGCCCGAGCCCGGCGCCGCCTCGCTCTACCAGACCGTGCCGTTCCGCCAGGACACCTCGTACATGGCGATCGGCGAGCGCACCAACGCCAACGGCTCCAAGAAGTTCCGCGAGGCCATGCTGGAGGCCCGCTGGGACGACTGCGTCGAGATGGCCCGCGACCAGATCCGCGAGGGCGCGCACATGCTCGACCTCTGCGTGGACTACGTCGGCCGCGACGGCGTGGCGGACATGGAGGAGCTGGCCGGGCGGTTCGCCACCGCCTCCACCCTCCCGATCGTCCTCGACTCCACCGAGGTGGAGGTCATCCGGGCCGGCCTGGAGAAGCTCGGCGGCCGGGCCGTCATCAACTCGGTGAACTACGAGGACGGCGACGGACCCGAGTCCCGCTTCGCCAAGGTCACCCGGCTGGCCCAGGAGCACGGCGCCGCTCTCATCGCGCTGACCATCGACGAGGAGGGCCAGGCCCGCACCGCCGAGCACAAGGTCGCGATCGCCGAGCGCCTGATCGAGGACCTGACCGGCAACTGGGGGATCCAGGAGTCGGACATCCTCATCGACACCCTGACCTTCACCATCTGCACCGGGCAGGAGGAGTCCCGCAAGGACGGCATCGCCACCATCGAGGCGATCCGCGAACTCAAGCGCCGCCACCCCGAGGTGCAGACCACCCTGGGCCTGTCGAACATCTCCTTCGGCCTCAACCCGGCCGCCCGCATCCTGCTCAACTCGGTCTTCCTGGACGAGTGCGTGAAGGCCGGCCTGGACTCGGCGATCGTGCACGCCTCGAAGATCCTGCCCATCGCCCGCTTCGACGAGGAGCAGGTCACCACCGCCCTGGACCTGATCTACGACCGGCGCGCGGAGGGCTACGACCCGCTGCAGAAGCTGATGGCGCTGTTCGAGGGCGCCACCACCAAGTCCCTCAAGGCCGGCAAGGCCGAGGAGCTGGCCGCCCTGCCGCTGGAGGAGCGCCTGAAGCGGCGGATCGTCGACGGCGAGAAGAACGGCCTGGAGGCCGACCTCGACGACGCCCTGACCACCACGTCCGCCCTGGACATCGTCAACGAGATCCTGCTCGACGGCATGAAGGTCGTCGGCGAGCTGTTCGGCTCCGGTCAGATGCAGCTGCCGTTCGTGCTCCAGTCCGCCGAGGTCATGAAGACGGCCGTCGCCTACCTCGAACCGCACATGGAGAAGTCCGACGCCGAGGGCAAGGGCACCATCGTCCTCGCCACCGTCCGCGGCGACGTCCACGACATCGGCAAGAACCTCGTGGACATCATCCTGTCCAACAACGGCTACAACGTCGTCAACATCGGCATCAAGCAGCCGGTCTCCGCGATCCTGGAGGCCGCCGAGGAGCACAACGCCGACGTCATCGGCATGTCCGGCCTCCTGGTGAAGTCCACCGTGATCATGAAGGAGAACCTGGAGGAGCTCAACCAGCGCGAGCTGGCCGCCAAGTACCCCGTGATCCTCGGCGGCGCCGCCCTGACCCGCGCCTACGTCGAGCAGGACCTCCACGAGATCTACCAGGGCGAGGTCCGCTACGCCCGCGACGCCTTCGAGGGCCTGCGCCTCATGGACGCCCTCATCGGCATCAAGCGCGGCGTGCCCGGCGCGGCCCTGCCCGAGCTCAAGCAGCGCCGCGTGCCCAAGCGGGACGCGGCAGCCCTCCAGGTCGAGGAGCCGGAGCCCGGCGGCCGCTCCGACGTCGCCGTCGACAACCCGGTCCCGACCCCGCCGTTCTGGGGCACCCGCGTCGTCAAGGGCATCCCGCTGAAGGAGTACGCCTCCTGGCTCGACGAGGGCGCCCTGTTCAAGGGCCAGTGGGGCCTGAAGCAGAACCGGGCCGGCGACGGACCGGCGTACGAGGAACTGGTGGAGACCGAGGGCCGGCCCCGGCTGCGCGGCTGGCTGGAGCGCCTGCACACCGAGAACCTCCTGGAGGCGGCCGTCGTGCACGGCTACTTCCCCTGCGTCTCCAAGGGCGACGACCTGATCCTCCTGGACGAGGCCGGCAACGAGCGGACCCGCTTCTCCTTCCCGCGCCAGCGCCGCGGCCGCCGCCTCTGCCTCGCGGACTTCTTCCGCCCGGAGGAGTCCGGCGAGACCGACGTCGTCGGCCTCCAGGTCGTCACCGTCGGTTCGAGGATCGGCGAGGCCACCGCCAAGCTCTTCGAGTCCGACTCCTACCGCGACTACCTCGAACTCCACGGCCTCTCCGTGCAGCTCGCCGAGGCCCTCGCCGAGTACTGGCACGCCCGCGTCCGCGCCGAGCTCGGCTTCGCCGGCGAGGACCCGGCCGATGTCGAGGACATGTTCGCGCTCAAGTACCGCGGCGCCCGCTTCTCCCTCGGGTACGGCGCCTGCCCCGACCTGGAGGACCGCGCGAAGATCGCGGACCTGCTGCGGCCGGAGCGGATCGGCGTGCACCTCTCGGAGGAGTTCCAGCTCCACCCCGAGCAGTCCACCGACGCCATCGTCCTCCACCACCCGGAGGCGAAGTACTTCAACGCGCGGTGACGGATCGCTGACCTCCCGTAAGCCGCCGACGCGTAAAGGGACGCGTTTCCACTGATCGGGACGTACACTTGTCCGTCCAGCAGGCCGGTCCTCCTCCCGCACGGGAGGAAGACCGGCCTTCTCGTCCCTTCATGGAGGTGTGCCGGATGACCAGTACGGTTCCCGCGTCCCTGTTCCGTGCGAACGGCAGCTCCGCCCTGCAGGCGGTCTTCCTCGACATGGACGGGACCCTCGTGGACACGGAGGGCTTCTGGTGGGACGCGGAGGTCGAGGCCTTCGCCGACCTCGGGCACCGGCTCGACGAGGCCTGGCGGGACGTGGTGGTCGGCGGGCCGATGACCCGCAGCGCCGGCTACCTCATCGAGGCCACCGGCGCCGACATCACGCTCCCCGAGCTGACCGTCCTCCTCAACGAGAAGTTCGAGCGGCGCATCGAGCGGGGCGTCCCGCTCATGCCCGGCGCCGAACGGCTCCTCGCCGAGCTGGCCCGGCACTCCATCCCCACCGCCCTGGTCTCCGCCTCGCACCGCCGGATCATCGACCGGGTCCTCGCCTCGCTCGGCCACGACCGCTTCTCCCTCACCGTCGCGGGCGACGAGGTCGTACGGACCAAGCCGCACCCCGAGCCGTACCTCGCGGCCGCCCGGGGCGTCGGGGCCGACCCCGCGCTCTGCGCCGTCGTCGAGGACACCGCGACCGGTGTCGCGGCGGCGGAGGCGGCCGGCTGCCGGGTCGTCGCCGTGCCCTCCGTCGCCCCGATCGCGCCCTCCCCGGGCCGGGTCGTCGTGCGCTCGCTCGAAGAGGTCGACGTGCCCTTTCTCCGCACGTTGATCACGGGAATCTGAGCTTTCACTGAGCTTTCCCCCGGGAAAACGATCAGGTCATTTGCCGAAAAGAACCCCGCGTGACCTTGGTCACTCAGAGTGCCGGACGGCGGGTGGCCCGTCCTCGTCCAAGGCCCGGAATGCGTGCTTTCGACGCCCCCATGTGCCCCGATTCGCTCGCGCCCGTCCGCATCGTCCGACGCATGACTATCGAACCGCGCGCATTCATGATCACTGTGCGATTACCCCCGCCCCCGGGCCGTGGTCCGGCAATAGGGGCGCGGCCCACTAATCTTTCGCGAGTACTTCGCCGCATAACCGCGTGCACCGGCGCACACCCAAGTCGCCGTGAACACAGGACCGATCGCAACACCCGGCCCGATCGCTCCCGCCCCGACCGGGCGGCAGGCGGCGGAGTGTCACTGAACGCTGCAACCCAGTGCCGGATGAGGAGATCGTCCCTGATGAACCGCAAGACCCTGGTGCTCCCGGCCGTGGCCGGCCTGCTCGCCCCCCTTCTCGCCGCCTGCGGCGGATCCGAGGGCGACCGGGCCATCGTGGTCGGCACCACGGACCAGTTCATCGCCACCGAGGACGCCCCCGCCCCGCTCGACCCGGCCTACGCCTACGACACCGGCGCCTGGAACATCCTGCGGCAGACCGTCCAGACCCTGCTGCACGTGCCCCGCGAAGGCGGCGAGCCCGTCCCCGAGGCGGCCGAGAGCTGCGGCTTCTCCGACAAGGCCAGCGAGAGCTACCGCTGCACCCTCCGCCCCGGCCTCACCTTCTCCGACGGCACCCCCATCACCGCCGAGGACGTCAAGTACTCCATCGAGCGCGTCCTGAAGATCAAGTCGGACAACGGAACGGCCGCCCTCCTCTCGAACGTCGACACCGTCGAGACCCAGGGCGCCGACGGGATCGTCTTCCACCTCAAGACCCCCGACGCCACCTTCCCGTACAAGCTCTCCACCCCGGTCGCCGGCATCCTCAGCAAGGACAAGTACGCCGGCGACAGCCTCCGCGACGGCTTCGACGTCGACGGCTCGGGCCCGTACACCATGAAGGTCGAGCGCCAGGGCGACAAGGTCGACCGCTTCGTCTTCACCAAGAACCCGAAGTACAAGGGCGACATCACCCTGCGCAACGACAAGGTCGAACTGCGCCCCTTCGCCGACTCGGCCGCCATGGGCAAGGCCCTGGAGAGCAACGACATCGACATGATGGCCCGCTCCCTGTCGCAGAAGCAGATCAAGGACCTCGCCGAGAAGCCCAAGGAGGGCATCAAGACGGTCGAGGTCCCCGGCCTGGAGATCCGCTACCTCGGCTTCAACACCAAGGCCCCCTCCGTCGAGCAGAAGGCCGTGCGCCAGGCGATGGCCGCCGTCGTCGACCGCGGCGCCCTGGTCAACCTCGTCTACGGCCCCACCGCCCAGCCGCTGTACTCGCTGATCCCCTCCAGCATCACCGGCCACGCCACCCCCTTCTTCGACGCGTACGGCGAGCCCGACGCCGACCGGGCCGCCCGGATCCTCAAGAAGGCCGGCATCAAGACCCCGGTCAAGATCACCCTGAACTACACCACCGACCACTACGGCGCCGAGACCGCCCAGGAGTTCGAAGCCCTCGGCAAGCAGCTCAACGCCAGCGAGCTCTTCGACGCCACCGTCAAGGGCACCGAGTGGTCCACCTTCCGCACCGCCCAGAAGCGCGGCGACTACGCCGTCTACGGTCTCGGCTGGTTCCCCGACTACCCGGACCCGGACAACTACATCGCGCCCTTCCTGGACAGCGACAACTTCCTCAACACCCCGTACGTGAACAAGGTCGTCCGCGACCAGCTCATCCCGCGCTCGCGCCGCCAGGCCGACCGCACCGCCGCGGCCCCCGTCTACGCGCAGATCCAGAAGATCGTCGCCGAGGACGTCCCCGTCCTGCCCCTGTGGCAGGGCAAGCAGTACGTTGCCGCCCGCAACGACCTCAGCGGAGTCGAGTACGCGCTCAACACCTCCTCCGACCTGCTGCTCTGGGAACTGGGTCGCGGCACCGCCTGACCCCTTCGTTGTCCCGGCCGCGCGCCCGCGCGGCCGGTCATGGCAAGAGATCAAGAGGCACGACTGTGAAGGCACACAACAAGTGGCTGACGGCCCCGCTCGCCGCCGGCCTGTCCGCCGCCCTCCTCAGCGGCTGCGGCACCGAACAGGGCGGCGGCTCCGGCGGCTCCGGCGACGGCATACGCGTCGGCATGTCCGACGAGATCCTTGCCACCGATCCGGCGGCCGGCTACGACCCCGGCTCCTGGCTGCTGTTCAACAACGTCTTCCAGTCCCTCCTGACCTTCCCCAAGGGCGGCCTCGAACCCGAGCCCGACGCCGCCGACGAGTGCGCCTTCTCCGCCGGCAGCAAGGTCTACACCTGCACCCTGCGGGACGGCCTCACCTTCTCCAACGGCAACAAGCTGACCTCGGAGGACGTCAAGTACTCCTTCGAGCGGGCCATCAAGATCGCCGACCCGAACGGCCCGGCGCCCCTGCTCGCCGGCATCGACACCATCGAGACCCCCGACGAGAAGACCGTCGTCTTCCGCCTCAAGGTCCCGGACGCCACCTTCCCCAGCAAGATCGCCTCCGGCGCCGGCTCCATCGTCGACCACCGCGAGTACCCCGCCGACGCGCTGCGCACCGACGGCAGGGCCATCGGCTCCGGCCCGTACAAGCTGGACTCCCTCAGCGACACCGAGGCCACCTTCTCCGGCAACACCGGCTACCGCGGCGAGGCCGAGCGCAAGAGCGAGTCGGTCACCCTCAAGCTCTACCGCGGCGACCGCGCCGCCCTCGCCAAGGCCCTCGCCGACGACCAGGTCGACGTGGCCTACCGGGGCCTCTCCGCCGACGACATCGCCACCCTGGAGACCTCCGAGACCACCGACGACCGGGGCATCGAGGTCGTCCAGGGCAGCAGCGCCGAGGTCCAGCACCTCGTCTTCAACATGAAGGACCCGGTCGTCGGCAAGCTCGGCGTCCGGCAGGCCATCGCCCACCTCGTCGACCGCGAGGCGCTCGTCGAGGACGTCTACAAGTCGACCGCCACCCCGCTCTACTCGATCGTCCCGGCCGGCATCACCGGCCACAACACCGCCTTCTACGACACCTACGGCACCCCCGACACGGCCAAGGCGAAGAAGGCCCTGCGCGCCGCCGGCGTCACCGACAAGGTGAAGCTCACCCTCTGGTCCACCCCCAGCCGCTACGGCCCCTCCACCGACCAGGAGCTCAAGGCCATCGCCGGCCAGCTCAACGCCAGCGGCCTCTTCGAGGCCGACGTCAAGTCCGTCGCCTTCGAGCAGTACGAGAAGGACGTCGCGGCCGGCAAGTACGGCGTCTACGTCAAGGGCTGGGTCCCCGACTACCCCGACCCCGACAACTTCACCGCCCCCTTCTTCGGCGAGGACAACGTCCTCGGCAACCACTACGAGAACGCCGCCATCACCGGCGCCCTCCTCCCGAAGACGGCCGCCGCGGCCGACCGCGCCTCCACCACCGACGAGTACGGCAGGCTCCAGGACATCGTCGCCGAGGAACTGCCCATGCTGCCGCTCTGGCAGGGCAAGCAGTACGCCGTCTCCCGCACGGGCGTCACCGGCCTCGAATGGACCCTCGACGCCTCGACCGTCTTCCGCTTCTGGGAGCTCCGCAAGAGCTGACGGAGACACGTGTCCCCCACGACGAGAGGGGCCCGGCGCGGGTGCGCCGGGCCCCTCCCGTCGTCCGTCCGCGCCGCTACTGGTTGCCGCCGGGCCGCACCAGACCGCTCTCGTACGCGTACACCGCCGCCTGCACCCGGTCCCGCAGCCGCAGCTTCGTCAGCACGTGCCCCACGTGCGTCTTCACCGTCGTCTCGCTGACGAACAGGTCCGCGGCGATCTCCGCGTTCGACAGGCCCCGAGCCACCAGCTTCAGCACCTCCACCTCGCGGTCGGTCAGGGTACCGAGCGTGTCCGGGACCTGCTCCTCGCCCGTCGGCAGGTGCGCCGAGTACTTGTCGAGCAGCCGGCGCGTGATCGACGGCGCCAGCATCGCCTCGCCCGCGGCCACCACCCGGATCGCCTGCACCAGCTCGTTCGCCGGAGCGTCCTTCAGGAGGAAGCCGCTCGCACCGGCCCGCAGCGCCTCCACCACGTACTCGTCCAGGTCGAAGGTGGTCAGGACCAGCACCTTCGCCGGACCGTCCCGCCCCGGACCCGTGATCTGCCGGGTCGCCTCCACCCCGTCCATCCGCGGCATCCGGATGTCCATGAGCACCACGTCCGGCTGGAGGGCGCGCACCTGCTCCTGCGCCTGGAGACCGTCCCCGGCCTCACCCACCACCGCGATGTCCTGCTCCGCCTCCAGAATCATCCGGAAGCCGGTGCGCAGCAGCGGCTGATCGTCGACCAGGAGGACGCGGATCGTCACGGGGGCTCCTTCACGGGGCTGGACTCACGGTGCTGGACCCACGGGGGCGCGGGCCGGCCCCCGAGGTACGGGCGGGCCCCTACGGTGCGGGCGGGGCCGGGTCCATTCTGCCCTGCCCGGATTCGCCCGACTCCGGCGGCCGCACCGAAACGATCTCCAGCGGATAGACCGGGGGAGTCCCGCCGAACTCCGGACAGACCGCCTGGTGGTCGCACCAGCCGCACAGCTTCGTCGGCCGCGGCCGCCAGTCGCCCGTCTCCGTCGCCAGCCGGATCGCCTCCCACAGCGCGAGCAGCTTCCGCTCCACCCGCAGCAGGTCCGCCTCCACCGGGTCGTACGTCAGCACCTCCCCGCTGCCCAGGTACACCAACTGGAGCCGCCTCGGGACCACCCCCTTCAGCCGCCGGACCACCAGCGCGTAGAAGGTCATCTGGAACAGCGCGCCGTCCCGGTACTCCGGCCGGGGCGCCTTGCCCGTCTTGTAGTCGACGATCCGCACGTCGCCCGAGGGCGCCACGTCGATCCGGTCGATCACCCCGCGCAGCCGCAGCCCCGAATCCAGCTCCGTCTCCACGAACAGCTCGCGCTCGGCCGGCTCCAGGCGCGTCGGGTCCTCCAGCGTGAACCACCGCTCGACCAACCGCTCCGCCTCGCCCAGCCAGCCCGCCAGCCGCTCCCCGTCCGGGTCCTCCGCGAACAGCTCGCCCAGCTCCGGCTTCGACGCGAGCAGCCGCTCCCACTGCCCCGGCACCATCGCCTTCGCCCGCGGCGCCGTCCGCTCCGCCGCCGGATCGTCGAAGAGCCGCTCGAGGACGGCGTGCACCAGCGTGCCCCGGGTCGCCGCCGCACTCGGCTTCTCCGGCAGCCGGTCGATCACCCGGAACCGGTACAGCAGCGGACACTGCATGAAATCGCTCGCCCGCGAGGGCGACAACGACATGGGTGGCCTCGGCTCCACCGGCACCCGCTCGCTCGTACTCATGACCCCGACCCTACGACCCGCCACCGACAACCGGCCGCATACCATCGACCCGGGACCCCGTCGCACTGCATGATCGAACCGTGACGCACCGACGCGGGTCACACCGGCGCGACGAAAGGAACCCGTGAACCAGGACGAGCCCAAGCCGCAGCGGACCGAGGAGCCCGGCGGAGGCATCCTCATGGGCCGGCCCTTCGGCGTGCCCGTCTACGTCGCCCCCAGCTGGTTCCTGGTCGCCGCCCTCATCACCTGGGTCTTCGGCGACCAGATCGAACGCGTCCTGCCCGACCTCGGCGCCGCCCGCTACCTCGTCTCCCTCTTCTTCGCGGTCGCCTTCTACGCCTCCGTGCTCGTCCACGAGCTGGCCCACACGATCGCCGCGCTCCGCTTCAAGCTGCCCGTGCGCCGCATCCAGCTCCAGTTCTTCGGCGGCGTCTCCGAGATCGAGAAGGAGAGCGAGACCCCCGGCCGCGAGTTCGTCCTCGCCTTCGTCGGCCCCCTCCTCTCCCTCGTCCTCGCCGGCCTGTTCTACCTCTCCCTGTACGCCGTCGAGCCCGGCACCGTCCCCGGCGTCCTCCTCGCCGGCCTGATGATCTCCAACCTGATCGTCGCAGCCTTCAACCTCCTCCCCGGCCTCCCGCTCGACGGCGGCCGGATGCTCCGCGCCGTCATCTGGAAGATCACCGGCAAGCCCATGAGCGGCACCGTCGCCGCCGCCTGGGTCGGCCGCGCCCTCGCCGTCCTCGTCCTCGTCGGCCTGCCCCTGCTGACCCGCACCGGAATCCTCGGCAACTCCACCGAGGACATCAGCGGCTTCGACACCGTCACCGACGCCCTGCTCGCCGCGATCCTCGCCGCCATCATCTGGACCGGCGCCGGCAACAGCCTCCGCATGGCCCGGCTGCGCGAGCACCTGCCCGGGCTCGGCGCCCGCTCCCTCACCCGGCGCGCCATCCCCGTGGAGCCCGCCACCCCGCTCTCCGAGGCCCTCCGCCGGGCCAACGAGGCGGGCGCCCGCGCCCTGGTCGTAGTCGACGGCACCGGCGAGCCCACCGGCATCGTCCGCGAGGCCGCCATCGCCGCCGTGCCCCAGCACCGGCGCCCCTGGGTCGCCGTCAGCGCCCTCTCCCAGGACCTCGCCGACGGCATGCGGGTCCCGGCTGAGCTCACCGGACAGCCCCTCCTCGACCACCTCCGCGCCAGCCCGGCCACCGAGTACCTGGTGGTCGAGGAGACCGGCGAGATCTACGGCGTCCTGTCCACCGCGGACGTCGAACGGGCCTTCGTCAGGGCCATGGCACGACCCGGCTCGTAACCCCGGTATCCTGCTCGTATGTCCGAACCGACCGGTGCCGCCCGCCGACGCGGGCCCTTCAAGGTCGGGGACCAGGTTCAGCTGACCGACCCCAAGGGCCGTCACTACACGTTCACGCTCGAAGAGGGAAAGAACTTCCACACCCACAAGGGTTCCTTCCCGCACGACGAACTGATCGGCGCCCCCGAGGGCAGCGTTGTCCGCACCACCGGAAACGTCGCCTACCTCGCGCTGCGCCCCCTGCTCCCCGACTACGTCCTGTCCATGCCCCGCGGCGCCGCCGTGGTCTACCCCAAGGACGCGGGGCAGATCCTGGCCTTCGCCGACATCTTCCCCGGTGCGCGCGTCGTGGAGGCCGGGGTGGGCTCGGGCTCGCTGAGCAGCTTCCTCCTGCGCGCCATCGGCGACAGCGGCATGCTGCACTCCTACGAGCGCCGCGAGGACTTCGCCGAGATCGCGAAGGGCAACGTCGAGCGCTACTTCGGCGGCCCCCACCCCGCGTGGCAGCTGACCGTCGGCGACCTCCAGGACAACCTGTCCGACACCGACGTCGACCGCGTCATCCTGGACATGCTCGCCCCCTGGGAGTGCCTGGAGGCCGTCTCCAAGGCCCTCGTCCCCGGCGGCATCCTCTGCTGCTACGTGGCGACCACCACCCAGCTCGCCCGCACCGTGGAGTCCATCCGCGAGTTCGGCTGCTACGCCGAGCCGCAGCCCTGGGAGTCCATGATCCGCAACTGGCACGTGGAGGGCCTCGCCGTCCGCCCCGACCACCGCATGATCGGCCACACCGGCTTCCTCGTCACCGCCCGCCGCCTCGCGGACGGGGTCGAACCCCCGATGCGCCGCCGCCGCCCCGCCAAGGGCGCCTACGGCGAGGACTACGAGGGCCCCAACAAGGGCTGACGTCCCGACACCCGCGGCACGCCGCCGCCGAGTTCCCGCCCCGGGCGGAACTCGGCGGCGGCGTCCTCATGTTCGAGCCCCCGCGAGGCGGCCGTCCGCCGCTCACCCCACGTGTTCCGTCCCCCTGTGACGTGTGGCACGATGCCGGAAACCCTCGCCGCACCACCCCACAGGAGACGTCTCGCGTGCAGCTCCCCGCCGCCCCGGACCTCACCGACCTCGCGCACACCCACGCCGGGCCGATGCACTGGCTGGCCACCGCCACCGCGACCGCCGCGGTCGTCGCCCTCGCGGGACTCCTCCAGCCCGGCCCCGCCGGGACCACCGCCGCCACGGCCGCCGCCGCCCCGCGCCCGGCGGCCGCTCCCGAGGCCGCCGGAGTCGCGTACCCCCTGGAATGCGGAGGAGGCTCCCATACGGTCGCCAAACGGGTCTCCGGGGACCTCGACGGCGACGGGAACCCCGAGACCGTTGCGGTCGTGCACTGCGAAGCCGGCTCCGGCACCCCGCCGAGCGGCGTCTACGTCCTCACCCGCGGCAAGGGGGCGGAGGCACCCGCGCGCGTGGTGGCCACGCTCGTCGCACCGGACCGGCACCGCAGCGTCACCGAGCTCGCCGTACGCGACGGGGCGGTGCTCGCCACCCTCCTCGGCTACTCGTCCCTCGACGTGCCCCGCTGCTGCCCGGACGAGAAGGAGCAGGTCAGCTGGCGCTGGAAGGGCGGCGCCTTCGTCCGCGCCGGGCAGGACGAGGCGCGCGGCGCCTGACCCGTCACTCCGCGTCGGGGCCGTACACCTCGACCTTGTCCGCGACCCGGCGCACGTGGATGCAGTCGCCCGGGCACTCCTTCGCGGAGTCCACCACGTCCTGGAGCAGCGGCAGCGGCACCGGGGCGGTGGCACCGGTGTCCTGGAGGAGCTCGTCGTCGGCGCTCTTCACATAAGCGAGCCCGTCGATGTCCAGCTCGAAGACCTCGGGAGCGTACTGCGCGCAGATCCCGTCCCCCGTGCACAGGTCCTGGTCGATCCAGACCTCCAGCGCCTCGCCGGCGCCCGTCGCCGGGGCCTCGTTCTGCACGGTCATGTCTCCTGCCGTTTCTGCTTCGCGCGTTAAGTCGGGCCACCCTTGGCGGGTGTTGGCCGGTAACGACGATACAACCGCCCGCTTTCAGATGGTGAAGGGTGGGTATTCCCCTGGCGAGAGGGGAAGCGCAAGGGTGAAGATCGGACACACCCCGGAGTCTTTTTGATCTAGGGGTTTCAATCACCACCCACGCAGGTAGGGTCAGGAAGCGTCCAGCTCCCCTTGGAGGAGGTGAGGACCGTGGCAGCCCACGACGACGACATCAACCGCGGCATCCGGCCGGGGCGGGGGTCTGAAGACCCCGCCGGCCAGGTTGCCTATCTCGAGCAGGAAATCGCCGTCCTGCGCCGCAAGCTCGCCGACTCTCCGCGTCACACGAGGATTCTCGAAGAGCGGATCGTCGAGCTGCAGACCAACCTGGCCGGCGTGTCCGCGCAGAACGAACGTCTGGCGAACACGCTCCGTGAGGCCCGCGACCAGATCGTGGCCCTCAAGGAGGAGGTCGACCGGCTCGCGCAGCCGCCGGCCGGCTTCGGTGTCTTCCTGCAGGCCAACGAGGACGGCACGTGCGACATCTTCACCGGTGGTCGCAAGCTCCGGGTGAACGTCAGCCCGAGCATCGAGCTCGAAGAGCTCAAGCGCGGCCAGGAGGTCATGCTCAACGAAGCGCTCAACGTGGTCGAGGCCATGGAGTTCGAGCGCGCCGGCGACATCGTCACCCTCAAGGAGATCCTGGAGGACGGCGAGCGCGCCCTGGTGGTCGGGCACACGGACGAGGAGAGGGTGGTGAGGCTCGCCGAGCCCCTGCTGGACGTCACCATCCGCTCCGGCGACGCCCTGCTGCTCGACCCCCGGTCCGGCTACGTCTACGAAGTGGTCCCCAAGAGCGAGGTCGAAGAGCTCGTCCTCGAAGAGGTCCCGGACGTCGACTACGAGAAGATCGGCGGTCTGGGCAACCAGATCGAGCTGATCCGCGACGCGGTCGAGCTCCCGTACCTCTACCCGGACCTCTTCAAGGAGCACGAACTGCGGCCGCCGAAGGGCATCCTGCTCTACGGCCCGCCCGGCTGCGGCAAGACGCTGATCGCGAAGGCCGTGGCCAACTCCCTGGCCAAGAAGGTCGCCGAGGTGACCGGTCAGCCCGCGGGGAAGTCCTACTTCCTCAACATCAAGGGCCCCGAGCTCCTCAACAAGTACGTCGGCGAGACCGAGCGGCACATCCGCCTCGTCTTCCAGCGTGCGCGGGAGAAGGCGAGCGAGGGGACCCCCGTCATCGTCTTCTTCGACGAGATGGAATCCCTCTTCCGCACCCGCGGATCCGGTGTCAGCTCGGACGTGGAGAACACCATCGTCCCGCAGCTGCTCGCCGAGATCGACGGCGTGGAGGGCCTGGAGAACGTCATCGTCATCGGCGCCTCCAACCGCGAGGACATGATCGACCCCGCGATCCTGCGGCCCGGCCGGCTCGACGTCAAGATCAAGATCGAGCGTCCGGACGCGGAGGCGGCGAAGGACATCTTCGCGAAGTACCTCACGGGCAACCTGCCGCTGCACGAGGACGACGTCTCCGAGCACGCGGGATCGAAGGCCGCCGCGGCCCACGGAATGATCCAGTCCGTGGTCGAGCAGATGTACGCGGAGTCCGAGGAGAACCGCTTCCTCGAAGTCACGTACGCCAACGGCGACAAGGAAGTCCTGTACTTCAAGGACTTCAACTCCGGCGCGATGATCCAGAACATCGTCGACCGGGCCAAGAAGATGGCCATCAAGGCCTTCCTCGACCACAACCAGAAGGGCATCCGGGTCTCCCACCTCCTCCAGGCGTGCGTGGACGAGTTCAAGGAGAACGAGGACCTGCCCAACACCACCAACCCCGACGACTGGGCCCGCATCTCCGGAAAGAAGGGCGAGCGGATCGTGTTCATCCGCACGCTCGTCACCGGAAAGCAGGGTGCGGACACCGGGCGCTCCATCGACACGGTGGCCAATACCGGTCAGTACCTGTAGAACGCCCACCGGCTGCGGATGTCCGGAAACCGGGCATCCGCAGCCGTCGCATTCCATCCAGCATTTCCCCCGGCACCACAGGCTCAGGGAAATACCGCAAACGATCTCCCCACCAGCGCGGAGCCGATCTAGGCTCTTCGGTACCGCCGAGTCGCGCACAGTGAGCGCCGCCGGGCAAGGAGGGCCGCATGACCGTACGGCGAGTAATGGGCATCGAGACGGAGTACGGGATCTCCGTTCCGGGACACCCGAACGCCAATGCCATGCTCACCTCGTCCCAGATCGTCAACGCCTACGCGGCGGCGATGCACCGGGCGCGCCGCGCCCGCTGGGACTTCGAGGAGGAGAACCCGCTGCGGGACGCCCGCGGCTTCGACCTCGCCCGCGAGGCCGCCGACTCCAGCCAGCTCACCGACGAGGACATCGGCCTGGCCAACGTGATCCTCACCAACGGTGCCCGGCTCTACGTGGACCACGCCCATCCGGAGTACAGCTCCCCGGAGGTCACCAACCCCCGCGACGCCGTCCTCTGGGACAAGGCCGGCGAGCGGATCATGGCCGAGGCCGCCGAGCGCGCCGCCCAGCTCCCCGGGGCCCAGTCCATCCACCTGTACAAGAACAACACCGACAACAAGGGCGCGTCCTACGGCACGCACGAGAACTACCTGATGAAGCGGGAGACCCCCTTCTCGGACATCGTGCGCCACCTCACCCCCTTCTTCGTCTCCCGCCAGGTCGTCACCGGCGCGGGACGGGTCGGCATCGGCCAGGACGGGCGGGAGCACGGCTTCCAGATCAGCCAGCGCGCCGACTACTTCGAGGTCGAGGTCGGCCTGGAGACCACCCTCAAACGGCCCATCATCAACACCCGGGACGAACCGCACGCCGACGCCGAGCGCTACCGCCGGCTGCACGTGATCATCGGCGACGCGAACCTCTCCGAGATCTCGACCTACCTCAAGCTGGGCACCACCTCGCTGGTCCTGTCGATGATCGAGGACGGCTTCATCACCGTCGACCTCGCCGTCGACCAGCCGGTGCGCACCCTCCACCAGGTCTCGCACGACCCCTCCCTCCAGTACCTGGTCACGCTCCGCAGCGGCCGGACACTCACCGCCGTACAGCTCCAGATGGAGTACTTCGAGCTGGCCAGGAAGTACGTGGACGAGCGGTACGGCACGGACGCGGACGAGCAGACCAGGGACGTCCTGACCCGCTGGGAGGACACCCTGGGCCGGCTGGAGAACGACCCCATGAGCCTGGCCGGCGAGCTCGACTGGATCGCCAAGCGGGAGCTCATGGAGGGCTACCGACGCCGCGACGGCCTGGACTGGGACGCCGCTCGGCTGCACCTGGTGGACCTCCAGTACGCCGACGTGCGCCCCGACAAGGGTCTCTACAACCGCCTGGCGGCCCGCGGGCGCATGAAGCGGCTCCTGGACGAGGCGGAGGTCGAGCGGGCCGAGACGGCACCCCCCGAGGACACCCGCGCCTACTTCCGGGGCCGCTGTCTGGAGCAGTACGCCGACGACGTCGCCGCGGCCTCCTGGGACTCGGTGATCTTCGACCTGCCGGGCCGGGACTCGCTCCAGCGCGTCCCGACCCTGGAGCCCCTCCGGGGCACCAAGGCGCACGTGAAATCGCTCCTGGACCGCTGCCGCACGGCGGAGGAACTGGTGCGCGTGCTCTCGGGCGACTGAACCGGGAGCCCGGTACGAGCCTGAAATGCCCCGGCACTGGGAATCATGGAAACAGTGCCCGGGCGTTGTGGAAACCACGAGGCCGAAGTCGGACCCGACCTATAGGGTCTGATCTTGCAAGGACTCAACCGAGCGGGCCGATTCGAGCGGGGTGAGGGATATGGCGACCAAGGACACCGGCGGCGGACAGCAGAAGGCGACGCGCTCCACGGAGGAGGTCGAGGAGACCACCACGGAGGCGAGCTCCGACCTCCAGGAGCGCCAGGAGAAGCTGAGCGAGGACGTGGACTCCGTCCTAGACGAGATCGACGACGTCCTGGAGGAGAACGCCGAGGACTTCGTTCGATCGTTCGTGCAGAAGGGCGGCGAGTAGCCCCCTCGCGCACCTGTCGTCCTCCGTCCCCGGAGCCCCGGAGAAAGCCGCGGGTCCGGGGACGGGTGACAGGCCGTGGCACGGGTAAGGTCCGTGCACAGCAAGCAAGATCGGCCCGCGCTCCCCACGGCGGGCCGACTCTCCCACCCGGAAGGAATCGCGTGGAAGCCAACCCTCGTAGCACCGGGCGTCTGCCGGCGGCCTTCCTGACGCCGGGCTCGTCCTCGTTCATGGACTTCCTGTCCGCGCACTCGCCGGATCTGCTCCCCGGCAACCGGAAGCTTCCGGAGGGCATCGTCGAGGCCCCCCACGGCACGACCATCGTGGCCGCCACGTTCCCCGGCGGGGTCGTCCTCGCCGGCGACCGCCGCGCCACCATGGGCAACATGATCGCGCAGCGGGACATCGAGAAGGTGTTCCCGGCCGACGAGTACTCCGCGGTCGGCATCGCCGGCACCGCCGGCCTCGCGGTGGAGATGGTCAAGCTGTTCCAGCTGGAGCTGGAGCACTTCGAGAAGGTGGAGGGCGCGACGCTCTCCCTGGAGGGCAAGGCGAACCGCCTCTCCACCATGATCCGCGGCAACCTCGGCATGGCCATGCAGGGCCTCGCCGTCGTGCCGCTCTTCGCGGGCTGGGACGAGGGCAGGGAGAAGGGCCGGATCTTCTCCTACGACGTGACCGGCGGCCGCTCCGAGGAGCACGGCTTCGCCGCCACCGGCTCGGGCTCGATCTTCGCGCGCGGCTCGATGAAGAAGCTCTACCGCGACGACCTGACCGAGCAGCAGGCCACCACGCTGGTCGTGCAGGCGCTGTACGACGCGGCGGACGACGACTCCGCGACCGGCGGCCCGGACCTGGCCCGCCGGATCTTCCCGATCGTCACCGTCATCACCGACGAGGGCTTCCGCAGGCTCACCGAGGCCGAGTCCTCCGAGCTTGCCCGGTCGATCACCGAGCGACGGCTCGAGCAGCCCGACGGGCCGCGCGCCGCCCTGCTCTGACCACTCGTCGCTCCAGAAGCCCAGAAGAAAGGGACGGACCGCCGGTGTCCACTCCGTTCTACGTCTCACCCCAGCAGGCCATGGCCGACCGGGCCGAGTACGCCCGCAAGGGCATCGCCCGGGGCCGCAGCCTCGTCGTCCTCCAGTACGCCGACGGCATCGTCTTCGTCGGCGAGAACCCGTCCCGCGCCCTCCACAAGTTCAGCGAGATCTACGACCGGATCGGCTTCGCGGCCGCCGGCAAGTACAACGAGTACGAGAACCTGCGCATCGGCGGCGTCCGCTACGCCGACCTGCGGGGGTACACCTACGACCGGGACGACGTCACCGCGCGCGGCCTGGCCAACGTCTACGCGCAGACGCTCGGCACCATCTTCTCCAGCGCGGGGGAGAAGCCGTACGAGGTGGAGCTGGTCGTCGCCGAGGTCGGCACCGAGCCGGAGGGCGACCAGATCTACCGGCTGCCCCACGACGGCTCGATCGTCGACGAGCACGGCTCGGTCGCGGTCGGCGGGAACGCCGAGCAGATCAGCTCCTTCCTGGACCAGCGGCACCGGGACGGCATGTCCCTGGCCGAGGCCCTGAAGCTGGCCGTGCAGGCGCTCTCGCGGGACACCAACGGCAGCGAGCGGGACATTCCCGCCGAGCGCCTGGAGGTGGCGGTCCTGGACCGCACGCGCCCGCAGCAGCGCAAGTTCAAGCGGATCGTCGGCCGGCAGCTCTCCCGCCTCCTGGAGGCGGACGACGCGGCGGTGACGAAGACGGACGAGCCCTCCGACGAGGCTCCCGAGGAGTAGACGGCACGGTCCGAGGGGCCCCGGCGCGCGCGAGCGGCCGGGGCCCCTCGGCGCGTCCGCTTCCGGAAGCGCCTCAGGCGGCCGGGGCGGGCCCGGAGGAGCCCCGGGGGACCAGGGCGACGGGAAGGGTCTCCGGACGGGGCGGTTCGCCCGCGAGGACGGCGAGGAGCGCCTCCATGCCCCGTCGGCCGAACTCCTCGGCGGGCAGCCGGACGGTGGTGAGCCCGGGCTCCACCACCGTGGCCAGGGTCATGTCGTCGAAGCCGGTGACCGACAGGTCCTCGGGAACGCGCAGCCCGAGCCGGCGCGCGGCCTTGTAGACGCCGGCCGCGAGGATGTCGTCGTCGCAGACCACCGCCGTGGGACGGGGCCCGGAGTCGGTCAGGGCCCGCTCCGCCGCCTCCCGCGCGTCCGCGACGTTCAGCGGCGACCGCACGGTGCGCACGTCCGTGCCGCGCAGCTCCCGGGCGAGCGCGTCGGCCCGGACGTCGAAGGTCCAGGACGGGGCCGCGGACGCCAGGTGCAGGAAGCGGCGGTGGCCGAGGCCGAGCAGGTGCCCGGTCACCCGGCGCATCCCGTCCGCGACGTCGAGGTTCACATGGGCGGCGGCGCCGGTGCCGGCCGGGTCGCTGTCGAGCATGACGAGCGGCAGGTCGGTGCCCCGGAAGGCGTCCAGGGCGTCGGTCGCCATGGAGGAGGCGATCACGCCGTCGAGGGCGGCCTGCGCCGAGGCGAAGGGGTCCCGGGCCGGGCCCACGCCGTCGGGGGAGGGGTAGAGGACGACGCCGAAGCCGTGCCGGGCCGCCGCCGCGGCGGCGCCCGTGTGGACGTGGGCGAAGAACTCGTTGGTGAGGGCCGGGACGACGAGCAGGGCCGTCCTGGTGCGGCCGAGCCGGAGGTTGCGGGCGGCCAGGTTGGGCCGGTAGCCGAGCTCCCGGGCGGCCTCCCGCACGGCGCCCGCGGTGCGCTCGGAGACCCGGCCGCGCCACTTGCCGCCGAGCACCAGGGAGACGGTGGCCTGCGAGACGCCCGCCGCCCGGGCGACGTCCCGGCTGGTCGGGCGGGCGCCGCCGAGCGGCTCCGGGGTCTGCACACAAGCCTCCGCGTCGGACGGTCCCAGGGGCGCGGGGTGGACCCGCGTACAGCCGACATGGTACGTATGACGTCGCACGTTATACGTAAAACCTCGGGGGATCCCGGGCGAGGGGAGACCGACATGGCCACCGAGGCACCGCCGCACGGCGGCTATCTCGACATACTCCGGGCGCCGCACGCGGCCCGGCTGCTCGCCGGCACCCTCGTGGGACGCCTGCCCCATGCCGTCGGCCCCGTCGCCCTCACCCTCTTCGTCCGCGACCAGGGCGGCAGCTACACCCTCGCCGGCGGCCTCATCGCCGCCTACGGCGTCGCCACCGCCCTCGGCCAGCCCCTCCTCGGCCGGGCCGTCGACCTCAAGGGCCAGCCCCGGGTCCAGCTGCCCGCCGCCGTCCTCTCCGCCCTCGGAATGCTCCTGCTCGCCCTCACCGGCATCGGCCACCTCGGCCTCGCCTATGCCGCCGCCGTCCTCGCGGGGCTCTTCACCCCGCCCCTGGAGGGCGGACTGCGGGCCCTGTGGCCGAGCGTCCTCGGCCGCGAGGACCGGGTCCACCGCGCATATGCCCTCGACGCGGTCGCCCAGGAGGTCATGTTCACCGCCGGGCCCCTCCTCCTGACCCTCCTGGTCTCCCTGTGGTCGCCCGCCGCCGCCCTCCTCGTCATCAACGCCCTGGGCGTCCTCGGCGCCCTCGCCGTCGTCCTCTCCGAGCCCTCCCGCGCCTGGCGCTCCGCGCCCCGCGAGGCCCACTGGCTGGGCGCCCTGCGCTCGCCCGGCCTCCTCGCCCTCCTCGGCTCCTTCTTCTTCGTCGGCCTCGCCCTCGGCTCCATCACCGTCGCCGCCGTCGCCTACGCCGACGACCGCGGCACCCCCGCCGTCTACGGCTGGCTGATGGCCGCGCTCGGCCTCGGCGCGCTCCTCGGCGGCGTCGCCTACGGCGCCCGGCAGTGGGCCGGGGAGCCCGAGCGGCGCCTGCGCGCCCTCGTCCTGCTCCTCGCGGTCTGCTACCTGCCGCTGGTCCTCGTCCCCGGCCCCGCGGCCATGACGGGCTTCTCGGTCCTCTCCGGCGTCTTCCTGGCCCCCGCCCTCGCCTGCGCCTTCGTGGTCGTCGACCGGCACGCGCCGCGCGGCACCGTCACCGAGGCCTTCTCCTGGCTCGTCACCACCTTCGGCGTCGGCTCGGCCCTCGGCTCCGCCGTCGCGGGACCCGCCGTCGAACTCGCCGGAACGGCGTCCGGCTTCGCCGTCGCCGGAGCGGGCGGCCTCGTCGCCTTCGCCGTCCTCCTCGCCACTACCCGCGTCCTGGACGCCTCCACGGCCCCCGAAACCCCCGGTGCCGGGGCGCGACACGCCGCCGGCGCGGACGTTCCCGCCGCCGCGCACGGCGAAAAGAACACGCCCTGATCGGAAAATGATCCGAACGTGAGTGTCCAACCCGGTTTCAGCACAGGCCGTCAGGCGTAATGTTCAGTCATGGACCGCCGCATTTTCGGGCTGGAGAACGAGTACGGCGTCACGTGCACGTTCAGGGGACAGCGCCGACTGTCTCCTGACGAAGTGGCGCGCTACCTCTTCCGCCGTGTCGTGTCATGGGGCCGCAGCAGCAATGTCTTCCTGCGGAACGGCGCCCGCCTGTACCTGGACGTGGGTTCGCATCCGGAATACGCCACACCGGAATGCGACAACGTGACCGAACTGGTCACCCACGACAAGGCCGGCGAGCGCATTCTCGAAGGCCTGCTCGTCGACGCCGAACGCCGCCTGCACGAGGAGGGAATCGCGGGCGACGTCTACCTCTTCAAGAACAACACCGACTCGGCCGGAAACTCCTACGGCTGCCACGAGAACTATCTCGTCGCCCGCCACGGTGAGTTCTCCCGGCTCGCGGACATCCTCATTCCCTTCCTCGTCACCCGGCAGCTCATCTGCGGGGCGGGGAAGGTCCTCCAGACCCCGCGCGGCGCGGTCTACTGCGTCTCCCAGCGCGCCGAGCACATCTGGGAGGGCGTCAGCTCCGCCACCACCCGCTCGCGCCCCATCATCAACACCCGGGACGAGCCGCACGCCGACGCCGAGCGCTACCGCAGGCTCCACGTCATCGTCGGCGACTCGAACATGTCCGAGACGACCATGCTGCTCAAGGTCGGCGCCACCGACCTCGTCCTCCGCATGATCGAGGCCGGCACCGTGATGCGCGACCTGACCCTGGAGAACCCGATCCGGGCCATCCGAGAGGTCAGCCACGACATCACCGGCCAGCGCAAGGTCCGGCTCGCCAGCGGCCGCGAGGCCTCCGCCCTGGAGGTCCAGCGCGAGTACTACGAGAAGGCCGTGGACTTCGTCGACCGGCGCGGCATCCGCAGCGGCACCGTCGCCCAGGTCCTGGAGCTCTGGGGCCGTACGCTCGACGCGATCGAGGCCGAGCAGCTGGACCGCATCGAGACCGAGATCGACTGGGTCATGAAGTACAAGCTCATCGAGCGGTACCGGGCCAAGCACAACATGACCATGTCGAACCCGAGGGTCGCGCAGATAGACCTCGCCTACCATGACATCCACCGCCGCCGCGGCCTGTACTACCTGCTGCAGAAGAACGGGCAGGCGGCCCGCATCTGCAACGATCTGAAGATCTTCGAGGGCAAGTCCGTGCCCCCGCAGACCACCCGGGCCCGCCTCCGCGGCGACTTCATCCGCCGAGCCCAGGAGCAGCGCCGGGACTTCACCGTCGACTGGGTCCACCTCAAGCTCAACGACCAGGCGCAGCGCACGGTCCTGTGCAAGGACCCGTTCCGCTCCGTCGACGACCGGGTGGAGAAGCTGATCGCCGGCATGTGACCGGATCACCGGATCACCGGACCACCGCGTCACCGCAAGGGTGAACACGGTGTACGGAAGCTGACCCGGGGCCCGGGCCCGCTCCGTGCGCCGAAGGCCGCGTCCCTCCGGGGGCGCGGCCCCGGTTCTGCGGGTCGGGGTGCGGCAGAACCCCTGCGGGGCAGGGGCCGCACCGTAGAGTGTGGGCGTTCCCATGGCCCCGACTCCCAGTTGGACTGATGAACTACAACACGAAGCGACGTATCGCCGCGCTCCTCGCCGTGCCCGTCCTGCTGATCACCGCCGCGTGCGGTTCGGACTCGGAGAAGGGCGGCTCCTCGGACGGCGCGGTGGCCGAGGTCAAGGGGAAGTTCGGCGCCCAGCCCGACGTCGTCGTCCCCAAGGACGCCAAGGCCGCCGACAAGACGGTGATCGAGACCGTGACGGAGGGCAGCGGGGCGACGGTCAAGAAGGGCGACTTCGTCAGGCTGGACTGGACGGTCGAGAAGTGGCAGGAGGACAAGCCGCTCGGCGGCACGTGGGCCCAGCAGACGCCCGCCGCCAAGGGGACGCACCCGCAGGCCGTCGAACGGCTCGGCCAGCCGAGCCAGCAGCTGCCGGACAAGGTCCTCAACGCGGTGGAGGGCAAGAAGGTCGGCTCCCGCCTCCTCGTCCAGGGGACCGCTGGCGACCTGGTCGGCGAGAGCCTGAACCCGCAGTCGGGCCTGAAGGCCACCGACACCCTCGTCTGGGTCGTCGACGTCGCCGGGGCCGCCACGGTCGACTCCAAGGCCGAGGCCAAGGGCACCCAGGCGGCGCCCGCGGCCGGGATGCCCGAGGTGAAGGCCCCCTCCCAGGCCGCCGCCACGATCACCATCCCGAAGGGGCAGAAGGCCCCCACCGAGCTCAAGGAGCAGGTGCTCATCAAGGGCACCGGCCCCAAGGTCGAGGCGGGCCAGGGGCTCATCGCCCAGTACACCGGCGTGAAGTGGGAGGACGGCAAGAAGTTCGACTCCTCCTGGGACCACGGGGGCGCCACCGCCTTCCAGATCGGCACCGGAGCGGTCATCCAGGGCTGGGACAAGGCCCTGGTCGGCAAGAACGTCGGTGACCGCGTGCTCCTGGTGATCCCCCCGGCACTGGGCTACGGAGCCAACCCGAGCAGCGAGCTGGCGAAGAACACCCTGGTCTTCTCCGTCGACATCCTGGGCGTCGCCTGATCGCCGGCCCGATCGCCGGCCCGATCGCCGGCCCGATCACCGGCCCGATCGCGGGCCTGATCGTCGATCCCCTCACCGATCCGATCACCGGCATCACCGATCCGATCACCGATCTGTGAGACTGTTCCGGATCGACGCACCACAAGAAGGAGCACACAGCAGTGAGCATCGAGAAGCCCGAGGTCGACTTCCCGGGTGGCGAGCCGCCGAAGGACCTGGAGATCAAGGACATCTGGGAGGGCGACGGCGAGGTCGCCGAGGCCGGCGACGCCGTGCAGGTCCACTACGTGGGCGTGGCCTTCTCCACCGGCGAGGAGTTCGACGCCTCCTGGAACCGCGGCACCCCGCTCGGTTTCCAGCTCGGCGTCGGCCAGGTCATCGCGGGCTGGGACCAGGGCGTCCAGGGCATGAAGGTCGGCGGTCGCCGCCAGCTGGTCATCCCCGCGCACCTCGCCTACGGCGACCGCGGTGCCGGCAGCGCCATCGCCCCCGGCGAGACGCTGATCTTCGTCTGTGACCTCGTGGCCGTCGGCAAGCGCTGATCCGGTCCGACGAGGCACCGAGGGCCCCCGCCGTCCACGGCGGGGGCCCTCGGCTTTGGTTCCCGGGACCCCGGGGCGGTACGGTCGGACGTCCGAGAAGTGCAACCGGCGGAAGAGGTGCGGGGCGTCGATGGCGATTGCCAAGTCCGAGCGGCTGATGAATCTCGCGCTGTGCCTGCTCGGGACGCGCCGCCCGCTCAGCAAGCGCGAACTGCGCGGCTCCATCGAGGCGTACCTCGAAGCGAGCGGCGAGGACGCCTTCAACCGCATGTTCGAGCGCGACAAGGACGACCTCCGCGAACTCGGCCTCGTCATCGAGACCGTCGAGAACCTGGACGGCGAGACCGGCTACCTGGCCCGCCGCGACTCCAACCGGTTGCCACCCATCACCCTCGACGCCGAGGAGGCCGCCGCGCTCGGCCTCGCCGCCAAGGTCTGGCAGCAGGCCCGCCTCGCCGGGGCCGCCAGCGGCGCCCTCCAGAAGCTCCGCGCCGCCGGCATGCCCGAGGCGGAGGACTCGTACGACGTCCAGCCCAGCGCCCTCGAACCCCGCATCCCGGTCCGCGAGGCCGCCTTCGAGCCCCTCATGCTGGCCTGCCGCGACCGGCGGCCCGTCGTCTTCGACTACCGCAAGGCCAACGCCGCCCGGCCGGAGACCCGCCACGTCGAGCCCTGGACCCTCGAATGCTGGCGCGGCCACTGGTACCTCGCCGGCTGGGACCGCGACCGCGGCGCCGAGCGCGTCTTCCGCCTCTCCCGGATCACCGGCAAGGTCCGCTCCCGGGCCGGCGCCTTCACCGCCCCCGTGCCCGACGTCGTCACCGTGCGGGAGACCGTCGAGAGCTGGGCCGGCGAGACCGCCACCCGCTCCGCCCGCATCCGGCTCCGCGCCGGCGCCGGCTACCCGTTGCGGGCCCGCGCCCAGTCCGTGCGGGAGGGCGCCGACGGCTGGGACGAGCTGGAGATCCCGTACGGGCACGGCCTCGACGCCTGGCTCGTCGAGTTCGGCCCCGACGTCGTCGTACTGGAACCGGCCGATCTGCGGGCCGACGTGGTGGACCGGCTGCGCGCCGTGGCCAAGGGCTGAGGGGGAGACGGACGCATGGCTGCCAACGCGATCGACCAGACGAGGCGGATGCTCTCCCTCGTCACCTACCTCCGCGAGCGCCCCGGCGCCCACGTCGCCGACGTGGCGCGCGCCTTCGGCATCACCGAGGACGAGCTGATCTCCGACCTGGACGTGCTGCCCATGTGCGGCACCAGCTTCCGGGGCGGCGACCTCCTCGACATCGACACCGACGGCGACCGGATCTGGTGGCACAACCCCGACGACGTCGCCGCCCCGCTGCGCCTCGCCGCCGACGAGGCGACCGCCCTGCTCGTCGCCGCCCGCGCCGTCGCCACCCTGCCGGGCCTCCGCGAGAGCGACCGGGAGGCCCTGCTGCGCGCCACCGCCAAGCTGGAGGCCGCGGCCGGCGAGGCCGCCGGGGCCAGTGCCCGGCTCTCGGTGACCTTCGAGGCCGAGGGCGGGGTCTTCGCCGAGGTCGACCGGGCGATCTCCGAGCGCCGCCGGCTCTGGGTGCGCTACTACTCGCCCGCCCGCGACGAGCTCACCGAGCGCGAGGTCGACCCGATCCGGCTCTTCGCCGTCGGTCACACCTACATGGAGGCCTGGTGCCGCCTCTCCGAGGCGCGCCGCACCTTCCGGCTCGACCGGGTCGCGGAGATCCGCCTCCTCGACGAGCCCGCCGCGCCGCCGGAGCTGGAGCTGCGGGACCTCTCCGAGAACCTGGTCCAGCCCTCCGCCGACGACCCCGAGGTCGTGGTCGAGGTCGGCCCCGGCGGCCGGTGGGTCGCCGAGTACTACCCGCACGACCGGGCCGACGAGCTGCCCGACGGCGGCCTGCGGATCACCCTGCGGACGCCCGACCCCGCCTCGCTGCGCAGGCTCGCGCTCCGGCTCGGCAGCGACGGGCGCATCGTCGCGCCGGCCGAGCTCGCCGACAGCGCCAGGACGGCGGCGGCGGCCGCGCTCGCCGCGTACGAGAGCGAGTGAGGCACGGCGGGGACGGTCCGGCGGGCGGACCGCCGAGGGCCGGAGAGCCGCGAGCCGGTGAGTTCCAGGCAGGTGAGTTCCGGGCCGGAGTGGCTCGGGCCGGTGGAGCTCGGGTCGAAGTGGCTCGGGCCGGTGGAACTCGGGCCGGAGTGGCTCGGACCGGTAGGGATCGGGCCGGTAGGGCTCGGACTGGAGTGGCTCGGACCGGTAGGGCTCGGACTGGAGTGGCTCGGGCCGGTAGGGCTCGGACCGGTGGGTTTCAGGCCGGTGGGATGAAGGGATCGGGAGTGGGAGAGATGAGGGAGATGTCCGTGATGCACGGTTTTGCGGCGACGGTGGCCCCGGTCCTCTTCAAGGCCGCCTGCCCCGACTGCCGCTCCCGTTTCGAACTCTCGGCCAACGCCCTGCGCCTCGCCATCGGGGCCAGCCGCCGCACCACCTTCTACTCCTTCACCTGCCCCGCATGCGGAAGCTCCGTCCGCAAGCCCGCCGGCGAGCGCATCGTCGAACTCCTCACCGGCGGCGGCGTCCGGACGCTGCGCCTCCACACCACCGTCTGAACCGCCGCCCGTCCGAACCGGCCGCCGCCGCCCAACGTCTAGGCTCGTCCCATGTTCTGGCCCATGATCGCCATCGCCCTCGGCTTCCTCGGCCTCGCCGTCCTCGGCGTCCTCGCCGTCAAGGTCTTCCTGGAGGTCCAGCGCCTCGGCCGCCAAGTGGCCCGCACCACCGAGCGGATCACCCGGGCCGCCGAAGAGCTGGAGGACGCCGCCACCGGCCTCGCCCGCACCGGCGAGACGCTCCGCTGAACCTGTGCCGTACGCTGCGGGAAGCGGCCCCGGCCAGGCGCGCGGGACGCAATCGGGAGTACGCACGGGCATTGCCCCCCGTTTACTCCTGCGGGTTACGATCGCAGACAGCGCGGTGGCCGGACACCTGTCCGACCCGCCGGGCACGCACACCATGTCGCCTCGGTGAAGAAGGTAAAAGCTATGGGTAGGCTCGGCCCCACCGAGATCATCCTCATTCTCGTCGTCATCATCCTGCTGTTCGGCGCCAAGAAGCTCCCGGACATGGCCCGCTCGCTCGGCAAGTCGGCCCGCATCCTCAAGAGCGAGGCCAAGGCGATGAAGTCCGACGACCAGCAGAGCGCGCCCGCCGACCCGCCGCACGCCGGAACCGGAACGCCGGACCAGCCCGCCCCGCGCACCATCCAGGCCGCTCCCGGCGACGTGACCAGCGCGCGTCCCGTGACCGAGCCCACGGACACCACCAAGCGCTGACCCGGTCCGCCGCGGCCGCCGCACCGGGCGGCGGCTGCCGCACGAGATGAGGACGTGGGTTGCTCAAGTCTGCCCGCAAGCAGGAGAAGGACCCCGAGGGCCGGATGCCCCTCGTGGAGCACCTCCGCGAACTCCGCAACCGCATGGCGAAGGGCCTCCTCGCCATCGCAGCGGTGACGATCGTCGCCCTCGTGTACAGCGAGGAGCTGATGCAGTTCCTGACGAAGTCGGTGCCCACCTGCGCGCCGGACGTCACCAGCAACGGCGGAAACTGCGCGATCGTCTCCTTCAACACGCTGATGGCCCCCTTCAGCACGACGATCCAGCTGTCGCTGACGACGGGCCTCGTCGTCGCCAGCCCGATCTGGCTGTACCAGCTGTGGGCCTTCGTCGCGCCCGGACTGCACAAGAACGAGAAGAAGTACACGTACGCCTTCGTCGGCGCGGCCGTGCCGCTCTTCGCCGCCGGCGCCTACCTCGCGTACCTCATCCTCCCCATCAGCGTGAAGGTCCTCATCAGCCTCACGCCCGAGGGCTCCGCGAACATCCTCTCGCTCGGCGACGTCCTCGACTTCACCCTGCGCATGGTGCTCGTCTTCGGCCTCGCCTTCGAGCTCCCGCTCGTCCTGGTGATGCTCAACCTCACCGGTGTCCTCACCGGCCGCCGCATGGCCGGCTGGTGGCGCGGCGTGATCATGGGCGTCTTCGTCTTCGGCGCCGTCATCACCCCCACCACCGACCCCGTCGGCATGATCGCCCTCGCCGGGCCCATCACCGTCCTGTACTTCGGGGCCGTCGGCTTCTCCCTCCTCAACGACCGGCGGCGCAGGCGCAACAACCCCGACGCCGGGCTCGACGACGACGAGGCCTCCGTGCTCGACCTCACCCCCGAGACGGTCGGTGCCGTCGAGCCCGTGAACGCCCCCCGCGCCCTGCCCGAGCAGGCCACCGGGGACCACGGCGGCGTCCGGCGCCTCAACGGTTACGACGACATCACCTGATCTTGTAGGGTCCCCCCAGACTCCGTCCGGGGGGACCACCGATGACCAGCGACATCACCCTCTTCGTCAACCCCACCGCGGGCCGCGGCCGGGGCGCCCAGGCCGCCCGGCCCGCCCTCGACGCCCTGCGGGACGCCGGACTCACCGTCCGCACCGTCCTCGGGCACGACGCCGCCGACGCCCTGCGACGCGCCCGCGAGGCCGTCGCGGACGGCACCGGCGCCCTCGTCGCCGTCGGCGGTGACGGCATGGTCTCCCTCGCCCTCCGGGTCGTCGCCGGAACCTCCGTCCCCCTCGGGATCGTCGCCGCGGGCACCGGCAACGACTTCGCCCGCACCCTCGGCCTGCCCGTCCGCGACCCGGCCACCGCGGCCCGCGCCGCCGCCGCGGCCCTGAAGGACACCGGCGGCCGGGCCGTCGACCTCGGCCGCGTCACGGGCGGGAGCACAGCCGCAGGGGCCGCGGCCGCAGGAACCACCACCGCAGGAACCGCCATCCCGGAGGCCGGGACCCGCTGGTACGCGACCGTCCTCGCGTCCGGCTTCGACTCCCGGGTCAACGACCGCGGCAACCGCATGCGCGTTCCCGCCGGACGCTTCAAGTACGACCTCGCGATCCTCGCCGAACTCGCCGCCTTCCGCCCCGTCCCCTACCGCCTCACCCTCGACGGCGGACGGATCGTGGAGGTCGACGCCACCCTCGTCGCCGTCGGCAACGGCACCTCCTACGGAGGCGGCATGCGGATCTGCGCCGACGCCCGCACCGACGACGGCCTCCTCGACGTCACGGTCGTCGGGGACTGCGACCGCACCACCCTGATCAAGGTCTTCCCCCGCGTCTACAAGGGCACACACCTCGACCACCCCAAGGTCACCACGTACCGCACCCGCACCCTCGCCCTCGACGCCCCGGACACCACCGGCTACGCCGACGGCGAGCCCCTCGGCCCGCTGCCCCTCGCCGTGGAGTGCGTCCCCGGAGCCCTGCGCGTCCTCGCCCCGGCCGCCCCCGGACCCGCCTGACCGCAGCCGCCCCGGCACCCTCCCCGCCGCCCCACGTCCCGCGATAAAGATCGCGTCACTGTCAGAGGTGGCGGGTAGGCTCGACAACACGATGACAGAGGACCTCACACCAGCCGAGGCGTACGCGGCCGCCCTCGCCCGCAACGCCGAGCGAGCCACTGCGCTGGCCCCCTTCCGCGAGATGTACGACTTCGACCTGGACCCCTTCCAGATCGAGGCGTGCAAGGCCCTCGAAGCGGGCAAGGGGGTACTCGTCGCCGCGCCCACGGGCTCCGGCAAGACCATCGTCGGCGAGTTCGCCGTCCACCTCGCCCTCACCCAGGGCCGCAAGTGCTTCTACACGACCCCCATCAAGGCGCTGTCGAACCAGAAGTACGCCGACCTCGTCAAGCGGTACGGAGCCGACAAGGTCGGCCTGCTCACCGGGGACAACAGCGTCAACGGCGACGCGCCGATCGTCGTCATGACCACCGAAGTCCTCCGCAACATGCTCTACGCCGGCTCCCAGGCCCTCTCCGGCCTCGGATACGTCGTCATGGACGAGGTGCACTACCTCTCGGACCGCTTCCGCGGTGCCGTCTGGGAGGAAGTGATCATCCACCTCCCCGAATCCGTCACCCTCGTCTCACTCTCCGCGACCGTCTCCAACGCCGAGGAGTTCGGCGACTGGCTCGACACCGTCCGCGGCGACACCGAGGTCATCGTCTCCGAGAGCCGCCCCGTACCGCTCTGGCAGCACGTCCTCGCCGGACGCCGGATGTACGACCTCTTCGAGGAGGAGACCGACCACGGCGGCCGCGGCGCCTCCCGCCGCGAGGTCAACCCCGACCTCCTCCGCCTCGCCCGCACCGAGAACACGCGCACGTACAACCCGCGCGACCGGCGGCGCGGCAAGATGGTCCGCGAGGCCGACCGCGAGCGCGAGCGCCGCCAGCGCTCCCGCATCTGGACCCCCGGCCGGCCCGAGGTCATCGACCGCCTCGACGCCGAGGGCCTGCTGCCCGCCATCACCTTCATCTTCAGCCGCGCCGGCTGCGAGGCCGCCGTCCAGCAGTGCCTCCACGCCGGACTCCGCCTCAACGACGACGAGGCCCGCCGACGGGTCCGCGAGATCGTCGAGGAGCGCACCGCCTCCATCCCCGCCGAAGACCTCCACGTCCTCGGCTACTACGAGTGGCTCGAAGCCCTGGAGCGGGGCATCGCCGCCCACCACGCGGGCATGCTCCCCACCTTCAAGGAGGTCGTCGAGGAGCTGTTCGTCCGCGGCCTCGTCAAGGCCGTCTTCGCCACCGAGACCCTCGCCCTCGGCATCAACATGCCCGCGCGGTCCGTCGTCCTCGAAAAGCTCGTCAAGTGGAACGGCGAGCAGCACGCCGACATCACCCCCGGCGAGTACACCCAGCTCACCGGCCGTGCCGGACGCCGCGGCATCGACGTCGAAGGACACGCCGTCGTCCTCTGGCAGCGCGGCCTCGACCCCGGCCACCTCGCCGGACTCGCCGGCACGCGCACGTACCCGCTGCGCTCCAGCTTCAAGCCCTCGTACAACATGGCGGTCAACCTCGTCGACCAGTTCGGCCGGCACCGGTCCCGCGAACTCCTCGAAACCTCGTTCGCGCAGTTCCAGGCCGACCGCTCCGTCGTCGGGATCTCCCGCCAGGTCCAGAAGAACGAAGAAGGCCTGGAAGGCTACCGCGAGGGCATGACCTGCCACCTCGGGGACTTCGAGGAGTACGCGCTGCTCCGCCGCGAACTCAAGGACCGCGAGACGGAACTGGCCAAGCAGGGCGCCGCCCAGCGCCGCGCCCAGGCGGCGAGCTCCCTGGAGAAGCTGAAGCCCGGCGACGTCATCCACGTCCCCACCGGCAAGTTCGCCGGACTCGCCCTCGTCCTCGACCCCGGCATCCCCGCGGGCCGCACCAACGGACACCGCGGCTTCGAGCACCACGACGGACCCCGCCCGCTCGTCCTCACCGCCGAGCGGCAGGTCAAGAGACTCGCCTCCATCGACTTCCCCGTCCCGGTCGAGGCACTGGAGCGCATGAGGATCCCCAAGTCCTTCAACCCGCGCTCCCCGCAGTCCCGCCGCGACCTCGCCTCCGCACTCCGCAGCAAGGCCGGCCACATCAACCCCGAGCGGCACCGCAAGAACCGCTCCGCCGCCGCCGACGACCGCGAGATCGCCCGGCTGCGCACCGCCCTCCGCGCCCACCCCTGCCACGGCTGCGACGAACGCGAGGACCACGCCCGCTGGGCCGAGCGCTACCACCGCCTCCAGCGCGACACCCGGCAGCTGGAGCGGCGCATCGAGGGCCGCACCAACACCATCGCCCGCACCTTCGACCGGATCGTCGCGCTCCTCACCGAACTCGACTACCTGCGCGGCGACGAGGTCACGGACAACGGCAAGCGGCTCGCCCGCCTCTACGGCGAACTCGACCTGCTGGCCAGCGAATGCCTCCGCGACCGCGTCTGGGAAGGCCTCACCCCGCCCGAACTCGCCGCCTGCGTCTCCGCCCTCGTGTACGAGTCCCGCCAGGCCGACGACGCCGTCGCGCCCAAGCTGCCCACCGGCAACGCCAAGGCGGCACTCGGCGAGATGGTCCGGATCTGGGGACGCCTCGACGCCCTCGAAGAGGAGTTCAGGATCAACCAGGCGGAAGGCGTGGGCCAGCGCGAGCCCGACCTCGGCTTCGCCTGGGCGGCCTACCAGTGGGCCTCCGACAAGAGCCTCGACCAGGTCCTCCGCGAGGCGGAGATGCCCGCCGGAGACTTCGTCCGCTGGTGCAAGCAGGTGATCGACGTCCTCGGACAGATCGCCGCCGCAGCTCCCAAGGAGAACAGCACCGTCGCCAAGAACGCCCGCAAGGCCGTCGACTCGCTGCTGCGGGGCGTCGTCGCCTACAGCTCAGTGGGCTGACCGCCCTCACCCCATCGGGTGAGTTCCGGCCGGAGCCCATGGCGATCATGCCACGGGCCCCGGCCTCCGTCGTGTTCTCACCGCCGTTGTCCACAGGCCGTCGTCCACAGGGGTGGCGCGGAGCCCGACCCTTCCGCTTGCATGGACTCACATGCAGGGAAGGGCAGTTGGGGAGGGGAAGCGGATGGCCGTACACACAGGTCCGGATGCCCGGGCGCGCGACGGAGAACGACCGACGGGGACTTCGGCCCAGAAGCCGGCGGCCTTCGTGGAAGGACCACGGGGCGTGCCCCTCCTCGGCAACCTGCCCGCCTTCGGCAAGGACCCCCTCGCCTTCTTCGAACAGCTCAGGGACCGCGGGGACTTCGTCCGCTGGCGCTTCGGCCGCAGCCACGCCCTCTTCATCGCCCACCCCGACAACATCGGCGAACTCCTCACCGAGGTCGAGCGCACCTTCGACCAGCCCGACCTCGGCATCGCCTTCCGCACCCTCCTCGGCAACGGCGTCGTCGTCGCCAAGGGCGCCGACTGGCGGCGCAAGCGCTCCCTCGTCCAGCCCTCCGTCCGCCCCAAGCAGGTCCGCTCCTACGCGGCGACCATGACCGAATGCGCCGTCGACCTCGCCGACCGGTGGACCGACGGAGAACGGATCGACGTCAAGAGGGAGATGGCCGCCCTCACCCAGCTCATCGCCGTCCGCACCATCTTCGGCGTCGACACGGCCGCCGACGCCGAGTCCATCGGCCGGGCGATGGACGTCGCGCAGAAGGAGATCGGCGCCGAGTTCAGCGGCATCGGAGCCCTGCTGCCCGACTGGGTCCCCACTCCCGGACGCGCCCGCATCAAACGCGCCACGGCCGTCATCGACGCCGAGGTCTCCCGGATCGTCTCCCGCCACCGCGACGGCGACACCGAGCGCCCCGACCTGCTCAGCCGGCTCCTCGCCGCCCGGGACGAGACCGGCGCCCGCCTCTCCGACCGGGAGATCCGCGACGAGACGGTCACCCTCTACATCGGGGGCCACGAGACCACCAGCTCCACCCTCGTCTGGGCCTGGCACCTGCTCTCCCGCGACCCCCGGGTCCGGGACGCCCTCACCGAAGAACTCGACCGGGTCCTCGCCGACCACGAACCGGGATACGACGACTACGCCTCCCTCACCTACACCCAGGCCGTCGTCAAGGAGACCCTGCGGCTCTACCCCACCATCTGGCTCATCACCGGCCTGGCGAAGGAGGGCGCCACCGTCGGAGGCACCCCCGTCCCCGTCGGCACCCGTGTCTGGTCCAGCCAGTGGGTCACCCACCGGGACCCCCGCTGGTACGGAGACCCCGAGGCCTTCCGCCCCGAGCGCTGGCTGACCGCAGACCTGGAGGAGGGGAAGGGCGCCGGACCGGCCGAGGGGACGGAGGAGATACCCGAGTACGCCTGGTTCCCGTTCGGCGGCGGTCCCCGCGTGTGCCTCGGTACCCGCTTCGCCCTCGTCGAGGCGGTCCTCGTCCTCGCGGTCCTCGCCCGCCGCTTCCACCTGGACGTCACCGCCGACGGGATACGCCCGGTCCCCAGCCTCACCCTCCAGCCGGACCGCGACGTGCTGGCGACGGTCCGGGCCAGAGGCTGAGACCTGGACCTGGACCCGAACCTGGACCTGGGCCTGGACCTGGGCCTGGACCGGGAGTGAGACCGGGACCGGGCCTGTGATGGGGCCTACGGCCGGGCCTGCGACCGGTTCGGGCCTTCAGCCGGCCGAGACCAGGGCCCTCGCCAGGTCCCGCAGGTCGTCGGCGCGCAGGACGCGGCCGCCGAAGCCGGGAAGGGGGACGTGCAGGACGGGCAGCCAGCGGGCGGGGACGGCGACGGCGCCGTACACCGCGCCCGCCAGGGTGCCGGTCACCGCCGCCACCGTGTCGGTGTCGCCACCCAGGTCGACCGCCGCGACGAGCGCCTCCTCGAAGGAGCGGGTGGTGCGCAGCGCCCACACCGCCGAGCCGAGGCAGGGCCAGACCGCGCCGTTGAACTCGGTCGCGTCGTTCGGGTGCCAGTCCGGGGCGAGCACCGTCGCCCACCGGTCCCGGTGGGCGGGGGCCACTTCGGTGAGGGCGGCGGGCAGGGCGGCGAGCGGGTCCCCGCCGAGGAGGGCGACCCGGACCAGTTCGTGGAGGACCGCCGTACCCTCCCAGGCCGCGCCGTCGCCGTGGGTCAGGGCGGCGATGCGGCGGGCGGCGTCCATGGTCTCCGCGCGGCCCCGCCCCGCGAAGTACACGGCGGAGGTGGCGGCCCGCATGAGCGAACCGTTCCCGGCGGCGTGCGTGTTGACCTGGAAGTGGCGGGCGGCGGCGAGGTCCCACGGGTCGCCGCCGAGGAGCACCTGTTCGGTCTGGAGGCCGATGTCCTTGGGGTCGGCCACCGCCCAGCGCCGGAAGCGGTCGAAGACGTCCGGCAGGTCGAGGCCGCCCCGTTCGAGGAGCGATTCCCCGAGCAGAACGGCCATCTGGGTGTCGTCCGTCGCCTCGCCCGGGTCCCAGCCGCCGCCTCCGCACAGCTCGCCGGCACCCTCGGGGAAGCGTTCCCGGAAGACGCCGGGGAGGCCGAACTCGAAGGGGGCGCCCAGGGCGTCACCCGCGGCGGAGCCCAGGACTGCGCCCACGGCGCGGTCGATGTCCGTCATCGGGCCAGCGTAGTCGGGGAGTTCGGACTCCCCACGGCTCGGGGGAGGGTGCGGGGAGCCGCCGGTTCACGCCGGTGCGGGGGCCGGGTCGCGTTCCCCGTGCCGTGCGCGTGCGGTCCAGAGGGCGCGGACCACCAGGAAGATCGGCAGGGCGACGGGAGAGAGGAGGATCGTCAGGAAGAGCAGAGGACCCATCAGGAGGGGCGGTACGGACAGGCGCCGGCCCTCCCGGTACATCCACTGGCCGAGCAGCAGGTCCCAGGCGAGGACCTGGGCCCAGATCGCGCCGGCGCCGTTCGCGAGCGCCGCGAGGTCCCGGAAGGCGTCGAGGTCCGGAGCGCCGACCGCTGCCCAGAACTCGGGCAGCACCGGGGCGGCCGACACCGCCCAGAGGACCAGGAGGGGGAGGACGGTCAGCGGTGAGGCCGCGATGCGCTCGGTGAACCGCCACCGGGGCGCGAGGATCATCAGGAACCAGACGGGCGCCGCGAGGTAGAACGTCAGCTCGAAGAGGAATCCGGTCATGCCGAGAGCTCCTCGGTGGGGGCGGTGGGAGGGGTCTGTCTCTTATACACATCTCCGAGCCCACGAGACTAGG
>NZ_JNXJ01000004.1:0-215635 GCF_000716625.1 Streptomyces bikiniensis | reverse complement strand
CGCGGGCGAACGCGGCCCACGCGGCCGGGGCGGCTCAGGACTGGCATCGGAGACCTCCACCCGCAACCCCTCCCGCCCGCGCCGCAGAACGAACTCCTCGGGACCCCCGGCATGCAGACAGGCATTGGTCACCACCTCCGACACCAACAACAGCACGTCCTCGACCCGCTCCTCCCCCGCCTCGCTCCCCGCCGGAATCCACCCCCAGTCCGCCAACGCCTCCGCCGTGAAGTCCCGGCAACGCGACACCACCCTCCGCACCCCGCGCACCATCAGCCTCCGCACCTGGATTCCACCTCCCCCGCCCTCGCCGTCAGCCATGGCCCTGTCGGGGCCCGGAACTCTCGCCTCCCGGCTCCTCTTTCCGCACGGACGTCGTGGGTTTCATGAATCTCACCGTTCCTCTCACACCTTTTGCTCCTTTTACCTCTTTCCGAGAACTGTGGGCACATTCCTGAGATGTGAGGGGTTACGAAAGGGGGTTCTGGGAAAACGCGGCGACCGCCTTCTCGTGCGAAAGCGCCGTCGCACTCGCGCGAAAGCGCCGTCGCAGCCGCCGGGCGGACGCCCTTGCGGGACGATTCGGAGCGGACGTCCTGGGAACCCGCAGCGTATGAACGGTCGCCGCGTACATCACGTGCGGCCCATGGCCGCCGAGACCCGCCGGTACGAACTGACGGAGGTCCCCGGGGTGGTGGGCGCGTGCCGGGACCTGACCCAGCGGGCGCTGAGCGAGTGGTTCGGGACCGCGGGCGCGCCCGGGCAGGTCGCCGCCGAGGACGCCCTGCTGCTGGTCTCCGAGGTGGTCACCAACGCGTTCACCCACGGGGGCGTGCCGTACGAGCTGCGGCTCGACCGCACCGGGGGCCGGTTGTGGGTCCAGGTCAGCGACACGAACCCGGTACACCCCCGGCCCCGTGGCCCGCACCGCCCGAGCCGCGCCTCCGGGCACGGCCTGTACCTGCTGGAACGGCTGTCGACCGCCTGGGGCTGCGTCCCGAGGGACGGCGGCAAGGCCGTCTGGTTCGAGGTGGAGGTGCCGCCCGCGCCCGGGACCCCCGGCCTCCCGTGGCCGGAGGGATGAGCGGCCCCGGCGTTTACGGGGCGCACCGCGCGGTCACTCGCAGGGCGTGGCCGGTTCCCCGGCCGGGAGCCGACGGTGGGCATGTCCGCACCGCCTCCCCCGCCCCCCCCGCGATTGGACAAGCACCATGAGGGTCGTCGTCACAGGAGCCACCGGAAACGTCGGAACCAGCGTGGTCCGGGCCCTCGACCGTGACCGCGCGGTCACGGACGTGCTCGGTGTCGCCCGTCGCGTCCCCGAGCTGCGGATCGGCGGAGCCCGCTGGACGGCGGCGGACGTCGACCCCGGCGGCCCCGACCTGGCCGCGCTGTTCGCGGGGGCCGACGCCGTCGTCCACCTCGCCTGGAAGTTCCAGCCCACGCACGATCCGGTCGAGACCTGGCGCACCAACGTCCTGGGCAGCATCAGGGTCTTCGAGGCGTGCGCCCGGGCGGGGGTGCAGTGCCTGGTGCACGCCTCTTCGGTGGGCGCCTACTCCCCCGGCCCGTCCGACGGACGCCCCGTGGACGAGTCGTGGTCCACCCACGGCTGGCCCGGCGCGGCCTACACCCGGGAGAAGGCCTATCTGGAGCGCTACCTGGACGGTTTCCAGTCGGCCCACCCGGACCTGCGGGTCGTACGGATGAGGCCGGCGTTCCTGTTCAAGGAGGGGGCCGCGAGCGAGCAGCGCCGCATCTTCGCGGGCCCCCTCCTGCCGTGGCGCGCCGTACGGCCGGGTGTGCTGCCCGTCGTGCCCTCCATCAAGGGGCTGCGGTTCCAGGCGCTGCACACCGACGACGCCGCCGAGGCCTACCGGGCGGCCGTGGTGCGGCCGGTCAGGGGGCCGTTCAACCTGGCGGCCGATCCGGTGCTCGACACCGACGTCCTGGCCCGCCTCCTGAGGGCCCGCGCCGTCCCGGTTCCGGCGGGCGCGGCCCGTACCGTACTCGCCGCCGCGTGGCGCCTGCGCCTCGTGCCCGCCGCGCCGGGGCTGTTCGACGCGGTCCTGCGGCTGCCCCTGCTCGACTTCTCGCGGGCCCGTGAGGAACTGGACTGGGCGCCGTCGTGGACCTCGGAGGAGGCCGTCGGCGAGTTCCTCGAAGGCCTCGGGCGGGGGGCCGGGCTCGACACCCCGCCCCTGGCCGCCGACGCGGCGCCGGCGGGGGCCGGTGGGAGCGCGGGGAGGTGAATCCGCGCCGGTGGGCGGCCCGGGCGGGCCGCCCACCGGGGCGCTCCGGTCTCGCCCGCGCCCGACCTCGTCCATGTCGGTCTCGTCCGCGCCCGGCCCCGTCCACGTCGGCCTTACGCGTCTCCGGCCCTCATCCGTGGACGACCTCGCGCACGTTCTCCACGCGGCCGCAGTCCGAGGCGAGCTGCCGGGCGCGCTCCTTCAGGAACGCGCCGCCCAGTTCGGCCCTGCGCTCGTCGGGGACGTTCTCCCGGGTGTCGTTGAGGATGGTGCGCTCCTCCTCGTCGAGGTGGTGGGTGACCGCCTCGACCAGCTCCTCCAGGCGCTCGTCCCACTCGTCGGAGCCGACCTCGTCCACTTCCAGGAGGGCGAGGAGGGCCTTGTTCCCCTCCTCGTGCTCCTCCGTGCCGTGGTCCACTTCCTCGTCGTCGACGTTCTTGAAGCGCTTGAGCGCCCCGTAGACCTCGGCCTCCTCGGCCTCGCCGTGCGCGATCAGCAGGGCCGAGAACTCCTTCAGGGCGGCGGCCCGGTCCGCCTCGACGCTCCGCATCCGGCGGAACAGGTCCTCCATCCTGCGGTGGTCCTTCAGGATGGCCGCGACCACGTCCTGGTTCTCCTTGCTGCCCGCCATCGTGCTGTCTCCTCCTCCGCCGGTCTTCCACCGGCCGGTCTGTCCCGCCGTACGGCGCTCCGGTGCCCGGTGCCGTCCGGCGGGTACCCCTGCCGGGGAGAACCAATCGCGCCCGCCGTCCCGGCGCTCGAACCGAACCCGGTGGAGCGCGCGGCGGCCCTGCCCGACGTCCTCCGGGACCCGATCGCCGGGCGTCCCGTCACCGCACCCCGCCTCCCCGGGGCCCGGCCGCGCCCCCGGGGCCCGACGCGGCGGCGAGCAGGTCCTCGCGGTCCACGAGTTTGACGCGGGGGCGGTCCTGGGCTCGGCCCTCGGCGCGTTCGGCGGCGTCGATCGCGCGCCAGCCGTCGAGGTCGACGGCGTCGGGACGGGCCGGGCCCGCCGGCGGGCCCGCGGGGGCGGTCAGCAGGCCCGCTTCGAGGTCGTCCAGGAGGGTGGTGACGGTCTCCTGGGCGCAGGACTTGTTGGTGCCGATGAAGCCGGTGGGGCCGCGCTTGATCCAGCCGGTGACGTAGACGCCCGGTTCGACCCGACCCCGCTCGTGCGGCACGGTGCCGGTCTCCGCGTCGAACGGCAGGCCCGGCACCGGTTCGGCGCGGTAGCCGACGGCGCGCAGCACGAGCGACGTCGCGATGGTCTCGGTGTCGTCGGTGGGGACGGCCCGTACGGTGCCGTCGTCGGCGCGGCGCAGTGCGGTCCGTACGACGGTCAGGCCGGTCACCCGGTCCCCGCCCTCGATCCGCGCCGGGCCGGTCAGGAAGCGCAGCACGATGCGGCGGCGGCCGGGGACGGGGGCGCGGGCGGCGAGTTCGGCGAGGACCGCCGTCTTGGGCGTGGCGTCCGCCGGCAGGCTCTCGGGCCATCCCTCCACGAGGACGTCGACGTCGTCGAGGGCGGCGAGCGCGATCAGTTCGGGCAGGGTGAACGCGGCCTCGGCCGGTCCGCGCCGCCCGAGGACGACGACCTCGCGGACCCGGCTCGCGCGCAGCGCGGTCAGGGCCCGGTCGGAGATGTCGGTACGGGCGAGGGCGTCGGGGTCGGCGGTCAGGATCCGGGCCACGTCCAGGGCCACGTTGCCGTTGCCGACGACGACGGCCCGTTCGGTGTCCAGCGGGTGGGCGGTGCCGTCGTGGTCGGGGTGGCCGTTGTACCAGGCGACGAAGTCGGTGGCGGAGGCGCTGCCGGGCAGGTCCTCGCCCTCGATGCCGAGGCGCCGGTCGGTGGCGGCGCCCACGGCGTAGACCACGGCGTGGTGGTCGCGGACCAGGTCCTCATGGTGCAGGTCGTGGCCGATCCGGGTGTTGAGGCGGTACGAGAAGCCGGGCTGGCCCTCGATGGCCCGGAACAGTTCGGTGACCCGCTTGGTGTCCTGGTGGTCGGGGGCCACTCCGGCCCGCGCGAGTCCGTACGGGGTGGGCAGCCGGTCGTACACGGTGACGCTCACGCCGGGGTGCCGGAGCAGTTCGTCGGCGGCGAAGAGTCCGGCCGGTCCGGCGCCGACCACGGCCACCCGCAGCCCGGTGGTCTCCGCCCGGCGCTGCGGGGGCACGAGGGCCATGGGGGTGCGGTCGGCGTGCGGGGAGGTGTCGTAGTAGGCGCGGTTGAGTTCGAGGAACGGCAGCTCGCCCTCGGTGAGCTTGGTGTGCGGTTTGAGGGCGTCCACCGGGCAGGCCGTCGTGCACGCCCCGCAGTCGACGCAGGTGCGGGGGTCGACGTACAGCATCTCGGTCTGTCCGAAGCCCGGTTCGCCGGGGGCGGGGTGGATGCAGTTGACCGGGCAGGCCAGCACACACGACGCGTCGGCGCAGCACGACCGGGTGACGACGTAGGGCATGGGGAGCGGTTCTCCGTTCACGTTCGCGGGGCCGCCGGGACGGCTCCCGGTCGGCGGTCCCGCCCGGCGGGCGGGTGTGCTGCCCGGACGGCGTACGCCCGCCGGACGAGGAGCCGGTGCGTCAGGCGGCGTGCGGGGCGGGCTCGCCCCGGAAGCGGGACGGGCGCCCGTCGATGCGCAGGGCGCGCCACACCTTCCGGGAGGCCCGGTTCATCAGGCCGATGTCCTCGGCGAGCATCCGCACGTCGGAGAAGAGGTCGCGGAGCATCTTCTCGCCGTCGGGCGACTTCCAGAAGATGTCCTTGATCACCCAGTGGGGGACGCCGATCTTCTCGGCGGTCTTCCGGTCGGGGACCACGATGACGTCGCCGAGGACGCGCATGATGACCGGGAAGGCCACTGAGAGGGCGCCCCGGCGGAACCTGCCGTAGCCGGGGACCTTGACGCGCAGGAACTCGTGGGCGAAGGAGATGTGGCGGGCCTCCTCGGCGACGTGGATCTGCATGAGCCGCCGCATCAGGGGGTGGATGTCCTCGCCGCCGCGCAGGATCGCCTTCTGGAGGTGGTCGATGGGCTCCTCGCCGGCGAGGACGCCGGTGAAGAACGACTCGGGGATGAGGGAGCCGGCCAGCGGCAGGAAGCGGCTGACCACCCGGAAGGAGCGCCGGCCGCCGGGCACGTCGGCGCCCGCGCGGTTGACGAACTCCTGGAACATCTGGGTGTGGTGGCACTCCTCCGTGGCCTCGTGGGTGAGGTAGCGGAACTCCGGGTTCTGGTTCGGCAGCGCGAAGAGGTAGTCCATCACCCCGCGGATGAGGACGTTCTCGAACTGCATGCCGACCTTGACGATGTTGGCGTACCGCCACAGGCCGATCTTCGTCCGGACCTCCAGCGGCTGCGCCCGGTACCACGGGTGGCCGCCGAGCGGGTCGGCCGCGGGGAGCACCCAGCGGGGGTCCTTCGGGTCGATGGCGAACTCGGGGTTGTCCCAGTCGATGTCGGTGAAGGCGTCGAAGTGGATGTGCACCGACGCCTCGGACAGCGTCCGGAGCCTTTCGTGGTAGTTCTCCTGGCTGATGGTCATCGTCGTCCTCGATCTCTCGTGTGCGGTCTCCGGAGGGACGGGCGGGTCCGGGGTCAGACCGCCGGGGCGTGGTCCCGGCGGTCGGTGGCGGGACGTGTCCCGGGGGCGGTCCGCTCGAAGCGGAGGGCGGGGTCCTCGACGGGCGAGTCCCGCAGGGCCCGGCGGTCGCGGTAGTAGTCGTTCCAGATCCGCCAGGGGTCGCGGATGCCCTGGCGGGGCATGATCGCGTCGCCGCGCGCGATGTAGCCGGAGGTCAGCGACTCCCCCATGACGGACACGTCGGAGCGGTCGGACGCGGCGGCGACGGGGGTGGCGCTGGTGAGGCCGTGCCGGTCCATGTGGGCGATCAGGCGGCTGAGGTACGCGCAGGCGAGGTCGGCCTTGAGCGTCCAGGAGGCGTTGGTGTAGCCGATGATCATCGCCAGGTTGGGGACGCCGTCGAGCATCACGCCCTTGTAGAGGAGGTGGTCGCGGGTGACGAGGGGCTTGCCGTCGACCGTGATCTCCATGCCGCCGGCGAGCTGGAGCTTCAGGCCGGTGGCCGTGACGACGACGTCGGCCGGGATCTCCTCGCCGGACTTCACCCTGATCCCGTTCTCGGTGAAGGTCTCGATCCGGTCGGTGACCACGGAGGCCTTGCCGCTCTTGAGGGCCTTGAAGAGGTCGCCGCCGGGGACGACGCAGAGCCGCTGGTCCCAGGGCTTGTACGACGGGGTGAAGTGGCGCATGTCGACGTCCTTGCCGAGCCGGGCCCGGACGGCGCCGAGCAGCACCTTGCGCATGAGCCGCGGGGCCTTGCGGCACAGGGCGTACAGGCCGCGCTGGAGCGCGATGTTGCGGGCGCGGCCCACGCGGTGGACGAGCCCGGCGGGGACGCGGAGCCTGCGCAGGACGGTGGAGACGGGGTCGTCGGCGGGCAGCGCCAGGATGTACGTGGGCGAGCGCTGGAGCATGGTGACGTGCGCGGCGGTGTCGGCCATCGAGGGGACCAGGGTGATGGCGGTGGCGCCGCTGCCGATGACGACCACGCGCTTGCCGGTGTGGTCGAGGTCCTCGGGCCAGTGCTGCGGGTGCACGAGGGTGCCGGTGAAGCGCTCCTCGCCGGGGAACTCCGGGCGGTGGCCGGCGTCGTAGTCGTAGTAGCCGGTGGCGCCGACGAGGAAGCGGGCCTTCCAGAGCTCGGTCGTGCCGGTGGCCTCGTCCAGGGTCTCGACGGTCCACCGGCCCTCGTCGCCCGACCAGTCGGCGCGGACGGCCTTGCGGCCGAAGCGGACGTGCTCGGTGACGCCGCGCTCCTCGGCGGTCTCCTGGACGTAGCGGCGGATGTCCGTGCCCTCGGCGAGGATCCTGGTGCCGTGCCAGGCGCGGAAGCCGTAGCCGAAGGTGTACATGTCCGAGTCCGAGCGGATGCCCGGGTAGCGGAACAGGTCCCAGGTGCCGCCGACCCGTGCGCGCCGCTCGATGACGGCGTACGTGGTGCCGGGGTTGCCGTCGGCCAGGTGGCAGGCGGCGCTGATGCCGGACAGTCCCGCGCCGATGATCAGCACGTCGACGTGCTGGTGTTCCATCTCGTTACCCCTCTGTCGCCGCCCCGCGTGCTTCCGCACCGGTGCACCGGATGCACCAGACCCGAACGCCGTCGCCCGGTACGGGAATTTACCTGTGTCACTGCGTCCAAGGTACCGGCGGTAACACGTCATGCGCCACCCCCGGGAAACGACCGCGCGCGGCCTCTTGATCGGGCCGGGTACGATCCACGCCGTGGCGGAGGACAGAGACGTACGCGGTGACGGACGCCCCGACGGCCGGGACACGCGCTGGTCCGGCCACCGGGCCGAGCGCCGCGACCAGGTCCTCGCGGCGGCCCTCGCCGTCATCGGCCGGGAGGGTCCCTCGGTCAGCGTGGCGGCGATCGGCGCCGAGGCCGGGATGCCCCGTTCCGTGGTCTACCGGATCTTCCGCAGCCGCGAGGACCTGGACGAGCGGATCCGCGCGCGCATCGCCGACGACCTGCTGGCCGAGTTGTACCCGGCGCTCGACCCGAAGGGAACCGTCCGGGAGGCCGTCGAACTCGGCGCCGCGACCTATGTCGGCTGGGTCGCGGAGCACCCCCGGCTCCACCAGTTCCTCGGCACCGGCTCGCCCGAGCGGCACGCCGCCGGCTCCCGGGTGGTGGCGGGCACCCGCACGGCCATCGCCCTCCACCTGGCGCGGCTGCTCGACACGTACGCCGAGCAGTTGGTCGACGGCGGCAAGGCGCCCGCGGGCTTCACCCTCAACCTGGCGTTCGGCATGGTGGGGCTGGTGGACGGGGTGGTCAACCAGTGGGCCGCGCACCCCGAGTCGCGGAGCTCCCTCGACGACCTGACGCATTTCCTGGGCGACGCCCTGTGGGGCGTCCTCTCGCAGTCCACCCTGCGGCTGGGGCTCGTCCTCGATCCGGACCAGCCGATCGGCACGGCCCTGGAGCCACCGGCGCGGCCCCGGCCGTGAGGGGCCAGGGCGGTCGGGCCCCGTGCCGGAAGAAGCCAGGGCGATCGGGCCCCGTGCCGGAAGAGGCCGGGGCGATCGGGCCCCTTCCGGAAGGAGGCCCGGGCGGTCAGACCTTTCGCGCCTCCGCCACGGCCGAGCGCAGCGTCTTCCTGGTCCACGGGCTCTGCGGGGCGAGCCGTTCGACCACGGCCGCCAGCCAGTCCGGGTCTCCGAGGCGCTCGGTCTCCTTCGCCTCGGCCGTCCGCACGAACAGCTCGTCCAGCAGGAGCACGTGGGCCGTGCGGTAGCGGTGCGCGTGCCGGGTGAACCGCGCCTCCCACACCTCGTAGGGGTGACGGAGCGTCGCCCTGACGAGGGGGCCTATCCGGTGGCGCCCCTCGAACCTCGGTCCCACTTCGTGGATCGTCATGAACCGCGACCAGGGGACCAGGGTCTGCCGGACGCCGTCGCACCGCTGTTCAAGGCCCTCGGGCAGGAGGACGACATGGCTGCCGGAGGGATTCCGCTCCCGGTCGCCGAGACCCCAGAAACCGTTGCTGTCCCTCTCCAGCGGCCCCAGAGCCATGGGTCCCTCCCGGTGTGCGGTGTTCCGTTCCTCCCCGCACGGTAGACGGGGAGTACGGGCGGCCGTCATGCCGGACTCCGGCAGTCCGGAGGGCGCTCTGTTGCCTGCCGGTCACCGGCCGGCACCGGGAACGGCGACGCGCCGGCCCCGCGGGTGCGGGGCCGGCGCGGGGTGGTCCGCTTGCCGGGGACGGCGGCCGTGTGGACCGTGGGGTCCTCGTCGGCCGACGAGTCGGGTCCTCGTCAGCCGGCGAGGAGTTCGAGCGTGTCGATGACGCGGTTCGAGAAGCCCCACTCGTTGTCGTACCAGGCGACGACCTTGACGTGGCGGCCCTCGACGCGGGTGAGCTCCGAGTCGAAGATCGAGGAGGCCGGGTTGCCCGTGATGTCGGAGGAGACGAGCGCGTCCTCCGAGTACTCCAGGACGCCCTTGAGCGGGCCCTCGGCGGCGGTACGGTAGGCCTCCAGGACGTCCTCGCGGGTCACGTCGCGGGAGACGGTCGTGTTGAGCTCGACGATCGAGCCGACCGGGACCGGGACGCGGATCGAGTCGCCGGACAGCTTGCCGTCCAGGCCGGGCAGCACGAGGCCGATGGCCTTGGCGGCGCCCGTCGAGGTCGGGACGATGTTGACGCCGGCGGCGCGGGCGCGGCGCGGGTCGCGGTGCGGGCCGTCCTGCAGGTTCTGCTCCTGCGTGTACGCGTGGACCGTCGTCATGAAGCCGTGCTCGATGCCGGCGAGGTCGTCGAGGACCTTGGCCAGGGGGGCGAGCGCGTTCGTCGTGCACGAGGCGTTCGAGACGATCGTGTGCAGCTCCGCATCGTACGCGTCGGTGTTGACGCCGTACGCGAGGGTGACGTCGGCACCGTCGGCGGGCGCGCTGACGAGCACCTTCCTGGCACCCGCGTCGATGTGGGCGCGGGCCGCCTTGGCCGACGTGAAGCGGCCGGTCGCCTCCAGGACGATGTCGACGTCGAGTTCGGCCCAGGGCAGCTGCGCCGGCTCGCGCTCGGCGAGCACCTTGATGCGCTGCCCGTCGACGACCAGGGTGTCGCCGTCCACGCTCACCGGACGGCCGAGGCGGCCGGAGGTCGAGTCGAAGGCGAGGAGCCGCGCGAGCGCGGTGGGCTCGGTGAGGTCGTTGACGGCGACGACCTCCAGGCCGCTGTCGCGCTCCAGGAGCGCACGCAGCACGTTGCGTCCGATGCGGCCGAATCCGTTGATGGCGATGCGAGTCATGGCGATGTCCCTTCGGTTCGCCACCCATGCTCGTGCGCGGCGGGCGCCTGTGACAGCGGCGCGATCGCCACGGTCCGCAAGGATCGCGCCAGAGCGCCACCGGGGCCGGTTCACTCGCCCTGGGCGAAGGTGCGCCGGTACTCGGTCGGCGTGGTGCCCAGGATCCGCTGGAAGTGCAGCCGCAGGTTGGCCCCGGTGCCGAGCCCCACGTCGGCGGCGATCTGCTCGACGCCCCGCTCGGAGCGTTCGAGGAGTTCGCGGGCCCGGTCGACGCGGGCCCGCATGACCCACTGCATGGGGGTGTACCCGGTGTCCTCGACGAACCGGCGCGAGAAGGTGCGCGCCGACACCGCCGCGTGCCGGGCGAGGACGTCGAGGGTGAGGGGTTCGCCGAGCCGGTGCAGCGCCCACTCGCGGGTGGCGGCGAACCGTTCTCCGAGCGGTTCGGGCACGCTGCGCGGCACGTACTGCGCCTGGCCGCCGCTGCGGTACGGGGCGGCGACCAGGCGCCGGGCCGCGTGGTTCGACGCGGCCACCCCGAGGTCGCCGCGCAGGATGTGCAGGCACAGGTCGATGCCCGAGGCGGCGCCGGCGGACGTCAGGACGCTGCCCTCGTCCACGAAGAGGACGTTCTCGTCGACGCGGATCAGGGGGCGCTTCGCGGCGAGCGCCCGCGCGTAGTGCCAGTGCGTGGTGGCGCGTTTGCCGTCGAGGAGTCCGGTGGCGGCCAGCGCGAAGGCGCCCGTCGAGATCGCGGCGAGCCGCGCGCCCCGCTCGTGGGCGGCGATCAGCGCGTCGACGACGGCCCGGGGCGGGTCCTCGCGGTCGGGGAAGCGGTAGCCGGGGACGAAGACGATGTCGGCCCACGCGAGCGCGTCCAGGCCGTGGGCGACCTGGTAGGCCAGACCGTCGCCGCCGGCGACGACACCGGGTTCGGCGCCGCACACCCGTACCTCGTACGGCATGCTCGCGCGGGTCGTGAACACCTGCGCGGGGATGCCGACGTCGAGGGGCTTCGCCCCTTCGAGGACGAGGACGGCGACGCGATGCAGACGGGAAACGGGCACGTCACGAGGGTACGCGGGGCGTGTCGGGGGCGGGGCGGGGGCGTCCGGACGCGGCCGCGGGAGGTGGCGCGCGGGAAACGGAATCAGCCCCTCCGCATCCCGTGGCCCGTGTCAGGAACCTTTCCCGGGCGTTGGCACTCATGATCAAGGGGCCCGGGGCCGCGCCGTGACGGTGGCGCCCTCCGTGCCCCCGGTGCGCCGCCGCCGCGCGTCGTTCCGGACGAATCCGATGAAGTCGAGGAAACCACCGTGCCCCTGACGTCGCACCGACGCCTGGTCGTGAGCGCCACCATGATCGCCGCACTCGCCGCGGGCGTCGCACCCGCCACCAGCGCGTCCGCCGCCCCGCAGGCCCCGGCCGCCGTCCCGCAGGCCCCCGCCGTCCCGAAGACGGCGGACACCGCTCCCGCTCCCGACATGGAGGGCGTGGTCGCGGCGCTGAACGCCGCCGTGGCCAACGGAGCGCCGGGCGCGATGGCCCGGTTCTCCGGCCCCGACGGCGTCCGGAGCCGTACGGTCGGCGTCCAGGACCGGGTGAACGGCACGCCCATGGACGTCCGGTCGCGGTTCCGGATCGGCAGCGTCAGCAAGACGTTCTCCACGGTCGTGCTCCTCCAGCTGGTGCAGGAGGGGCGGCTGACGCTCGACGCGCCGGTCGACGCGTACCTGCCCGGCCTGCTCCCCGACGACCGCATCACGGTCCGTCACCTGCTCACCCACCGCAGCGGACTCGCCGACTACACCGACCCGATGTTCGCGAACACGGTGCCGGGCTTCGAGTCCGTGCGGAACAGGGTGTTCACCTACCAGGAGCTCGTGGACCTCTCCCTGGCGCTGCCCCGGACCACCGAACCCGGAGTGTCGTACAAGTATTCCAACGCCAACTTCGCGGTGGTCGGGATGCTCATCGAGAAGCTGACGGGCAGGCCGGTGGCGGACGCGTACCAGCGCCGCATCTTCAAGCCGCTGAAGCTGCGCGACACCTCGTACGTCCACCCCGAGACCCGCATCGCGGGGCGACACGTCCGCGGGTACCTGTACCCGGACGCGGCCGGCGACCCGCTGGTGGACTCCACGGAGCAGACCGTGTCCTGGGCTCAGTCCGCCGGGGCCGTCATCTCCAGCCCCGCCGACCTGAACACCTTCACCAGGGCCCTCATGCGCGGCCGTCTGCTGTCCCCGGCGATGATGGACGCGATGACGACGGTGACGCCGACGGACGCCACCGGCACCCGGTTCTACGGCCTCGGCCTGCGCCGCTACGACCTGTCGTGCGGCACCCAGGTGTACGGCCACACCGGCACCGTGCAGGGCTTCTACACGTACGCCTTCTCGACGCGTGACGGCCGGCGCAGCCTCTCGGCCATGGCGAACTCCTCGAACCGCGGAGTGGTCAACACGGCGCTCGGCGGAACGCTGGAGGCGGCGTTCTGCGGCAAGAAGCCGGCCGTGGCGCCGTCGTCGCGCGCCGCCTCGCCCTCGGCCGGCGACCTCTCGGCGCTGCCGGCGGAGCGGGACCTGCCCGAGCGCCACTGACGGCCCCGAGGGGGCGTCCGCGGTCCTCACCCGGCCGGACGCCCCCTCGGGTTCACGCCTGGTACTCGCTGAGGTCGATGGCGTGCACGCGCAGGGGGACGCCGAGGACCGGGTGGTCCAGCTCGCGCTCGGGCTCCATGCCGAGCTTGGCCGCGACGTTCTCGGACGCGCGGTCGCCGAGGTGCGTGACGGCGACGACCCGGTCGAGCCCCCGGTCCTGGAGCGCCCACTCCAGGACCGCGTGGGCGGCCTCGGAGGCGTAGCCCTGGCCCCAGAACGGGCGTCCGAGGCGCCAGGAGATCTCGACGTCCGCCGCCGCCTCGTCCGGTACGGAGAGTCCGACGAGGCCGATCAGCTCGCCGGAGGCGAGGAGTTCGACGGCGAAGAGGCCGAAGCCCTCTTCGTCCCACTCCTCCTCGTACCGCTCGATGTCCCCGGCGGTCTCCTCCAGGTCGCGGACCGAGCCGTCGCCGGTCCGGCGCATGACCTCGGGGTCGGCGTTGATCTCGGACAGCGGGACGAGGTCGTCGTCGCTCCAGCGGCGGAGGACGAGGCGGGGGGTGCGGATCTCGGTCATGGTCCCATCCTGGCGCACGCCGCGGCCCGCCCGCGCCACCGGGCCGCGGGGCGGTCCCGCCGCGCGGACAGGGAGCGCCCCGGAGGCGCCGGCTGCCTCCGGGGCGGTCGCGTGCGCCGGGTCGCGGCGCGGGCCTCGTTACGGGACGATCCGCAGGAGGCGGTTCGGGGAGCCGCTGCCCGGGCCGGTGACCTTGCCGGGCGTGGCGCCGTTGACGAGGGCCGTGGCGACCTGGGCCGGGGTGGCGGAGGGGTGCCCGGCGAGGTGGATCGCGGCGGCGCCCGCCACGTGCGGGGCGGCCATCGAGGTGCCCGAGATGGTGTTGGTGGCGCTGTCGCTCGTGTGCCAGCCCGCGGTGATGGAGACGCCGGGGGCGAAGAGGTCGAGGACCGAGCCGTAGTTGGACCAGCTCGCCTTGGCGTCGGCGTTGCTCGTGGCGCCGACCGTGAGGGCCTCGGTGACCCGGGCGGGCGACGAGGAGGAGGCGTTGACCCCGGAGTTGCCCGCCGCGACGGCGTAGGTGATGCCGTCGGCGATGGACCTCCTCACCGCGTTGTCGAGGGTGGTGGAGGCGCCGCCGCCGAGGGAGAGGTTGGCCACGGCCGGGGTGCCGGCGGTGTGGTGGGAGGTGACCCAGTCGATGCCCGCGATGACGCCGGCGGTGGTGCCGGAGCCGTTGTCGTCGAGGACGCGGACGGCGACGACCTTGGTCTTCTTGGCCACGCCGTGGGTGGTTCCGGCGACGGTGGTGGCGACGTGGGTGCCGTGGCCGTTGCCGTCCTGGGCGACCGTGTCGCCCTCGACCGCGTCGTAGCCGTTCACGGCGCGCCCTGCCAGCTGGGAGTGGCTGATGCGGACCCCGGTGTCGATGACGTAGGCCGTGACGCCGCCGCCCGCGCTGTCGGGGTAGGTGTACGTGCCGGAGAGCGGCAGGTTCGCCTGGTCGATGCGGTCCAGGCCCCAGGGGGCGTTGGTCTGCGTCGCGTCGGAGCGGACCACCTGGTTCTGCTCGACGGAGGCGACGGACGGATCGGCGGCGAGGCGGCGGGCGGCCTTCGCGTCGAGGGTGGCCGTGTAGCCGTCGAGGGCGGCGCCGAACGTCTTGCCGACGGTGCCGCCGTAGGCGGATATCAGCTTCCGGCCCTTGTCCGAGCCGGCCTTGAAGCCCGCGTCCTGCTTCAGCGTGACGATGTAGCTGCCGGGGACGGCGTCGGCCGAACCCGCCGCGAGGACGGTGCCCTCGGCCGGGGCCGCCTGGGCGGGGACGGCCGCGAAGGTGCCGAGCAGGGCGGCCGCGGTCGCGGCGGAGGCCGTCACGGCGAAGCGGGTCCTGGTGCTCTTCGGGAGTGCCATTGCGAGGGAGTCCTCCTCGTCCGCGTCGTGCCCGGGGGTGGGGCGGCACGACTGTGGGGGGGGTGCACGCGGGGCCACGTGCACGGTCGGGACCGGTGTGTCCGGTCCCGGCGTGATCAGCAGCCTGGCGGCTCCACGGGCGTGGCTCAAGGAAGTTGACGCCTTGTCATGCATCCGCCACACGCCTGCAATCGAACCCCCTCGGAACCCCGTCGAGGTGGCCGGATCAGGTGTACGACTGGCCGGAAACACGGCCTGCCCGGCCCGGCCGATCCGAACGGCCCGGCGGGTTCGCCACGTCCGGTCGGCCCGTCGCGTCCGGCTCGTCCGCCGGGTTCGCCACGTCCGGTCGGCCCGCCGCGTCCGGCTCGTCCGCCGGGTCCGTCACGTCCGGTCGGCCCGCCGCGTCCGGCTCGTCCGGCGGGTCCGTCACGTCCGGCCTGCCCGCCGCGTCCGGCGGGTTCACGTGGCTTCCGCGAGGGAGCGGGCGAGCGCGGTGGCGAAGCCGTCCGGGTTGTCCAGCATCAGGTTGTGCCCCGCGCCGGGGACCTCGGTCACCGGGATGCCGAGCGCCGCGGCCTTCTCCGCGTCGGCGTCCGGCAGGCTGAACTCCCCGACGAGGAAGGCACGGGGCGCCACGATCCCGGCCAGCAGGTCCCCCGTGGCGGGCGCGCTCCCCTCGACCAGCGCCACGGCGCTGCGGTGGACGGCCAGCGGGTCGGCGAGGCGCAGCCGGGCGGCGTAGTCGGCGCGGCCGGCGAGGGCGAGCATGCGGGAGAACCCCCTCGTCACGAACGCCTCCTCGCTCTGGGCGGCCACCGGTGAGCTGAAGGCGCCCCCGCCCGCGTACAGGTTGGGCTCCGCCACCACGAGCCGGGCGACCAGGTCGGGGCGGGCCGCCGCCAGGTGGATCGCCACGGAGCCGCCCATCGAGTGCCCGACGAGGTCCGCTCCCGTCACGCCGAGGTGGTCGAGGACGGCGGCCACCGCCGCCGCCTGGGACTCCATGCGGTAGTCGAAGTCCGCGGGCCGGTCGCTCAGTCCGTGGCCGAGGAGGTCCACCAGGAGCGCCCGGCCGCCGCGGAGCGCGGGGTGGGCGGCGATGTGGGCGAAGTCCGAGGCGGCCGTGCACCCGAGGCCGTGGACGAAGACCCGTACGGGCCCTTCGCCCGGCAGGTCGATCCACCGGATGTACGCCCGCTCCTCCGCCAGGAACAACTCCCGCATGCCGCTCTCCTCCGTGCCGCACCGATGCCGTACGGCCGTCGTGCCGTCACCGTGGTGCCGCTGTCGTGTCGTCGGGCGTCACCCTATGGGTCGGTACCGACAGCGTCGCCGGAGCGGCCTGCCGCTCCGCGCGCGGGTGGGTCGGATAGCGTCGGTCCGAGCCGATCCGGTGACGCCGGACAGGAGCCGAAAGGACACACATGCCCCTCGAAGGTGAGTACGAGCCCAGTCCGGAGGCGTGGGTACGGGACCAGGTCGAGCTCTACGAGTCGTCCGGCGGCACGGAGGGCACGACCCTGCGCGGCATGCCGGTGGTCCTGGTGACCAACCGGGGCGCGAAGAGCGGCAAGCTCCGCAAGATCCCGTTGATGCGGGTCGAGCACGACGGGGCGTACGCGCTCGTGGCGTCGAACGGCGGCGCCGCGAAGCACCCCTTCTGGTACCACAACCTCGTCGCCCACCCGGAGGTCGAGCTGCGCGACGGCACCGGGGTGTGGGACATGCGGGCCCGCGTCGTCACCGGCGAGGAGCGCCGGGAGTGGTGGGACCGGGCCGTCGCCGCCTTCCCGGACTACGCCGACTACCAGCGGAAGGCGGACCGGGAGATCCCGCTGTTCGTGGTGGAGCGCACCGGCTGACCGGCCGTCGGCGCGGGCCCCGGGCCACGACCGGCCCGGGGCCGTCCCTCAGCCCGTACGGAGGACCCGGAGCCGGTCGGGCTCCGCCAGGTCCCGGTCGACGACCTGGACCGGTGCCCAGGTCCACTGCCGTACGCCGATGCCCGGCGCGCGGGAGAACCGGATCGGGCCGCGGGTCCCCTCCACCTCCAGGTGCGGCCACGACGCGGCGACGGACGCCCGGTCCGTCCCGTGGGAGCGCAGCGCCGCGGCCAGGACGGTGACGGTGTCCCAGCCCTCGAAGGCGACGAAGGAGGGCGCCGCGCCCAGGCGTTCGCGGAGTTCCCGCCCGACGCGCTCGCCGAGCGGGCCGAACCGCTCGGGCAGGTAGCGCAGGAACGGGATTCCGGCGCCGTCCCCGCCCAGCGCCCCGGCCCATTCCGCGAACTCCGGCTGTCCGGCCGGGGCGCCGATCAGGACGTCCGCGAGCCGCCGGTCGCCCCGGACCGCCTTCACGATCGGCACCGCCGGCTCCGGGTGGCCGACGAGGAGCAGGAGGGCCGTCGCGCCGTGCCCGGCGAGCGCGTCGCACAGGGCGCCGGGGGTGAGCGCGTTGGCGTCGAGTTCGGCGACGGTGCCGCCGTGGGGAGCGAGGCGGTCCCGCAGGATGCGGGTGCCGGACGCCCAGTAGGCGCTCGGCTGGGTCGCCACGGCGATCCGGTGCCAGCCCGCGCCGAGGAGGAAGTCCGCGTAGAGCCGCCAGCCGTGGGACTGGGCCGGGGCCAGGCGCGCGACCCACTCCGTCGGCTCCCCGGTGAGCGCGTCGAGCACGGCGGACGAGCAGAGGAAGGGCACGCCGAGGGCGGCGGCACGGGCGGCGGCGGCGCGGGCGACGACGCTGTGGTACTCGCCCGCCACGGCGGTCACGCCCAGGGCGGCCAGTTCGTCCACGGCCGCCGCGGCCCGCTCCGGATCGGCAGCGGTGTCCCGGACGAGGAGTTCCAGCGGTCTGCCGTCGATCCCGCCCGTGCCGTTGACCTCGCGGACGGCCAGGTCGAGCCCCGCGAGGAGGTGCCGGCCCGCCTCGGTCCAGCCGGGGCGCGTCAACGGGATGAGGGCGCCCAGGCGGACGGGCGGCCCGTCCGCCCGCTCCGCTCCGGACGACGGCGACGGTGACGGCGACGTGCCCGGTGACGGCGACGTGCCCGGTGACGGCGACGTGCCCGGTGACGGCGACGTGCCCGGTGACGATGACGTGCTCGGTAGCGGTGACGTATTCGGCAGCGGTGACGTGCTCGGCAGCGGTGACGTGTTCATCGGGTGGCGCCTCCCCTGGGGCGATGCGGTCGCGGTCCGTCCGGATCGCGCGCCGGTCGGGACCGGCGGCCCCGTCGCCCACGTCCCGCCCGGGCAGGCGCACCCGGATGATCACGCCGTCATTGGATCCGCCGCCGTCACCGCCGGGCAACCGGTTATCCGTTTGCCGCGCCCTCCTCCCGGTCAGGCCGGGGCCAGGACCGTCAGGAGGCGGGCGACCTCCCGGGCCACGGCCGCGCGGGCCGGAGCCAGGTACCGGCGGGGGTCGACGGCCTCCGGGTGGTCGGCGAGGTGGTCCCGTACCGCCCGGGTGAAGGCCTTGTTCAGATGGGTGGAGACGTTCACCTTGGTCATGCCGGCCGTGACGGCGGCGGCGAGGTCCGCGTTCGAGACGCCGGAGGAGCCGTGCAGGACCAGGGGGACGTCGACCGCGGCGCGCAGCCGGGCGATCAGGTCGAAGTCGAGGACCGCGTCCCGGGTCAGCATCTGGTGGGAGCTGCCGACGGCGACGGCGAGGGCGTCGACCCCGGTGGCTGCGACGAAGGCGCGGGCCTCTTCCGGGTCCGTGCGCACCCCCGGGGTGTGGGCGCCGCCCTTGCCGCCGACCTCGCCGAGTTCGGCCTCGACCCAGACGCCGTGGCGGTGGCACTCCTCCACCGCTTCACGGGTCGCGGCGACGTTCTCGTCGTACGGGAGCTTCGAGGCGTCGAACATGACGGAGCCCAGGCCGAGTCCGACGGCCTCGCGGACGAGGTCGGGGTTCTCGGCGTGGTCGAGGTGGACGGCGACGGGGACCTTGGCGGCGCGGGCGACCGCCAGGGAGGCGAGGGCGACCGGTTCCAGGGCGCCGTGGTAGCGGACGGTGTTCTCGCTGATCTGGAGGACGACCGGTCTGTCGGCGTCTTCGGCTCCGGCCACGATGGCCTGGGCGTGTTCGAGCTGGAGGACGTTGAAGGCCCCCACTCCGGTGCCCGCCGCGCGGGCACGGCGGGCGATCTCGTCGGTCGGCGTCAGCGGCATGGCGCGTCTTCTTCCGGGGTGCGGTCGGCTGCTTCTCGGGTGCGGCGGACGGGGCGCCGGTCGGGCGTGGGCACAGGACCCTCGGACACGGACACCGGCGCGTCAGGCATGGACGTCGGAGAGGACCACGGAGCGGGTCAGGTTGCGGGGGGTGTCGGGGTTCAGGCCCCGGGCCTCGGCGACGGCGACGGCGAGGCGCTGCGCGCGGATCAGGTCCGCGAGGGGGTCGAGGCCGCTCTCGGAGAGGATGCCGCCGACCTTCCGCACGTCGTCCGCGAGTCCGGCGGGGAGGGCGCCGAGACCCCAGGCGACCCGGCCGGGGCCGGTGATGCTGATCGGGCCGTGGCGGTACTCCATCGCGGGGTACGCCTCCGTCCACGCGCCCGCCGCCTCGCGCATCTTGAGGCCTGCCTCCAGGGCGAGTCCGTAGGTCCAGCCGCTGCCGAGGAAGGTGAACTGCTCGGCCACGAGGACCTTCTCGTCCAGCGGGGCGGCGAGGGCCTGCTCGGCGTCCCGCGCGGCGTCCTCGACGGTGGCCACGCCCTCGGGGAGGGCGTCCTCGGCCTCCAGGTGCGCGCGGAAGAGGGCGAGCGCCGTGGTGGCGAAGCGGGTCTGGACGACGGACTCCTCGTCCGCGAAGTCGAGGACGGCGAGTTCGTCGGCGAGGTCCGCCACCGGGGTGGCGGGGTCGGCCGTGACCGCGCCCGTGGGGACGGTGCCGCGCAGCCGGGAGAGGAGGGCGAGGACCTCGCTGGTGGTGCCGGAGCGGGTGAGGGCGACGACCCGGTCGTAGCGGCGCCCGTACGGGAACTCGGAGGCGGCGAAGGCGTCGGTCTCGCCGTGGCCGCCGGACTCGCGCAGCTCGGCGTAGGCCAGGGCCATGAACCAGGAGGTGCCGCAGCCGACGACCGCGACCCGCTCGCCCCGCCGGGGCAGGGCGGCGACGTGCCGGGGCAGGGTGCGGGCTGCCTGGCGCCAGGTCGCCGGCTGGGAGGCGATCTCCACGGCGGTGCGGGTGGTGCTCATGCCGATCTCCTTGCAAGAAAGACTGCGCGATATTGAATGAACATGCTCGAAGTAGAACTCATTCAAGCAGAAACATGCACGCCGTTTCCAGATCCCACGCTTGTCGGCGGCTAGAATCGGACGCTCGCACGACCGGGAGGGAGGGACCCATGTCCAAGCACGAGCGGTGGAACACGCTCCTCGAACTACTGGCGGCCTCGGGAAAGGTCGAGGTGGAGGAGGCGGCGACCGCGCTCGACGTCTCCGCGGCCACGATCCGCCGGGACCTCGACGAGCTCGCCGAGCAGCAGCTCCTCGTGCGCACGCGGGGCGGCGCGGTCGCGCACGGCGTGTCGTACGAACTCCCCCTGCGGTACAAGTCGACGCGGCACGCCCCGGAGAAGAAGCGGATCGCGGAGGCCGCCGCCGATCTGGTCGCGCCCGGCGAGGTCGTCGGGCTCAACGGCGGCACGACGACGACCGAGGTGGCACGGGCGCTCGCGCTGCGGTTCGCGAGCGGGCGCGCCGAGGCCCCGGTACCGGCGACGGCGCCCGCGGGACCGGCGCTGACCGTGGTCACCAACGCGCTCAACATCGCGGGCGAGCTGGCGGTGCGCCCGCAGATCAAGATCGTCACCACGGGCGGCGTCGCCCGCCCCCAGACCTACGAGCTGGTCGGCCCGCTGACGGCGGGGGTGCTCGGCGAAGTGGTGCTGGACGTGGTGGTACTGGGGGTCGACGGGGTCGACGCCCAGCTGGGCGTGATGGCGCACCACGAGGACGAGGCGAGCATCAGCCGGCTCTTCGCGGAGCGGGCGAGCCGGGTCGTCGTGGTGACCGACTCCTCGAAGATGGGCCGCCGGGCGTTCGCGCGGATCTGCGGTCTGGACCGGATCGACACCCTCGTGACCGACACGGACATCGCGCCGGAGACGGTCGCCCAGCTCACCGAGGCCGGGGTGAAGGTCCTCACCGTCTGACCCACCCATGGCCATTGGTACGCGGTCAGACCAATCACACCGCGGGGAGACCCGTACTTCCGGTTGTTAACCCAGTAATTACCACACGTGTGTATACCTTTGAGCACCCCTCACTTCATCATGTGTCCGACGTGCCGCCGGGGCACGCCGTGACACGAGAGGCGGGGCATGCTTCCCATCAGCCGCAGGGGGTTCGTCGGCATCGGCGCGGGGCTCGTGGCGGGGGCGGCGCTGCCGCCGGCGCCCGCGTCGGCCGTCGCGCGGGCCGCGACCGGCACCCTCACCGACGTCCGGCACGTGGTGATCCTCATGCAGGAGAACCGCAGCTTCGACCACTACTTCGGCACCCTGCGCGGGGTGCGGGGCTTCGCCGACCGCGCGGCGGGCAACCTGCCCGGCGGCTGGGGAACCTTCAACCAGCCGAACCTGGGCGGCCGCCAGTACCCGTGGAAGCTCAGCGACACCCCGCCGGCCGGAGGGGTGGACGGTGAGACCCTGGCGCAGTGCAACGGCGACCTGCCGCACAGCTGGACCTCGCAGCACGCGGCCTGGAACAAGGGACGCCTCGACCACTGGGTGACGGGCGTGGGCAACGTCCGCACCCTCGGCCACCTCGACCGCGAGGACATCCCCTTCCACCACGCGCTCGCCGACCACTACACGATCTGCGACGCGTACTTCTGCTCGGCGCTCAGCGCCACCGGCCCCAACCGCACCTTCCTGTGGAGCGGGAAGATCGACGCCTCCAGCAAGGACGGCGGCGAGGAGCGGGGCCTGACCTGGGAGACGTACGCGGAGGCGCTCCAGCGCGCCGGGGTGAGCTGGAAGGTCTACCAGAACGCCCAGGACAACTACGGCGACAACGGCCTCGCGTACTTCAAGAGGTTCACCGACGCGCGGCCCGGCGACCCGTTGTACGACCGGGGCATGGGCTCGGTCCCGAAGGTGACCGGCTCGACCCCGGACGACATCGCGGCGGCGATCCGCGCGGACGTCCTGGCGGGCACCCTGCCGCAGGTGTCGTGGGTGGTCGCGAGCGAGGCGTTCTCCGAGCACCCCTACGCCCCGCCCGGGGACGGCGCGCACTTCGTCGACCTCGTCTACCGGGCCCTGGCCGCGAACGCCGAGGTGTTCGACTCGACCGTGCTGTTCCTCAACTACGACGAGAACGACGGCTTCTTCGACCACGTGCCGCCGCCGGTCGCCCCGCCGGGCACGCCGGGCGAGTACCTCGACGGCGTGCCGATCGGTCTGGGCTTCCGCGTCCCCATGCTCGTCATGTCCCCGTGGACCCGGGGCGGCTGGGTGAGCTCCGAGGTCTTCGACCACACCTCCGTGCTGCGCTTCCTGGAGACCTGGACGACGGCCCTCGGCACCCCGGCCGCCTGCCCCCACATCAGCGCCTGGCGACGGAAGGTGACGGGCGATCTGACCGGTGTCTTCGACTTCGCCCGCCCGGTGTACGGGGTGCCCGCCGGGCTGCCGTCGACGGCGAAGGTGATCGGCCAGGCCACCTGCAAGCCACTGCCGAACCCGGTCCCGCAGAACAACGCGCTGCCCGCGCAGGAGCCCGGCACCCGGCCGGCGCGCGCCCTTCCGTACCAGGTGAACGGCAATCTGGACCGCTTCGAGTTCGGCTCGGGCGGCAAGATCCTGGCCTGGTTCTCGATGACGAACCAGGGGCCGGAGGCCAGGCGGGCCGCACACTTCTCGATCCACCCGCACCAGCACCGCGACACGGCCGCCTGGCAGTACACCGTGGACCCCGGCGGCACGGCCACCGACTTCTTCAACATCGGTACGGGCTCGGGGTCCGGGAAGTACGACCTCTCGATGATGGGGCCCAACCGCTTCCTGCGCCGCTTCGTCGGCGACGCCTCCAAGGCGGGCAGGGACGTCGAGGTGGCGGCCCGGTTCGCGATCGAGCCGGGGACCGGCAGGACGGCCCTCTGGTTCAGGATGACCAACGCCTCCGGCGGGCCCGTCACCTTCACGATCCGCTCCCACGCCTACCGGACGGACGGCCCGTGGACGTACACGGTGCCGGCGGGCTCCGCCACCGAGGACTTCTTCAACGCCGTCGCCCACCACAAGGGCTGGTACGACTTCACGATCACCGCCGACGTCGACGGGACCTGGTCACGCCGGTACACCGGCCACATCGAGAACGGGGCCCCGAGCGTCAGCGGCTGACCCCGGCCGCCCGGGCGGCGGGCCCTCGCGCCCGGGCGGCGGGGCCCACTCGCCCGGGCGGCACCGTCAGCGGCCGGCGTGCGCGGCGCGGCGGATCGTGGCGTCGAGGAGGGCGAGCGCGTCGTCGGCCGTGCGCCCCGGGGCCCGGTTCCACGGGCCGATGAGGTCCCCCCAGCCGCGCGACCGCAGCTCGGTCATGATCCAGGCGGCCGCCTCGTTCATGGTGTCCGCGCCGCCGTAGCCGAGGCGGTGGGCGGCGAGGAGCGCCCCGCAGACGCAGCGGGCCCCGCGTCTGTCACGGAGTCTGTACGGGGCGTTCTGCCAGCCCCACTCGGTCAGGACGAGGCGCGCGTACCCGAGGTGGACCGAGGGGCGCAGCTCGGCCTGTCCGATGCGGCGCCAGGCGTGGAGGCGGTCCGGCAGTACGGCTCCGATCCGGCCGGGGAGGCGGCGTTCGGCGGGGCCCGGCGCCGGGAGCGCGTCGAGCGCCTCGGCCACGAGCCGGTCCACGGGCACGCTGAGCAGGTCCCGCCAGCTCCGCTCCTCCCCCGGCGACGGGGGTGCGGGGGCGGGCGCGGACGGCTCGGGCGCGGACGGTGCCGGTGCGGACGGTGCCGGTGCGGTCCAGTCGGTGACGATCCGCTGCCAGACTGCGCTCTCGTAGAGGGCGGCGGCCTCGCGGTCGAGGGCGTCGGGGGCGTCAAGGACGCCGGGAGCATCCAGGACGCCGGGGGCGTCGGGGGTGAGCTGGGGGGCGGTGGGGGGCATCGGGCGGCTCCTGGGTCGGTCGACTCCATCCTTGAGATGAATGTCGGCTTTGCGAGCTTTGCCCTTGAGCGACCACGATGCCACCAAAGGTACCCCATCGCCCTCGAAACCCCCACCACATAGATTTTCGCCCTATTTCCCCATCAATGGAATTACGCCGCATATTCGGACATAACTCACCGGGTGATGCGACTCACTCCGCACGGCCCGCCGCACGGCGCCGGCCTCCCCGCCCCGTACCGCGCAAGGAAGTTCGGCCCCTTTCCGGGCCATCCGATCTTGAATTCTCCGAATTCGGTGATCCTTTTACGGGCGCCGCCGCCCTGATCCTCTTGTTATTCGCCGCATTACTGGCCTACGGTCACCCCCATTCGAGCGGAACGCCTAATCCTGCCACCGCTCGGAAACCTCCCTTTTCACCCGACGGCAGGAGCGGGGGACCCACGAATACGCCGGTCCGGTGATCCGGAACGGCTCGGGGTGCAGCCGCGTGCGCGCGGCCGGACACCTCCCGTCCGAACCCGACAGCTCACCTCGTAGGCGCCGGAGAGGAATCCCGTCATGCCTGCACACGGTAAGCACCGCCGCCCCCGCCGCAACCACGTCTCCCGTGGCCTCGCCCTGGTCGGAACGGGTGGGGCCGTGCTGTCCCTGCCCCTGCTCGCCCCCGCCACGGCCGGCGCCGCGCCCGCCGCCGGGGCCCCGGCGATCGCCGCCGAGGCCTTCACCGCCCCCGTCGCCCCGGCCGCCGCCAAGGCTCCGGCCGCCGCGGAGACCACGCGCACGTACACCGTCGTGAGCGGTGACTCGCTTTCCCTGATCGCCCACAAGAAGGGAATTCAGGGGGGCTGGAAGAGCCTTTACCGCGCCAACCAGAGCGCCGTGGGTGACAACCCGTCACTCATTCACCCCGGTCTGGAACTGACGATTCATCGGGGCGCCGCCGAGGCCGCCCCCGCTCAGGCGAAGACGCAGGAAAGGGCGGAGCGGAAGGCCACCGCGAAGGCGGAGGAGTCCACCTCGGCCGACCGGGCGAGCCGCTCCGAGCGCCGCGCGACCGCCTCGTCCGCCGGCACCGCCACGGGCGCCTCCGCCGCCGCTCCGGCCGCCGCCGCCCCGGCCGCCGTCACCCAGTACGCCGACAACCTCGACGGCTGGATCCGGCAGTCGCTGGACATCATGGCCCAGCACGGCATCCCCGGCTCCTACGAGGGCATCCACCGCAACATCATGCGCGAGTCCTCCGGCAACCCGCTGGCCATCAACAACTGGGACATCAACGCCGTCAACGGCACCCCCTCGAAGGGCCTCCTCCAGGTCATCGAGCCGACGTTCCTCGCCTACCACGTGCCCGGCACGTCGATGGACCTGTACGACCCGGTCGCCAACATCACCGCCGCCTGCAACTACGCGGCCGACCGCTACGGCTCCATCGACAACGTCAACGGGGCCTACTGAGTCCCCGTTCGGTGCGGCCGACCGGCCGGACCGCGGGCCGGTACGGCGCCGGACGCCCGCGCGTCGGCTCCGGTGCACGGGAAGGCCCCGCCGGGTCGGTGGACCGGCGGGGCCTTCCTCCGGGGATTCGCCGTGCGGCGGGCTCCCCGGGCGTCAGAGCGGGCGGGCGGGAGCGAGCAGCGTCAGATCCCCACCGGCCTCCTCGCTCCTCAGCCCGGGCCGCGACCGCAGGAGCGTCCGCGTGAGCGGCTCGCGTGCGAGGACCCGGTCCGGGAAGACCGGCGCCCCGTCTCCGTCGTAGAGCACGGCCGAGTCCCAGTCGGCAGGGTCACTCGCACCCTGCCGGTCGACGATCACGGCGCGGGTCGGGACCGGCAGTGCCGTCGTCGCCGCGATGACGGCCGCCTCGACCGCGTCGGCCTGCTCGGGCGTGAGGCCGTCCAGCCACAAGGTCTGGATCTCGCAGCCGAGCGGTTCGTACAGGAACTCGTCGGTCACGTCGACGTCGGCGGAGAACCACCAGTTCACCGTGAGGGACGCGATGCGCAGGCCCAGCAGGCGGCCCAGCTCCTCCCTGCTCATGGGGACGCCGTCGCCCTCGACGTCGAGCACCACGGCCGCGCCCCGCGCGGGGTGCGCGAGCGCGAGGCCGTGCGCACCGAAGACCTCCGCCTGCTCGGCGAGGACCGGCGTGGCCGCCGACTCCCGGTACCACCGGATGAACCCGTCGGTCATGACTGGCAGCTCGGCAGCGTGAAGATGTGGACGTTCTCGTCTCCGAAGACCTTCTCGGCCTGCTTGATCGCCGACTCCGGCGTGTTGTCGGCCAGGTAGGAGACCGCCTTCACGCCGGCCTCGCCGGCCGCGTACTTGTTGATCTTGAGGGCCTTTCCGAACCTGGACGGGTTGGCGGCCTTGGCGCCGCCGCCGACGTAGATGTACTCACCGTTCGGCCCGATGACGTCGAGACCGCTCGATCCCACGTTGGGCATGACGATCTTGATGTCCTGGCCCTTGTCGTCCTCGGCCACCGTTCCGCCGACCAGCTTAGCGATGTTCTCCTCGCGCTTGAGGCCGATGTTCTCCGCGTCCTTGCCACCGGACATCACCACGAACGAGCCGCGCGCGACACCCGCCGACAGCGCGGAACTCCGCGCCGAACCGTTCTTCTTCTTGCCCGTCACGCACGCCGGAAGCTTCTTCCAGACGTCGTCGAGGATCTCCTCGCCCTTGTCGACGAGCTTCTTCGCCCGGGCCGACTTGTCGAGGAAGTCGTTGATGCCGAGGATGATCTTCCCGAGCTTCGGGAGCTTGCCGACCACCTTGACGGCCTTCGCCCAGGGCAGACTGCCGACGATCGCCCACAGGCAGGTCGGAATGTCGGGATCGTCCCAGCACTCCTTGATGTCCTCGGCGACGAGTTCGACGAGCAGCTCGGCGCCGTTGTCCATCAGGTAGTCGAGCAGGTCCTGCTGCGCGAGGGCCTTGGCCGCCTCGTACTCCGCGACGCTGAGGCCCGCCGCTTCGAGCGCCTTGCGCTCGGCCTCCTCCAGGGAGTAGCCGTCCCCCTTCTCCTTGCTCCCGGCGGCCTCCTCGGCATGGGTGCCGGCGTTCTTGGCAGCGGCCTCGGCCGACGTGGCGTGCTTCTCGGCGGATTCCGCGAGCCCGGCGGCGCCGGCGGCGTCCTTCTCCGCCCGGGTCGCCGCGTCCTGCGCGAGGCCGGCCTCCTTCTCCGCCAGGGCGGCGGCGCCGGCGGCGGCCGCCGCGTGGTTCTCCGCTTCGGCGGCGGCGCCCCGGGCCCGCTGCGCCTCGCCCCCGGCCCGGGTCGCCGCGGTGCGTGCCGCCGCCGCGTCCGCGAAGGCCTCGCCGGCGGCCCGGCGGGCGAGCTTCGCGTCGGCCTGCGCCCGGGCGTCGGCCTCCCGGGCCCGTGCCGAGGCGGCCCGGGCCTCGGCACCGTCCTCGGCGGCCTGGGCGGCGGACTTCATCGCGGCCGCCGAGGAGCGCGCCGCGTCCGCGGAGGAACGGGCCGCTGCCGCCGCCGCCTTGAACGCGGGCGCCACCCGGGCGTTGGCGCGTGCGGCCGCGGCTTCGGCCGCCTCGGCGGCCTTGACCGCCTCCGTCGCCCGTGCCTCGGCCTTGACGGCCTCCTCCCGGCCCACGGCCAGGGACGCCCGGGCCACCTCGGCGGCGAAGTCGGCGTTCACGTCAGCGCCGGTGAACGGCGCGGTGAGGAGGATCGCGGTGTTCGCCGTGCGACGGTTCGGAGATCCACTCCGGCGACGTCTCACGATTCCCCCGGCTGTACTGGTGAAACACCCTGGGGTGCCCGGTCCGGCGAAGCATGGTCGGTGCCTCGTCGATCCCCTCCGGCACGCCGCCCGGTCACGCTGTTCGCAACGAACCCAACCCATGCGCGCCGACCCATGCAATGATCTTTCTGACGCAGTGACATCTCTCGTACACGGTGGGTGCAGACCGGCTCGGGCGGGGCGGTCAGGCCGCACGCGGCATGACCGACCGGGACAGCGCCTAGGGGGTGTCCCCGTGCCGGAAGTGCCCGGTGAACCAGGAGGTGGCGAGCTCCGCCACCTCCTCCAGGGCGCCGGGCTCCTCGAAGAGGTGGGCGGCGCCCTCCACCACGGCCAGCCGGTTCTCGCAGCGCAGCAGCGCCCCGGCCCGCCGGTTGAGGTCCAGGACCAGCGGGTCCTCGCCGCCCACCACCAGGAGGGTCGGGGCCCGTACCCCGGCCAGGCGGTCGGCCGCGAGGTCCGGCCGCCCGCCGCGCGAGACGACGGCGGCGACGGGGGACGCGGGGTCGCCCGCCGCCCAGAGCGCGGCCGCCGCTCCCGTGCTCGCGCCGAAGTAGCCGAGCGGCAGCCCCGAGACGCCGGGCTGCCCGGCCGTCCACTCCGCGGCCCCGGCGAGCCGGCCCGCGAGGAGCGGGGTGTCGAAGACGTGCGCCCGGTCCGCCGCCTCGGCCTCGCTCAGCAGGTCGAACAGCAGGGTCCCGAGACCGGCCCTGTTCAGTTCCGCGGCGACCGCCCTGTTCCGGGGACTGTGGCGGCTGCTGCCGCTGCCGTGGGCGAACAGGACGAGACCGGCGGCCCCCTCGGGCACGGCGAGCCTCCCGGAGAGCACGGCGCCGTCGACCGGGATCCGCACGTCCGTCTCCCGGACGACGGGGTCGCGCCCGGATCCGCTCCGGACCAGGCAGGCGATCACCTCGTCGTCCGGCGTCTGCGGGAACTCCCGGTAGAACTGGCCGACGGCGTAGAACCCCTCGGGGGTCCGGACGGCGACGGTCTCGTCGGCCTCGCCGCCGAGCCGGACCGTCCAGCCGGGCGGCGCGACCGGCACCGCGAGGACGATCCGGGCCGCGCCCCTGGCGCGGACCACCCGGCAGGCCGCCAGGGCCGTGGCGCCGGTGGCGAGCCCGTCGTCGACGACGAGAACGGTCCGTCCTTCGAGGGACACGGGCGTCCTGCTGCCCCGGTAGCGGCGGGCGCGCTGCTCCAGCTCGGCCCGTTCGCGCTCCTCCACGGCGGCCAGCGCACGGTCGTCCACCCCGGCCTCGTGGAGCACCCGGTCGTTGAGCACCCGCACGCCGTCCTCACCGACCGCGCCCATCGCGACCTCGGGCCGGTGGGGCACGCCCAGTTTCCGGACGAGGCAGATGTCGAGGGGGGCGTCGAGGGCGGCGGCCACCTCGACGGCCACCGGCACGCCGCCGCGCGGGAGGCCGAGGACCACGACGTCCTGGTCCTTGAGGTGGTCGAGCCGGGCGGCGAGCTGCCGCCCGGCGTCGCTGCGATCGCTGAAGAACATGGTCCGACGCCCTTCCGCCTGTGCGGCCGCCCGGGCGGGCCCGGGGAGGACGCGGTGTCCGTCCCCTGCCCGTTCCTCCCAGGGTAGACGCGCCGGTCCGTCCCGCCCGGCCGACGGGTCCGGGCCGACCCGGCCGCCGGGCACGGCGGCCGGGCGCACGCGGCCGGGATGCCGCCGTCCGGCGGAGGACCCTCCCGGGATGCGGGGGCTCCGGCCCCGGAGGCATCCTGGCTGTGTGACCTCGCACGGCGCTTCCGGCCCCGGACCGGCGGGCGGTACCGGGCGCCCGTCCGGGAGCGGAGCCGGCGGCGAGCCCGCACCCGTCGCCCTGACGTGGGCGCTCGCGGAGGCGGCGCTCGGGGCGGTGGAGGAGGTCGGTGGGTACGCGGGCGGGGTGTACCTGCGTTCCGAGACGCCCGGTCTGCTGCGGCTCGCGGTCCTCGTGGGGCTGCCGGGGCCGCTGTTCCGCCCGTGGTGGCGGATGCACGCCAACCGCCCGTTCCCGGTGGCCGAGGTCCACCGTTCGGGCCAGGCCGTCCACCTCGCCGACGTCGAGGAGGCGATGCGGCGCTTCCCCCAGCTGGTGGCGAGCCTGCCGTTCCCCTTCGCCTCTCTGTACGCGCCGGTGACGGCGGGTCGCGAACGCTTCGGCGTGCTGGTGGCGCTGCGCGCGCCCACCCCGGGCGTGCCGGTGGACGCGCGGGACCGGGGCCGGATGACGCGGGGCGCGCTCCGGCTCGGCGAGTCCCTCGCCGGGCTGTCCCACGGGGGGACGGCGGTCGAGTGGGCCGGCGATCCGGTGTGCGTGCAGCTGCCGACCGGTTCGGGGCTGCCGGTGCGGTTCGGCTCCTTCGACTGGGACCTGCACTCGGGCACCGTCACGATGGACGACGGGCTCCTGAGGATCCTCGGGGCGGGCGTGACCTCGCCCTGCACGATCGAGGACCTCATGTCCCTCCTGGAGCCGGAGGACGGGTACGCGCTGTGGGCGGCGGCCCGGCACGCGACGGGCGCCGGCGGGCGCCCCCTGGTGCGCAGGCTCCGGCTGAGGGGCCCGGACGGCGGGCTGCACCTCCTGGAGGTGTCCGCACGCGCGCGGCGGACCGGCCCCGAGAAGGGCTCCCGGCTCGCGGGCACCCTCGTCGACCTCGGCACCGGCCTGATCGGCTCGGACGCCACCGACCGCCTGCCGCGGGCCCTCCTGGCCGTCGACCGGCTCGGCCGCGTCACGTACGTCAACGAGCGCACGGAACAGTTGCTCGGCCGGCCGCGCAGGGACCTGGCCGGACGGCCGCTGTGGGAGGCGCTGCCCTGGTTCGGGCACGCCTTCCACCAGGAGCAGCTGCGCACCGCCCTGCTCTCCGGGGAGCCGGTGCGCTTCCTGGCCCGCCCGGAGGGGGGCCGCTGGCTGTCGGTCTCGCTGCATCCGGGGCGGGACGGGGTGACGCTGGTGCTCCAGCCCGAGGAGGGGGCGGCGGACCTCGCGCACAAGACCGGGACGGGGAGGCGCGTCGCGGACGACCTGGCCTCGCCCGGGGACCGGGCGGCGGACCTGTACCGGCCGGTGGCGCTCGCGATCGCGCTCACCGAGGCGGTGACGGCGCGCCAGGTGTCGGCGGTGGTGACGGAGGAGCTGCTGCCGGCGTTCGGCGGGCGGCAGCTGGCGATCTACCTGCTGAGCGACCGGCGCCTGTATCTGGCGTGGGAGACGGGCTTCCCGCAGGGCTTCCTCGAACCCTTCGACGGGGTGGGACTCGACGCGCGGGTGCCGGGGGTGGTGACGCTGACGACGGGCAGGCCCCTGTTCTTCGAGTCGATGGAGCAGCTGGGCCGGGCGTACCCGGGTCTTCCGCTGGACGCGGACCAGGGGGCGCGGGCGTTCCTGCCGCTGATCGCCTCGGGCCGGCCGGTGGGCTCCTGCATCCTCGGTTTCGACCGGCCGCGCGGGTTCGGCCCGGAGGAGCGGACCGTGCTCACGGCGCTCGCGGGGCTGATCGCGCAGGCCCTGGAGCGGGCGCAGCGGTACGACACGGAGTCGGCGGTCGCGCGGGGGCTCCAGGACGCGCTGCTGCCGCACCGGCTGCCGGTGCGGGTGGGGGTGGACACGGTGGGCCGCTATCTGCCGGGCACGCAGGGCATGGACGTGGGCGGGGACTGGTACGACGTGATCGAGACGGGTCAGGGGCGGCTCGCCCTGGTGATCGGCGACGTGCAGGGCCACGGGGTGGCGGCCGCGGCCACGATGGGCCAGCTGCGCAGCGCGGTGCGGGCGTTCGCGCTCGGGGGCCACCGGCCGCAGGACGTCATGCGGGGCACCAACCGGCTGCTGATCGACCTGGACCCGGGGCAGTTCGCGAGCTGCTGCTACGTCCTGCTCGATCCGGAGACGGGCGAGGCGCGGGCGGTGCGGGCGGGGCATCCGCAGCCGCTGCTGCTGCGGCCGGACGGGACGGCGGACCAGGTGGACCTGGCGGGCGGGATGGTGCTCGGGATCGACGACGGCGCCTCGTACCCGGTGACCCGGCTGCGGCTGGCTCCCGGGTCGGTCCTCGCGCTGTTCACGGACGGGCTCGTGGAGCGGCCGGGCAGGGACATCGACGAGGGGATCGAGCGGTTGCGCAGGGCGCTCGCCGCGACGTCCTCCCTGCCGCTCTCGGAGACGGCCGACCGGCTGACCCGGGAGGCCCGGCAGGCGACGGCCCGGCCGGACGACATCGCCCTGCTGCTCGCGGCGCGGTGGCCGGCGAGCGGCTGAGCCGTACGGGCGGTTCCGCGCCGGCCGGACGACCGCGGGACCGTACGCGGGAGGGGTACGGGGCGGTACGCGTGCGCGTGGCCCGTCGGCGCCGGTCGGCGTCCGCGTCGGGGGCGGGGGCGCGGGCCCGTCACCCGGTCGGGCCCGTGGCACTGGTCGGCGGCCGCGCCCCCGGGGAGGCTGGGGGTGCCGTGCCGATCGGGCCGGCGAGTCAGGGCGGCAGCCCGAGGAGGACACGTGCAGCAGGACAAGCAGCCCGAGTACGGCCCCGTGGTCTTCCGCGACCGCTCGGCCGGGTACGCGTTTCTGACCCGTTCCACCGCGACCAGCGACCGGACCATCGAGTGGGACGACGGCAACACGTACCCCGTGATCGACGTCGAGATCTCCTCGGAGAGCCACCCGTTCTACACGGGCAAGGCGCGGACCGTGGACACCGAGGGTCGGATCGCCCGGTTCGAGCGCCGTTTCGGCGAGCAGGGCTCCTCCGAGGGCTGAGCCCTCCCCCCGGGGTTCTTCCCCGGCTGCGACCGGCTGGTGGAACCGGCTTGCCGAACTGGCCGGGAGACGACCACTTCGGCTTCCAGGATGGGGTCACGAGGACGGCGGGGCACTCGCGCTCCGCCGCGGACTCCCTGGAGGGGGAAGAGTCGTGATCGTGGTGACCGGAGCGACCGGGAACGTCGGGCGACCGCTGGTGGAGGCGCTGGCCGCGGCCGGCGAGGAGGTCACGGCGGTGAGCCGCCGTGACGCCGGGGAGCTGCCCGCCGGGGTGGCGCACCGGCGGGGCGACCTGGCCGACGCCGACGGCCTCAAGGGGCTGTTCGAGGGGGCGGAGGCGGTGTACCTGCTCGTCCCGGGCCTCGGGGACGAGCTGCGTCCGCGCGAGATCGTGGCGGCGGCGGTGGCCCGCGGGGTGCGGCGGATCGTGCTCCAGTCCTCACAACTGGCGGGAACGCGGCCCGGGTCGGTGTCGCACGGGCCGCTGCGCGCGTTCGAGGCGGCGGTGCGGGAGTCAGTCCCGGAGTGGACGGTGCTGCGTCCGGGCGGCTTCGCCTCCAACGCCTTCTTCTGGGCCGGGCAGGTGCGGGCGACCCGTACGGTGGCGGCCCCCTTCGCCGATGTGGCCCTGCCCGTCGTGGATCCGGCGGACATCGCGGAGGTCGCGGCCACCGCGCTGCGCGGTCCGGCGCACGCGGGGCGCACGTACGTCCTCACGGGCCCGGCCGCGGTGACGCCGCGCGAGCAGGTGCGGGCCCTCGCGGAGGCGATGGGCGTCCCGGTGGGATTCGCGGCGCTGGGCGCGGACGAGGCCCGGGAGCGGCTGGTGCGGTTCCTGCCGGAGGAGGCCGTCGACGGGATGCTGTCGGTGATGGGCGATCCCCGCGAGGAGGAGCGGCGGGTGAGCCCGGACGTGGAGCGGGTCCTCGGGCGCGCGCCGCGGCCGTTCTCGGCGTGGGCGGAGCGTCACGCGGACGCGTTCGCCTGAACCCGGGGCGGGCCGGGGACGGGCGCGCGGCGGGGCGGGGACGCGGGTCCGTCGGACCGCGCTCCCGCCCCGGCCGGGGCTGCGAGCGGGGGCGCGGAGCCCTCCGCTCGGTTCCGGAAGGCGATCAGGCCTTCACGATGCCGGACTCGGCGACCTTGATGGAGGCGCTGGTGGCGCCGGTCGGGGAGGAGCCGTAGGACTCGATCTTCTTGACCAGGTCCTGGCCCTCGACGACCTCGCCGAAGACGACGTGCTTGCCGTCGAGCCAGTCGGTGACGACCGTGGTGATGAAGAACTGCGAGCCGTTGGTGTTCCGGCCGGCGTTGGCCATCGACAGCAGGAACGGGCGGTCGTGCTTCAGCTTGAAGTTCTCGTCGGCGAACTTCTCGCCGTAGATGCTCTTGCCACCGGTGCCGTTGCCCTCGGTGAAGTCGCCGCCCTGGAGCATGAACTGCGGGATGACGCGGTGGAACGGGGAACCGGCGTAACCGAAGCCGTGCACGCCGGTGGCGAGCTCGCGGAAGTTCTGCGCGGTCTTCGGCACGACGTCGTCGAACAGCTTGAAGACGATGCGGCCCGCGGGCTCGTCGTTGATGGTGATGTCGAAGTAGACGTTGTCGCTCATGGGGACATCCTGTCATTACTCGCGCACCGGGTGCGCACGGGCTGCCTCCGGCCGTGTCACGGCACGCCGGCGCCCCGCCGCCCGTGAGGGCGCGGGGCGCCGTTCGCGTCGTCGGACGCGGTGGGGGAACGGAGTCAGAGCAGTCCGCCGGTCTCCGGGGACTGGAGGGCGCCTCCGGCGTCCTGGACGGTGTCCTGGAGGACGGCCTCGGCGCCCTGGTCCTCCTGGAGGAGGCCGAGGGGGGTGCCGATGGGGTTGTCACCGACGACGGCGTTCGCCTGCGGCGGGGGCGTGACGAGGGCGGTGACGACACCTGCGGCGAGGGAGGCGATGGCGAGCATGCTGCGCTTCTTCATGCCCTGGTCAACTGCTGAACGGCCGGGGGGGTTACGGGCTCTCCCCGATCGGACGCGGATCGGGTCCGGTCCTGCCCCGCACCCAGACGAGCAGCAGCAGCGAGGCGACGGCGGCGAGGGCGCACCAGGTGGAGACGAACTCGGTGGTCCACAGGAGGGCGCAGACGACGGCCCCGGCCCCGGTCAGGAGGCCGAGGAGCCGCAGGAGCCGGTCGCGGGCGAGGAGCAGGGCGCCGACGGTGGCGAGGAGGTACGCGGCGAGGAGCAGCGGCGCGTACGGCAGGTCGACGACGTAGCCGAGGGTGCGGCCGCGGACCTCGGCGGTGACGGGGCGGGTGGCGAGCCGGTACGCGAGGACGCCGGCGGTCGCGAGGCCGGCGGCGAGCGGGACGAGCAGGCGCGGCCGGTCGGCGGGGCGGGCGGCGGTCAGGACGCCGACGGGGAGCCAGAGGGGCAGCAGGGGAAGCGCGATGACGGCCCAGGCGAGGGTGGCGGGTCCGGCTCCGCCGCCGGCGTGCCAGACGGCGGCCTCCACGACCTGGTGGGCGCCCAGGAGCAGGGGCAGGGCGGCGAGCGGCGCGTCCCCGGGGCGGTGCACGGAGGCGAGGGAGGCCACGCCCACGGCGCCGATCCCGAGGCCCGCCCAGAGGTCGGCCGTCGCACTCCAGCACATAGCGCACTTCTACCCCATATCGGGTGGAACCGTACGGTCGTGGTCGGTGTCTTCCCCGGTGACACCACCGTCCCCGAGCACGAGGAAACGGGGGACGTCATGCGCCACCGTCATCTGTTCGCCGCCGGCGCCGTCGGCGCCGCGGGAGTCCTGCTGACCGCCGGAATCGGCGCCACGGTCCCGGTGGGCGCGGCCGGCGCTCCGTCCCGGAGCGGGTCCGTCCCGGCCACGGCCCTGGTCGTCGGCGTCCGCTGGAGCGGCCATCCGGGCTTCGACCGGCTCGTGGTCGACGTACGGGGCGCCGTGCCCGCGGTCACCGTGCGCCGGGTCCCCGCGCTGTACCAGGACGGATCGGGTCGGAGGGTCCCGTTGGCGGGGAAGTACTTCCTGGAGATCAGGCTCTCCCCCGCCGCCGCCCACGACGGTGCCGGCAGGTCCGTGTACCGGGGGCCCCGGACGGCCGCGGTCCCGCTGCCCGCGCTCAGGGGGGTCGCCCCGACCGGCGACTTCGAGGGCGTGGTGACGGTCGGGGCCGCCTTCGACGCCGAGCCCGTCCACAAGACCTTCCGGCTGCGCTCCCCGGAGCGGTTCGTGGTCGACACGGCCCACCCGGCGGGCTGCCGGCCCTGAGGGGGCCGTCGGCGGGGCCGTCCGTCCGGGCCGGTCCCGCCGGCGCGCGGTCAGCGCTCGCCGGGGCCGGCCTCCAGGTACACGGGCGCGCCGGTCCGGCGGGCGCGGTCGATCGCGGCGAGGCGGGCGAACTCGGCCGGGTCCATCTTCCGCTCCCACTCCTCCAGGGTGCGCAGGGCGTACGCGCTGTGCTCCTCGGGATCGAGGACGACGGCGGCGATCTGCTCGTCCGTCAGCTCGCCGCCGTCGAAGAAGAAGCCGATGCGGTTGGCGGGCCAGTCGTCGCCCCGGTCGGTCGTGAAGTGGGTGCCGAGCAGCCGGGGCTCCCCGGTGAAGACGATCCCGGTCTCCTCGCGGCACTCGCGCACCGCCGTCTCCCAGGGCGTCTCCCCCGGGTCCATGTTGCCGCCGGGCCACTGCCACATCCCGGAGTAGTGGACGGTGCGCAGTTGGAGGGGGCGGCCCCTGGTGTCGGTGAAGTGGAGGCAGGCGTAGGCGGTCGCTCTCGGGAGGGTCGCCACGTACTCGACGGGCGGCAGCCAGGTGTTCGTCATGGGCGGCTCTCTCTCGACGGGCCGGTGGGATCGCCTCCATCCAAGTGGCCGTGGGGGCGCGGCCCGGCCGTTCACCGGTGGATCACCGGATCGTGTGATCACGCCCTGTCCGCGGGTCCTCCGGGCCGGTGCGGGAGGCGGCGCAGACGGCGCCGGACCAGGTGCTCGTGGACGAGCCGGCCGACGAGGGCGCCTCCGTAGACGACGAAGCCGACGCCGACGAGCCAGGACTGGAGGACGAGGACGGTGCCGAACTGGCCGTACGTCACCGCGTTCGAGGCGATGAGGGGGGAGAAGACCAGCTGGGAGAAGATCCGCAGCCCGAGGAGGCCGAGCGCGGTGAGGACGGCGCCGGGGAGGAGGGCGCGCCAGCGGATGCGTCCGCAGAGCAGGAAGCGCTGGGACCACCAGAAGAAGAGGAAGGTGCCGAGGGTGTCGCCGAGGGCGACGGCGGCGGTGGCGAGGGCGGGGGCGTTCTCGGGGGCGGGGAAGGCGACGAAGACGAGGAGGGCCGCGATGAGGACCGCGAGCCAGACGACGTGCCGCCACATGGTGTGCCAGCGGGCCGTGGGGAGGTCCCAGACCCGCTCGTACCCGGTCTGTACGGCGGATCCGAAGGTCACGCCGAAGGCGGCGAGGGCGGCGAGACCGAAGGCGGTGGTGCGCTGGAGGGCCTGTCCCGGCTGCCCGAAGAGCCGTTCGACCTCCTCCTGGGAGACCTCGGTGACGCCGAGGCCCTGGACGAGCCAGCGGGCGAAGCCCTGTCCCCGGGCGAGGTCGGCCGCCGCGACGACGATGAGGAGGGGGACGAGGGTGAGCAGGCTGAGCGCGGCGAAGCCCATGGCGCGGTGCATGAGTTCCATGGCGCGGCCGCGGTTCCACGCGAGGCCGACGGGGGAGGCGGCGACGCGGTCGTGGACCCGTCGGAACCAGTGGCCGTGTTCGGTGGGGGCACCGTCGTGCGGCGGACCGGGTGTGGAGGGCATGCCTCGTGAGGTACCCGGCCCGGCGACGCGGCATCGCGGGGTGCCGCCGAACGGGTGGGGGCGGCGCTCGGGGGGCGGCCCCGGGGCCGGGGCTCAGGCGGGGAGCGGGCGGGCGCCGGGGCCGGGGCGGACGGTGACGTCGCGGACGGAGAGGGCGGCCCGCTCCTCGCCCTCGCACTGGACGACCACGCGGACGGGGGCTCCGCAGCCGGTGTGGCGGATGTCGAGGACGGGCCCCTCGGGGACCTCCGCGTGGGTGTCGCCCCACTGCTTGAGCGCGAGGAGCACGGGCCAGAGGTCGATGCCCCTGGGGGTGAGCCGGTACTCGTACCGGGTCCGGGCGCCGGGTTCGCGGTAGGGCTCGGCGCGCAGGATCTCCGCCGCGACCAGCTTGCGGAGGCGGTCGGCGAGGACGGCCTCGGAGAGCCCGAGGTGCCGGCGGAACTCGTCGTACCGGCGTACGCCGTTGAACGCGTCCCGCAGGATCAGCAGGGTCCACTTCTCGCCGACCAGGTCCAGGGTGCGCCGGACCGAGCAGTTCTCCGTGTCCGTCTCCAGCCACTTCATCGTCACACTCTAGCCACCTGACTGCGTCGTTGACAGTCAGCTTTCGGGGAGGCTAGCTTCGCCGTGCAGAGTCAGCTGGTCGAGTCGGGCGGAGAGTGGTCGTGGCACGGACGCGTACGGTCGAGTGGGAGGACCCGGCGGCTTCCGCGCGGGCCGCGGGGACGACGGCGGGGCTGGACTTCCTGCGGGAGATCGCCGCCGGGCGGCTGCCCGGGCCGCCGATCGCCGCGCTCCTCGGCTTCGCCCTCGAAGAGGTCGAGGACGGCCGGGTGGTGTTCTCCTTCGAGCCGGCCGAGGAGCACTACAACCCGATCGGGAGCGTGCACGGCGGCGTGTACGCGACGCTGCTCGACTCGGCGGCCGGGTGCGCGGTGCACTCCACGCTCCCCCGGGGCACGGCGTACACCTCGCTCGACCTGTCGACCCGCTTCCTCCGCCCGATCACGGTCGCCACCGGCAAGGTCAGGGCGGTCGGCACGGTGCTGACCCGGGGACGCCGTACGTCGCTCGCGGAGGCGGGTCTGTACGACGCGCAGGACCGGCTGCTCGGTCACGCGACCAGCACGTGCATGCTGTTCCCGGTCCCTGCGTAGTACCGCGCGACGCGCGGGGACGGGCCGGGTTCAGCGGACGCCGGGGACCGGGCGGGTGCGGGTGCAGCCGTCCGGGACGGCGTCGGGGGCGCCGCTGGCCTGGAGGGCCGCGCTCACCAGGGTGGCGAGCAGGTCGATGTCGGAGCCCATGTCCAGACGGACCGTCACCCACCCGGACCCGGCGCGCAGGCGGACGGCGCTCGATCCGAGGAGGGCCGGGCGCAGTTTGGCGATCATGGCGCGGGTGAGGTGGACGTCGGCCTCGTGCTCGCCGTGGAAGTGCACGATCTCCTGCGTCGCGGTGCCCAGTCCGACCTCGGCGCCGCAGTGGGCACGGCCGGGGGTCAGCGAGGGCCAGCTCATCAGACGTTCACTGGCATGCCTGGCCGTGTTCATACGAGGAGCGTGCCGGGCGCCGGGGCCGCGCACAAGCGTCCTGCGGAAAGAATCCCGCCGACACGCGGAGCGGGCCGCCGGAAGGACCCTCGCGACCGTGCGTGACGGCGGCGCGTGGGACCGAAGTGACTCTGTGTCATGGCGGAGAGGGGTGGGGACGCCTCCGCCGGGCGGTGCTCCTCCGCCGGCGGTTCCGGGCCTTCCGGTGGTGGGCCCTCCCGGTTGTACGGCGGGCGGGCCGTCGAACTAGCGTGGCACCCATGGAACTCTTGGGAGAGATCACGGGCGACCGCCCCCTGCTGGTGCTCGCCGTCAAGGAAGAGGCGCAGTTCCTCGACACGGGGCTGCCGGTGCTGCTCACCGGCATGGGCAAGGTGAACGCCGCGACCGCGCTGGCGACCGTGCTCGGCCGGGGCCCCCGTCCGTCCGGGATCGTGAACCTGGGGACGGCCGGGGCGCTGCGGCCGGGCCTGACCGGGACGCACGTCGTGGGCACCGTGGTGCAGCACGACTTCGACGGGCGGCTGCTCGCGATGCTGACGGGCGAGTCGTACGGGGCGCCGCTGACGCTGCCGGACGGCGGGGACGTGGTCCTGGCCACCGGCGACACCTTCATCTCGGACGAGACCGCCCGCGCCCGGCTCGCGGAGCAGGCGGCCCTGGTCGACATGGAGGGGTACGCCCTCGCGCACGTCGCCTCGGTCGCCGGGGTGCCGCTGCGCGTCGTGAAGCACGTCAGCGACGAGGCCGGGGAGGGCGCCGCGCGCACCTGGCGCGAATCGGTCGCCGGGTGCGCGCGGGTCCTGGCCGACTGGGCGGCGGAGAACGTTCCGTACCGTCCCTGAGGGTTCCGGCCGCGGTCACCGGTTCTGGAAGTGTGCCTCCGGGTCGGCCTCGGTCGGGCCGTCCAGGACCGGGCGCGAAAGTCCGCGCAGGTGCCGGTCGAAGAAGGCGGAGACGTACGTCCGGGTGAGGGCGACGGCCCGGTCGGCGGGCAGCTGCGGTTCGGGCAGGCCGAAGTGACGCGAGATCACGGGGCCGTCCGAGAAGGAGAAGTGATCGGATCCGGCCAGCGTGATCCAGCGCTTCCAGCCGTCGAGCGCGGACCACGTCCGGTCCCAGCTGGTGTCGATCCCGCCGGGCAGGTGCATCCCGTCGTGGGTGCCGAGCATCATGAACGGGCGGCCCCGCAGGCCCTCCGCCGGAAGGTCCTCCCAGAAGGAGCCGTCCATGTTGATCCCGGCGTCGATGCGCCGGTCGGCGACCATCGCGGTGGCCGCGCTCGCCCCTCCGATGGAGTGGCCCGCCATGCCGATCCGGCGCGCGTCGATCACGTCGGCGTGCCGCCAGACGGACCGGGGGCCGACGAGCCGGTCCAGGACGTACCGCATGTCGGCGGCGCGGGTCGTGGTGACCACGCTCCCGTGCACCCCGCCCTCGTCGAGGGCCGTGCAGGCGACGCAGGTGAGGGTGCGGCCGCCGGGGAGGCTGATCCCGTACGACTCGTAGGCGTGGTCGACGGAGGCGACGACGTAGCCGCGCGAGGCGAGGTCCTCGGCGAGGGAGGTGAGCGTCCAGCGGGAGACGCTGAAGCCCGGCGAGAGCAGCACCAGGGGGTGGCGGCCCGGCGCGGGCCGGACGCCGGCCCTGCTATGGGTGCGTGTCCGGGCGAGCACGTCGCCGGAGACGCCGGGTCCCAGCTGCTCGGCGAGCAGTCGCGCCTCCTCCCGGGTGGCGTACGGGGCGGGGTGGCCACCGCCGGAGCGGGCGGCCGGGTAGTGGAGCGTGACCATGAGGGCCCGTCCGTCGGCGGTGGGCACCCAGGGGTCGGTGCGGGACCGGTCGACCAGCGGCAGGACCGTGCTGCCGACGGCGTGCGGCCCGGTGGGCGCGGGGAGGGCGGCGGGCCGCACCGGCTGTGCGACCGTCGCGCTCGCGCCGGGGGCGGGTGTGCCGGGAGGGGCCGCGGTGGCGACTCCTGCCGTCAGGGCGAGGGAACAGGTGAGAATGGTGGCCGCGACGGCCCTGGTGAGTCGAGTCATGCGGGCACGGTAGGCGCCGGGAGCGGTCCGGCGCGTCCGCCCGTGGGCTCACTTTCGATCAACCTCGGGTCGGAGAAGGGGCCTTGCCCGTCATCCACGGGTACGTCCATGGGCTCCGACGTCCGGCTCACCCCCAACTCCCTTCCCCCGTACCGGTCCTGATGTGCCGACCGGTCGGGTGGAGCCATGCGGCGGGACGACCTTGACAGCGTGGAAGGCCGCCTGCCTATGGTGAGGAGTCTCCGTCCGCGTCCGGACGGGGCCGAGGGACCCGGGGGAGGCGTACGTGCGCACAGCGACCACGGCGCCGCACGCCCCGGTCCGGGCGGGTGCCCGCCTCGTCTGCCGCCGGCACGTCGACCTCTGCCGTACCGCGTCGGCCATCTGTCCTTCTCCGCGCGTCTGACCCCGCCCGGCGGGTCCGCCCGTCCCGTCGCCCGTCCGGCGCGGGGCGTCGCGGCGATCCCGCCGCGCCCGGGTCCGCGCTTCCCGTGACGTCCCGTCGCCCGGTCCCGCGCAGCCGTGCCCCGCACCGCTGCCGCGCCGCCGCGCGTCCCCCGCCGCCCGGAAGGACTCCCATGCCCCGCCCCGCCCTGCACCTGGCCGTCGAGATCGACGGCGACGGTGCCCATCCCGCCGCGTGGCGCCGTGCCGCGCACGCCCCCGGAGAGCTGCTGAGCCCGCGCCGGCTCGCCCGGACCGCGGCCGCCGCCGAGAACGCCGGATTCACCCTGGTCACCCTGGAGGACTCGATCCTGCCGCCCGGTTCCGCCGACGGCACCGGCCCGGTGGGCCGGATCGGCGCGGTGGAGCGGGCCGCGTTCGCGGCCGCTTCGACCAGCGTCCTCGGCATCGCCCCCGTCCTCGCGACCACCTACGCCGAGCCGTTCCACGTCTCCTCGCAGATCGCCTCGCTCGACCACGTCTCGGCCGGCCGGGCCGGCTGGGTGGTGGGGACCGAGGAGGACCCGGCCGCCGCGCGCGCCTGGGGGCGGCCGGTGGTCGGGGGCGCCGACGCGATCGCCCGCGAGGCCCGCGACGGGCTCCGGGTCGTACGGGACCTGTGGGACTCGTGGGAGGACGACGCGGTGATCCGGTCGGTGGCCACCAGCCGCTACCTGGACCGGTCGCGGCTGCACTACGTCGACTTCGAGGGCGAGACGTACTCGGTGAAGGGGCCGTCGATCGTGCCGCGTCCGCCGCAGGGCCGGCCCGTGGTCCTGGCGCCCGCCGGTCTCGTCCCGGCGGAGCTCACCGACGTGGCGCTCGTCGGCGGCCCGACCCCGGCCGGGGCGGGCGCGGCGGCCTCGGCGGCCGGTGCGCCGCTCGCCTTCGCCGAGGTCGAGGTGGCCCTCGACGCCCCGCGCGAGACGGCGCGGGAGCGGATCGCGGACCTGGAACGGTACGCGCCGTGGGAGGGCCGCCCCGACCGGCTGCGGTACACCGGTCCGGCCGCCGGTCTGGTGGAACTGCTCGCGGACCTGGCCGGGCGCGTCGACGGGGTGCGGCTGCGTCCGCTCGTCCTCGACGAGGACCTCGCCGTGCTCTCCCGGCTCGTCCTGCCCGAGCTGTTCGTGCGGCGGCTCGCGGCCCGGCCCCTGCCGGGCACCACCCTCCGCACCTCCCTGGGCCTTCCCCGGCCCCTCAGCCGCTTCACGACCGCCGGCGCCGCCGCGCCCGCTCCGGAGGAGACCCGATGACCCGCACCGACCCGCACGACGTCCCGCGCCCGGACGCGCGACTGCACTTCGGGGTGTTCTTCCAGGGGGTCAACCACTGGACGATCTGGTCGGACCCGTCCAGCGGCTCGCAGATCGATCCGGCCTCCTTCCTGCGGGTGGCCAGGGCCGCCGAACGCGGGCTCTTCGACGCCTTCTTCCTCGGCGACGGCCTGCGGCTGCGCGAGTCGGAGGGCGGCGTCCACGAGCTGGACGTGGCGGGCCGGCCCGACTCGATCACCCAGCTGTCGGCGCTCGCCGCCGCGACCGAGCGGATCGGGCTCGTCTCCACCTCGAACACCACCTTCAACGAGCCGGGCGACCTCGCCCGGCGGCTCGCCGGCCTCGACCTGCTCTCCGGCGGCCGGGCCGGCTGGAACGTGGTGACCACGCACAACGCCTGGACCGGCGAGAACTTCCGGCGCGGCGGGTTCCTCGACCACGCCGACCGGTACCGGCGCGCCGAGGAGTTCCTGTCCGTCGCGCGGGCCGTGTGGAACGGCTGGGCACAGGGCGCGGTGGCGGACTCGGCCGAGGCCCGTTCCTGGTCGGTGCCGGGGGCGGTGGGGCGCGTACGGGTGGAGGGGGCCCACTTCGACGTCGACCTGGCGCCGACCCTGCCGCGCAGCGCCCAGGGGCATCCGGTGATCTTCCAGGCGGGCGACTCCGGGGAGGGGCGGGACTTCGCGGCCCGCAACGCGGACGTCGTCTTCTCCGCGCACGGCACGGACTTCGACGACGCGCTCGCCTTCGCCGAGGACGTCCGGCGGCGGCTGCGGGCGGCGGGCCGGGCCGAGGACGCGCTGCGGATCCTGCCGGGTACGGAGATCGTCATCGGGGCGACCGAGAAGGAGGCGGAGGAGAAGGCCCGCTGGGTGCGCCTCCACCAGGTCACGCCCGCGGTGGCGCTCGGCATCGCGAGCCGGCTGTGGGGCTTCGACCTGTCCGGGCGGGACGCCGACGGGCCGCTGCCGGCCGAGGACCCGGTGGTGGCCGCGTACGAGGGGAGGTTCGGCACGCGCTGGGTGGACGACCCCCGGGCGGTGGTGGCCGAGTGGCGGGCGAAGGCCGACGCCAACGGCTGGTCGCTGCGCGAGACGGTGATCGAGCTGGGGCCGCAGCGCGGGCACGTGGGCACTCCGGCCGGGCTCGCGGAGAAGTTCGCGCGGTTCGTCCGGCACGGGGCGCTGGACGGTTTCAACGTCTCGCCGTACCTGGTGCCGGACGGTCTCGACGACATCGTGGAGCTGCTCGTGCCGGAGCTCCAGGAGCGGGGCGTGTACCGGACGGCGTACACGGGGACGACGCTCCGGGAGCATCTGGGACTCGCCCCTGTGGCATGACCCCCGCGGTCAGGGGGCGTCGGGCGGGCGGACCACCAGGAGGGCGGCCACGTCGTCGTCGGGGCCTTTGCCGCCGTAGGCGGTGAGGTCGCGGTGGAGGAGTTCGAGGAGGCCCGCGGAGGGCTCCCGGTCCCAGCTCCGCAGGCGCGCCTCCAGGGGGTAGAAGGCGCCCGCCCGGTCGCGGGTCTCGCTGACGCCGTCGGTGTAGAGGAGCAGCCGGTCCCCCGGGCCGAAGGGCGCCTCCTCGATCCGGTGGCGGCCGTCGGCGAGGCCCGCGAGGTTGACGGGGAGCGAGGGGTCGGTGAAGCGCACCGGTTCGACCCCTCCCCCGTGCTGGAGGAGCGGGGCCGGGTGGCCGCAGCTGAGGAGCCGTACGACGTCCCGGTCGTCGGGGAGTTCCACGAGGACGACGGTGGCGAAGCGTTCGGCGGCATCGGAGTCCGGGTCCCAGGCGCCGTACCGGGCCAGGCCCTCGTCGAGGCGGTCGGCGAGGACGGCCAGGTCCCCGGCCTCGTGGACGGCGGCGCGGAACGCGCCGAGCAGCACGGAGGCGGTCTCGACGGCGCCGAGCCCCTTGCCCTGGACGTCGCCGAGCATGACGCGCACGGCTCCGGGGACCTTGACGGCCTCGTAGAAGTCGCCGCCGATCCGGGCCTTGGCGGCGGCCGCGACGTACAGCAGGTGCAGTTCGAACCGGCCGAGGCGGCGGGGCAGCGGGCGCAGCACGACCCGCTGGACGACCTCGGCGACGGCGGTGAGTTCGCGCAGGTCCCGCTCGTAGCGGGTGCGGACCCGGCTGATCCAGGCCGCGGCGGCGGTCACGACGGCGAGGACCGTCTCGCTGGCGAGGAGTTCGGGCAGGGGGTCCCCGCCCCGGTTGAAGCCGAGCAGCACGCGGACCGCCATGGTGAGCAGTCCGATGCCGAGGGTCCCGCGCACGCTCCAGGTGACGGCGGCGAGCGCGGGCGCGGCGACGAGGAGGCGGTCGAAGCGCTCCTGGCCGGGGGTGAGCACATCGGCGAGGGCCGTCAGGAACAGGACCAGGAAGGGCAGGGCGCGACCGACGTTGAACTGGGTGCGCGTCGCCGTGCCTGGGCTGCGGGGACCGGCTGCGGGCATTTCATGATCGTACGCAGGGCCGTCGGCCGGGGCGGGGCGGGGCCTGCTCCGGGCGTGTCCCCCGGGCGCCGCCGGGCAGGGCGAGGGCTGCGGGCAGCGCGAGGGCGGTGATCGCCGCCAGGGCCGGGAGCGCGGCGCCCTGCGCCGGTACGAACCCTCCGTCCGGTACGAGGGTGAGCAGGAGGGTCGCGGTGGCGACGCCGAACGCCGGGCCGACGTTCATCGCGGTCTGCTGGAGGCCTCCGGCGACTCCGGCGTGGGCCCCGGGGGCGCGGTGCACGACGACGGAGGTGGCGGTGACCATGAGCGTGACGAAGCCGGCGCCGAGGAGGGCGGAGCAGCCGCCGACGGGGAGGGCGCCGGCCGTGGCGTCCAGGCGGGAGAGCAGCAGGACGCCGAGGGTGAGGAGGGCGGCGCCGGCCGTCGCCGTGCGGCGGGGGCCGTAACGGCGCTGGAGGGGCGGGCAGAGCGGTGCGCCGAGCACCATGAGGAGGGCGAGCGGCAGGACGCGCAGCGCGCAGGTGAGGGGGTCGAGCCGCTGCACGTCCTGGAGGAAGTACGTCGCCACGAACAGCGTGCCGAAGAGGGCCGCCGAGGCGGCGAGGAGCGCGGCGGTCCCGGCGACGACGGGCACGCTCCGGAGCAGCTCCGGGGACAGCAGGGGGTGTGCGGCGCGGCGTTCGTGCCGGGCGAGGACGGTTCCGGCGACGACGGCCCCGGCGACGGCGAGCGCCCCGGGTCCGGCCCCGCCGGGCCGCGCGGCCTCGACGAGCCCGTGGACCAGCAGCCCCAGGGCCACGGCGAGCAGCAGGGCCCCGAGGGGGTCGAGCGCGGCGAGCCCGGGGGGCGCGGGTGGGCTTGCGGGGGTGGTTCGGGGTGGGGGTGCGGTGCGGTCGGGGACGGGCGCGGTCCCGCCGGGTGCGGTCCTGTCGGAGGCGGTCCCACCGGGCGCGGTCCCGCCGGGTGCGGTCCTGTCGGAGGCGGTCCCACCGGGTGCGGCCTTGGCAGGCGCGGTCCTGGTGAGCGCGGTCCCGACAGGGGTGGTCCCGCCGGGTGCGGTCCTAACAGGGGCTTCGGTTTTTCCCGGGTGCGGCTCCCTGGTGGTGAGGGCCAGGAGCCCGAGGGCGAGGGTCGGCGGCACGCTCAGGAGGAAGACGGAGCGCCAGCCGTACGCGGAGACCAGCGCGCCGCCCACGAGCGGTCCGGCGGCGGCCGCGAGGCCGATGACGGCGGTGCGGACGGCGATCGGGGTCGCGAGCCGGTCGGGCGGGAAGGCCGTGCGCAGCATGCCGAGGGTGGCGGGCTGGAGGAGCGCCCCGCACACCCCTTGGAGCACGCGCAGCACGATCACGGCCCCGATGCCGGGGGCCAGGGCGATGCCCGCGGAGGCGGCGGCGAAGCCGAGGGCGCCGGCGGCGAAGACCCTGCGGTGGCCGTGGCGGTCGCCGAGGCGTCCGGCGAAGACCAGGAGGCTCGCGACGGCCACGAGGTAGCCGGTGCTGGTCCACTGGACCTGGCCGACGTCGGCGTGCAGATCGCGCTGGAGGGCGGGTTGGGCGACGGTCAGGACCGTGCCGTCGAGGGCGACGACGGCGGCTCCGACGACGCTGCAGGCGAGGACGGGGGTGCGGCGTCGCTTCACGGGGTCGGCTCCGCGGGCCCGAGATGGGCGTCGAGGGCGGCCGCGAGCAGCGGGGCGGGATCGGTGCCGCCGGTCGCGAGCGGGAGGCTGCCCCGGTACCAGAGCTGGGCGATGCCGTGCAGGTTGGCCCAGAGGGCGCCGGCGGTGACGACGGGGTCGGCGTCGGGGCGGACGCGGGCGACCAGTTCGGCGAGCCGGGCGAAGAGCGGCAGGCTCGTCTCGCGGAGCCCGAGCCTGCCGCTCTCCAGCAGGTCGTGCCGGAACATCAGCTCGTACATGCCGCGCCGCGCCCCGGCGTGGTCGAGGTAGACGCGGGCGAGGAGTTCGATCCGCTCGCGCGGCGCGGCGTCCTCGCGGTCCTCGGCGGCGACGCGGTCGGCCAGTTCGGCGAAGCCCTGCCGGGCGATGGCCGACAGGAGGTCGAGGTGGGTGGGGAAGTGGCGGCGGGGCGCGCCGTGGGAGACACCGGCGCGGCGGGCGATCTCGCGCAGCGAGAGGGCCTGGGCTCCCTCGGCGTCCACGAGCTCGACGCCGGCCCGGACGAGCCGCCCGCGCAGCCCGTCGTCCCCCTGTTCGTGTCGCTCTTGTTCGTGTCCCTCGCGGCTCTCGCGGTCTCTTCGCACAGACACTGTCTACCAAGTCCGAGTAGACAGTGTCTACCCGCTCTCGCGCCCCGGTCCGTTACACTGGACGGCAGCGAAGGGGAGTAGCCCTGCGAACCGGTCGTCGACACACTGGAACCCCCGGGTTCCCGGTGACCGGGTCCGCGCACGACGCGGACGGGCGAGACCTTCGGCCAGGCATCAACCGCGTCCGCGCATCCGTGGGCGCGGTCCGTCATGCCGGGCCGAGTGGTCCTCCCGTCGCCCACCGAGGTGCCGTGCGGGGCCCGGAGGCCCGGACCGAGCAGAGAGCACCGGTATGCACCTCGACCCCTTGGCGATCCTCACCGCCTTCGGGCTGATCTTCCTCGCCGAGCTTCCCGACAAGACGATGTTCGCGTCCCTCGCCATGGGCACGCGCATGCGTCCCCTGTACGTGTGGATCGGCACCTCCACCGCCTTCCTGGCGCACGTCGCCATCGCGGTGGGCGCCGGCAGCCTGCTCGGGCTGCTCCCGGGCTGGACCGTCAAACTCGTCTCGGCGCTCCTGTTCGGCTTCGGCGCCTTCGTGCTGCTGCGCGGCGGGGGCGACGAGGAGGACGACGACACGGGCGGCCGGACGGTCACCGGCTTCTGGCCCGTCTTCTCGACCGCCTTCACGGCCGTCTTCATCAGCGAGTGGGGCGACCTGACCCAGATCACCACCGCCAACCTGGCCGCCACCAACGGCACCTGGTCCACGGCGATCGGTTCGTTCGCCGCCCTGACGAGCGTCTCCGCCCTCGCCCTGGTCGCGGGCCGCTTCATCGCGAAGCGCGTCCCCCTCAAGACCGTCCAGCGCATCGGCGGCGTGTGCATGGCGGGCCTCGCCGTCTGGTCCCTGACCGAGGTCTTCACGGGCTGACGCCGCCTCCGACGCCCTTACCCCGCCGCCCCGGCCAGGACTGCGGGGCGATTCGTCCCCCTCCCGTTCGGGCCCTTGATGAAGCAGTGAATCACTGCTTCACTCCTTCCATGCCCTACCGACGCACCCCCGCCGTCCAGGCCCGGCTCGACGCGCAGCGTGCCTCCGTCGTCGAGGCGGCCCTCGGGCTGCTCGCCGAGCAGGGGTACGCGGGGTGCACCGTGGCGGCCGTCGCCGCCCGGGCCGGGATCGCCACGGGCAGCGTGTACCGCCACTTCGACGGCAAGTCCGAACTCGCCGTCGAGCTCTTCCGGACCGTGGTGGGCCGGGAGGTCGCGGCCGTCTCCGAGGCGGCCGGGCACCCCGGGCACCGTACGGCCGCCGAGCGGGTGGTCGCCGTCGTCGAGACCTTCGCCCTGCGCGCCCTGAAGTCGCCGCGCCTCGCCTACGCGCTGCTCGCCGAGCCCGTCGACCCGGCTGTGGACGCGGAACGGCTCGTCTTCCGGCGCGCGTTCCGGGACGTCTTCGCCGCCCGCGTCGAGGAGGGCGTCCGCTCGGGCGAACTGCCTCCCCAGGACCCCGTCCTGACGGCCTCGGCGCTGGTCGGGGCGGGCGCCGAGGCGCTCGTCGGCCCGCTGGCGGAGAGGTCCGTCGGGCCCGGCACCGTACCCGCACTCGTCACCTTCACCCTGCGAGCACTGGGAGTCCCCGATGCCGACCACGCATGAGGTCACCAACCAGGTCCCCCCGCCGACCGGCCACGACGTCTCCGCCGACCCCGCCCTCCTGGAGGCGCTGCGCCGGGAGGGCGCCGGCTGGGCCGAGGCGGAGGTCCGCGAGCTGGGGACGCGGGCGGGTGGCGCCGAGGCCCAGGAGTGGGGGCGGCTCGCCGAGCGCCACTCCCCCGTCCTGCACACCCACGACCGGTACGGCCACCGCGTCGACGAGGTCGAGTTCCACCCGTACTGGCACTCCCTGATGGACGTGGCCGTGCGGCACGGACTGCACGGCGCGCCCTGGGCCGACGGGCGGCTCGGCGCCCACGTGGCGCGCGCGGCCAAGGTGTTCGTGTGGGGGCAGGCCGACGCCGGTCATCTGTGCCCGGTCTCGATGACGTACGCCGCCGTGCCCGCGCTGCGCGTCCAGCCGGAACTCGCCGAGGTGTACGAGCCGCTGCTCACCTCCCCGTCGTACGAGTTCGGGCTGCGGGTGCCGACGGAGAAGCGCGGGATCATCGCCGGGATGTCGATGACCGAGAAGCAGGGCGGTTCGGACGTCCGGGCGAACACGACCCGGGCGGTTCCGGCGGGCGAGCCAGGTCTGTACGCGCTGACCGGCCACAAGTGGTTCACCTCGGCCCCCATGTCCGACGTCTTCCTCACCCTCGCGCAGGCGCCCGGCGGGCTCTCCTGCTTCCTGGTGCCGCGCGTCCTGCCGGACGGCACCCGCAACGCGATCCGCCTCCAGCGCCTCAAGGACAAGCTGGGCAACCGGTCCAACGCCTCCTCCGAGATCGAGTACGAGGGCGCCCTCGGCCGACTGGTCGGCGAGGAGGGGCGCGGGGTGGCGACCATCATCCGGATGGTCAACATGACGCGGCTCGACTGCGCGGTCAGCTCGGCGTCCGGGATGCGCCTCGGGCTCGTGCAGGCGGTCCACCACGCCACGCACCGCCGGGCGTTCGGGGCGCGGCTCGTCGACCAGCCGCTGATGCGGAACGTCCTGGCCGACCTGGCGGTGGAGGCGGAGGCGGCCACGCTGGCGGCGCTGCGGCTCGCCGGGGCGGTGGACCGGGCGGCGCGCGGCGACGCGGAGGAGGAGCAGCTGCGGCGGCTCGGGCTCGCGGTCACCAAGTACTGGGTGTGCAAGCGGGCGCCCGCGCACGCGGCGGAGGCCCTGGAGTGCCTGGGCGGCAACGGCTACGTGGAGGACTCGGGTCTGCCGAGGCTCTACCGGGAGTCGCCGCTGCCCTCGATCTGGGAGGGGTCGGGGAACGTGGCCGCGCTCGACGTGCTGCGGGCGATGGCCCGTCAGCCGCAGGCGGTGGAGGCGTTCTTCGTGGAGGTCGACCGGGGCGCGGGTGCCGACCGGCGCCTGGACGCGGCGGTCGCCGGGCTCCGCAAGGAACTGGCGGGGCTCGGGGATCCCGACGCGATGGCGTACGGGGCGCGGCGGCTCGTGGAGCGGCTCGCGCTCGTGTTCCAGGGCTCCCTGCTGGTCCGGCACGGGAACCCGGCGGTGGCGGACGCGTTCTGCGCCTCGCGGCTCGACGGCGACCGGGGCCTGGCCTTCGGCACGCTCCCGGCGGGCCTGGACACGGCATCGATCATCGAGCGGAGCGGGCCGGACGCGGCGGTCTGAGGAGACGGCGGCGGGGCGCCTCGTACGGCGGGCTCTCCCCTACGGCGGGGCGCCTCGTACGGCGGAGCTCTCCCGTACGGCGGGGCTACCCAGTACGGCGAGACTCCCCCGCACCTTCAAGGCGGACAGAATCTGTCCTAATTCGCGCCTACTGTCGCCGGAGCGCCCCACCCCGGGGCGTACCGACGGAAGGACCCTGAGATGGACGAGCAGACCGGCGCGGCGCCGAAGGGCTACACCAGCGTGGCGCCCTGGGTCGTCACCGACGACACCGGAGCCTTCCTCGACTTCGTCGCCGAGGTGTTCGGAGGCGAGGAGCTGGCGCGCGTGCCCACCGAGGACGGCTCGATCGGCCACGGCGAGATCCGGATCGGGGACACCGTCGTCCTGGCCTTCGACCGGCGCCCGGACTGGCCCGTCCTGCCCGCCCTGCTGCGCGTGTTCGTCGCCGACGCGGACGCCGTGTTCGCCCGGGCCGTCGCGGCGGGCGGCCGCGTCGTCACGCCCCTGTCCGACAGCGCCTTCGGGCAGCGGGGCGGGCGCGTCCGGGACCCCTTCGGCACCATCTGGTGGGTGACGAGCCACGTCGAGGACGTCTCCGAGGAGGAGATCTGGAAGCGGCTTCAGGAGCCGGTGTACGCGGAGGGCATGCGGGTGGCGCAGGCGACGCTCGACGCCGAGCTGAGCGGCCGGGAGCGGGGGCGCAGCAGCGCCCCGGTCGGACCGGCCGCCTGACCCCCGCACGCGCCCGGCGGGCCGGGGTCCTGCCGTGCCTCCCCGGCCTCCCGGTGGCAGGCTGAGGGGGCGCGTTCCCCGGGGCGTGTTCTTCCCGGAGGGGCGTGCCCCGTGGCACGCCCCTCCGGGTCACGGCGTTCGCCTGAGCGAGAGGGAGGAGTCCCGTTGGACGGCGAGGCGATGCACGGCGAGCTGGACGCGCGGGCGGCCGGGACGGCGGAACGGGTGGTGGCCTGGCGGCACCATCTGCACCGGCACCCGGAGCTGTCCAACCGGGAGGTGAACACGGCCCGCCTGGTGGCGGACCACCTGCGCGCCCTCGGCCTCGACGAGGTCCGTACGGGCATCGCGGGCCACGGGGTCGTGGGGGTCCTGCGCGGCGGGGCGGCGGGCGAACGGGTCGTGGCGCTGCGGGCGGACACGGACGCGCTGCCGGTGCGGGACCTGTGCGGGGCGGACTTCGCCTCCGAGGTGGTGGACGCCGACTACCCGGGCGGCCCGTTCCCGGTGTCGCACGCCTGCGGCCACGACTGCCACACGGCGATGCTGCTCGGCGCGGCAACGGTCCTCTCCGGGGTCCGCGACCGGCTGCCGGGGACCGTCCTGTTCGTCTTCCAGCCCGCCGAGGAGGGCCCGCCGGTGACCGAGGAGGGCGGTGCGCGGGCGATGGTCGAGGCGGGCGCCTTCGCCGATCCGGTGCCGACCATGGTCTTCGGCATGCACGTGACGCCGTACCCGAAGGGGTACGTGGGGTACCGGACCGGCAACCAGTACGGCGCGTCCGTGCTCGTCCGGATCGTCGTCACCGGCCGGCAGACGCACGGCTCCACGCCCTGGCAGGGCGTGGACCCGATGCCGGCGGCCGGCGCGATCCTGACGGGCATCGGGCAGCTGTACCGGCAGGTCTCGGCCTTCGACCCGGTCACGGTGTCCATCGGGCACGTGGAGGACGTCGGCCGCTTCAACATCGTCGGGGAGACGGTGACGCTGTGGGGCACGGTCCGCACCGCCGTCGAGTCGGACATGGCGGAGGTGCGGCGGCGGCTCACGGCGCTCGTGGAGCACTCGGCGGCGGCGTACGGGGCGGCGGCCACGGCGGAGTACCTCCAGCCCGTGCCGCCCGTGCACAACAGCGGGCCGTGGGTGGCGGCCGGGCTTCCGACCTTCCGCCGAGTGGCGGGCGAGGGGCGCGTGGTGGAGACGGGCGGGACGCTCGGGTACGACGACGTCTCCGAGTTCGTACGGCGGTTCGGCGGCCTGTACGTGACGCTCGGCGTCCAGGACGCGGCCCTGGACGCGTCGGGCCGGCCGGTCCCCGTGGAGGGCGGGCGCGGTCTGGTGACCAACCACAACCCCGGCTTCTACGCCGACGACTCCGCCCTCGTCACCGGTGTCCGGCTGCACGCGCACGTGGCGTACGACCATCTGAGGGGCTCCCTCGTCGTCCCGGAGGAGACTCCCGACGCGGGCGATCGACTCCCGGCGCGGCGACCGCCGTCGCGAAGGCCCTGAGCGGGGCGGAGCCGGTGGACCCGTCCCGGTGGTGGTGCGGGCGCGGTCGGCGGTCCCGACTTGCGTCTCCGTCGCCAGGCGGGAGGCTGGGGGGTATCCACCCGCGCACCCCGCAGGGAGAGACATGATCCTGGACCTCACCGCCCTCGCCGACGAGCACCTGGCCGCGGCCCGCACCGCGCCGCACGGGCGGAGCGCCCATCTGGTGATGCACGACGGGGTGCTCCGGCAGACCGTCATCGCCCTGACGGCGGGCACGTCCCTGGACGAGCACAACGCGCCACCCGCCGCGAGCCTCCAGGTGCTGCGGGGCCGGGTGGACCTCACGGCGGCCGACCGGGCGGAGGAGCTGCGGGCGGGCACGCTCCGCATGATCCCCAAGGAGCGGCACGGCCTGACCGCCCTGGAGGACGCGGTGGTCCTCCTGACCGCCGTGAACGACTGACGTTCCCTCGGCACCGGGTAGGTGACGGGCCGCCACATCGGGCGGGCCGGATTGTGGCGTCCTCACCCATGGAGGACGGCTCCGGGGAGGCCGTAGCGTCCCGGCCGATCCCCCGTCAGGAACGAGCCGCCCGGGAGCCTCCATGCGTTCACCCCGTCCCGCCCGCTTGCGCGGGCCACGCCGTCTCGCGGCACTGCTGCTGTGCGCCGCCGCGACCCTCTTCCCGACCGCGAGCCCCGCCGGGGCCGCCGCTCCCCCGCCCGTGCCCGGCACGCTCCAGGGGTACGACATCGGTTCCGTGTTCAGCGCGGGCGTCTCGTCCGGCGGGTACATGGCCACGCAGCTGCACGTGGCGTACTCGGGGACGTTCGAGGGCTCGGCGGTCTTCGCCTCGGGGCCGTACGACTGCGCGCGGGGCCAGCTCGCCACGGCGCTCAACGCCTGTATGGACACCGTCCAGAACCTCCAGCTCACCGCCCTGGAGCAGGCCACCCGCGACCGGTCCGCGCAGGGGCAGATCGATCCGGTGGAGAACCTGGCGGGTGACCCGGTGTACGCCTTCAGCGGGTCGGCGGACACCACGGTGAAGCGGCCGGTGGTGGACGCGCTCTCCGACTACTACGGGCGGTTCGGCGCCCGGGTCCGTCACGACCGGTCCACGGCGGCGGGCCACGCCTGGATCACCCCGCTGGGGCCCAACTCCTGCGGGGTGACGCAGACCCCGTTCCTGAACAAGTGCGGCGTCGACGCGGAGGGGGCGCTGCTCGGGCACCTCTTCGGGTCGGTCGCGGCGCCCGGGTCGGGGACGGGCGGCTCGCTGATCCGCTTCGACCAGAACGCGTACGCGCCCGGCGGTTCGGCCTCGGCGATCTCGATGGGCGCGGAGGGCTTCGCGTACGTGCCGCGGTCCTGCTCGGACGGGGCGCGCTGCCGGCTGCTCGTGGCGCTGCACGGGTGCAAGCAGGGGTACGCGTACCAGGGCTTCGGGACCCGGTTCGTGGAGGGCGCGTACCTCAACGAGTACGCCGACACCAACGACATGATCGTGCTGTACCCGCAGGCGGCGGCCACGGGGACGCTGGAGAACCCGAACGGCTGCTGGAACTGGTGGGGTTACCTCGGTGACACGGCCTACGCCCGGCACGGCGGGAAGCAGATCGAGGCGATCATGGGGATGGTGCGGGCGCTGCGCGGCACCGGGACTCCGCCGCCCTCGTCCGACCGGACGGTTCTGGCCAGCACGGACGCCGAGGACGGCTACGTGAAGGCGGGGGCGGACGGTTCGGGGGCGGCGGTCGGCACCCTGGAGGACGTGTCCGGGCTGGCGCTGGGCCGGGGGACGGACGGGAAGGTGAACCGTACGGTGGTCTCGTTCGACACCTCGCGGATCCCGGCCGGCAAGGAGATCGCCCGGGCCTGGCTGACCGTCGCGCGGTCGAGCGGCTCGGGCGACCCCTGGGCCTCGCCCGCCGGGAACCGGCTCCTGGTGGACGTGCGGACGGGCTGCTTCGGCGGGTGCGCGGTCGAGCCGGCGGACTGGTCGGCGCCGGCCTCGGTGGCGGGCGGCGCGCGGATCGACGCGTTCCCGTCCGGGAGCGCGGTGTCGGCGGACCTGTCGGCGGAGGCGGTCGCGGCCCTGAACCGGGGCGGGACCACCCAGTTCCGTCTGGGCTTCGCGTCGGCGCCGGCCGGTACGGCGTACCTCTTCGTGAACCGGGACACGCCGGTGACTCTGACGGTCGAGTACAGGTAGAGGGTTCGTCGGCGTCCGCCCGCCCGACCGCCCTTTCGTCTCCGTCCGTCCGTCCGTTCGGGAGGGCTGATGTGTCCGGTTCCGCGCCGGACGGGTCAGCGGGGCGGTTCCGGAAGCTCCTCCCCGGTCTCCAGGAGGGACTTGAGACTGGAGATCAGCGCGGGCCAGCCCTCGGCGATCTGCTCCTTGATGGAACCGTCGGGGGCCAGGCCGCCGTGGCTGACCGTCAGCCTGACCGTGTCGCCCGACGGCTCGATCGCGAAGGCCACCCGGGAACGGGGCTCCGCGGCGAGGCGTTCGTACGCGTCGTGACCGAGGCCGACGGCCTCCGCCCACTCCAGGGTGAAGGTGTGCCAGGTGTACGAGAGGAGGCGGCAGGGCTCGGATGCGAGGACCACCTGCTCGGGGTCGGCGGTCCTGCGGCCGCCCTCCTCCCAGACCACGGGTGCGCCGGGCGTCCAGTCCGTCTCGAAGGCCACGCCCCAGTAGCGGCGGGTGAGCTCGGGATCGGTGAGCGCCTTCCAGAGCGCGTCGGGGGTGGTCCGGATGTAGGTGGTGTAGACGAACGTGTCGCTGCCCATCGCGCTGCCCTCGGATCTGCTCCCCCGCGGCTTCCCCTCCCCTCCCCTCCAGCCTAGGCGGGTGCCGGACGTACGTGCCAGTGAGGGACGCCGGGGGCGCCACGGGCGGGTGACCCCCGGCCGGTCCGATGATCCTTCTTCCGTTGAATAGGTGCGGAAGAAACTAATCAACGGGCTGCTAGCGTGGCCGAATGTCCCTCAAGCACGCCGTCCTCGCCACTCTCCTGGAGGGCGAGGCCTCCGGATACGACCTGGCCAAGATCTTCGACGTGTCCGTCGCCAACTTCTGGGCCGCCACTCCCCAGCAGCTCTACCGCGAGCTCGACCGGCTGGCGGAGGCCGGTCTGATCACGGCCCGGGTGGTGGAGCAGGAACGGCGCCCCAACAAGCGGATGTTCAGCCTCACCGAGGCGGGCAGGCGGGATCTGGCCGCGTACACGTCGACGCCCCCGCGGCCGAGCGCCATCCGGGACGAGCTGCTGGTCCAGGTGCAGGCCTGTGACGGCGGGGACACCGCGGCCGTCCGCGCGTTCGTGGCCCGGCGGATGGAGACGGCCCGGACGAAGCTCGCCCGTTACGAACGGTTGCGGGAGCGGATGCTCGCCGGTCGGGACGAGGATGCCTACCTGGCGGAGGCGGAGCGCGTCGGGCCGTATCTCACGCTGATGCGCGGCCGGTTCCTGGAGGAGGAGAACCTGCGCTGGGGCGCCCGCGTCCTCGCCGTGTTCGACCGCCGCGCCGCCGCGGAAGCCCCGGAGGGAACGGGGAGTGCCTCGGCCGGGGCGGCGCGGGGAGCATGACGGGCCCCGAGGGGTGACCGGCGCCCTACTCTGCGGTAACGTCACCGGCCGGCCGCCGGAGGCTCCGGCGGCGCATCGGGACGGATCGGGGACGGACCTCCATGAACGTCGGTGACCTCGTCGAGGACTTCAGCCTTCCGGACGAGACGGGTGCCTCGCGCTCCCTGACCGGACTCCTGGCCGAGGGGCCGGTCGTCCTCTTCTTCTATCCGGCGGCACTCACCCCGGGCTGCACCGCCGAGGCCTGCCACTTCCGCGACCTCGCGGCCGAGTTCCGCGCCGTCGGCGCGCTGCCCGTGGGGATCAGCTCCGACGGGGTGGAGCGGCAGCAGGAGTTCGCCGAGCGGCACTCCCTCGGCTATCCCCTGCTGTCCGACGCGGACGGTGCCGTGCGGGAGCGGTTCGGCGTCAAGCGCGGGTTCTCGCTCGCGCCGACGAAGCGGGTCACGTTCGTGATCGGCCAGGACCGGCGGGTCCGGGAGGTCGTGCGCAGCGAGCTGCGGATGAACGCGCACGCGGACCGCGCGCTGGCCGCCCTGCGCGGCGCATGAGACGCGCGTGGACCGCGCCTCCGTCCGGACCGCCGGGGCGGGCGGACCGCCACGACGTACGAGCGGGCGGCGACCGGGTGAGATTCGCGCCAAGGCCGGCTGTCTGATCTTCTGCATCCTGCCCCCTGCCTCGGAGTGCCGGCCTACGTCATCGTCCGCGGCAAGGGCACGAGTCAGCGTGCCATCAAGCAGGCGAAGGACAGCGAGGCCGCGTTCCAGGACTACATCCGCAAGGCCGCCGGGGCTCAGGGCGCCGAGGCTCGGGCCGCCGGGACTCAGGGCGCCAGGACTCAGAGCGGCGGGACTCAGGGCGGCGGGGCGAGCGCCACGGACGAGCCGGCCCGGCTCGCGGAGCTGAAGGACAGGGGTAGATCATCTACCAGATGAGGAGTCCTCCATGCTGTCCGAGCAGGCCGTCCCGGTCGTCCGCGCCACCCTGCCCGCCGTCGGCGGTGCCCTGGACCGGATCACGGAGCGTTTCTATGGGCGTCTCTTCGCCGCCCACCTCGAACTCCTGCGCGACCTGTTCAACCGGGGCAACCAGGCCAACGGTGAGCAGCGGCAGGCGCTCGCGGGCTCCACAGCCGCCTTCGCCACGGCCCTCCTGGAGCACCCGGACCGGCGTCCGGACGCGATGCTGGCGCGGATCGCGCACAAGCACGCCTCGCTCGGCGTGACCTCCGAGCAGTACAAGGTCGTGCACGAGCACCTCTTCGCCGCGATCGTGGAGGTCCTCGGCGAGGCGGTGACGCCCGAGGTGGCGCGCGCCTGGGACGAGGTGTACTGGCTGATGGCCAACGCGCTCATCGCCGTGGAGGCGCGCCTCCACCAGGAGGCCGGCGTCGCCGAGGGCCAGGTCTGGCGGTCGATGGAGATCGCCGAGCGGCGGGAGGAGACGGCCGACACGGTCTCGTTCGTCCTGCGCCCGGCGGACGGGGGCCCCGCGGTCGCGTTCCGGCCGGGACAGTACGCGAGCGTCCGGGTCGCCCTGCCCGACGGCGCCCGGCAGATCAGCCAGTACAGCCTCTCCTGCGCCCCCGGGCGCCCGCAGTGGCGGATCACGGTGAAGCGGGTCGACGGCGACCCGGCGGGCGAGGTCTCGTCCTGGCTGCACGCCCACGCCCGCGAGGGGGACGCGGTGGAGGTGTCGGCCCCGTTCGGCGACCTGGTCCTGCCCGAGGGCGACGGCCCCCTGCTGCTCGCCTCCGCCGGGATCGGCAGCACCCCGATGCCGGCGATGCTCGACCACCTCGCGGCCACCGGCTCGACCCGCCCCGGCGTGGTCGCGCACGCCGACCGCGCCCCCGCGTCCCCCGCGCACGCCGCCGAGCTGCGACACCTCGTGGACGCCCTGCCGCAGGGAACCCTGCACCTCTGGTACGAAGAGCCGGGCGACTCCGGTGCCCGGCCGGGCCGCGCGAACGTCAGCGTGCTCGACCTGCCGGCGGGCACGACCCCGTACCTCTGCGGGCCGCTGCCCTTCCTGCGCGCCGTGCGCGGCGACCTTCTCGGGCGGGGCGTCGCCGCGGCCGACATCCACTACGAGGTGTTCGGCCCCGATCTGTGACTGGGCGCCGACAGTTGAGCCGTTCCCCTCGGAATCCCTTCGATGTCCAAGCAGCGTGGCGCCTTTGCCACGGATACTGCATAGTGAGGTGCCGTATCGGCCTCGCATTTTGCGGGTCCGGGAGGAACGAACGGAAGCGACGGAGACGATGGGATCGTTCGGGTCAGCACGCGGTGGTCGGGGCACCGGGCGGCCGGTGCGCGGGATCGCCCTCGACATCGGCAGCTCCCGGACCCGCGCCTGGGCGCCGGGAGCGGGTGTCTTCGCGGACGTGCCGAGCGGTCCGGTGCTGCGCGGCCGGGTGACCGACGCCGATTCCCAGCTCCGGCTGCTGCGGCGGCTGACGGCCGCGGCCCCGGGCGGCGAGGGGCACGACACCGTCGTGATGCTGACCCACCCGGTGCTCGCCGGTCGGGAGGAGCGGGAGGCGGTGAAGCGGGTGGTGGACGGTCTGGGCGCGGTACGGGTCTTCCCCGTGGACAGTGCCCGTGCCGCGGCGGCCTATGCCGCCCCGTCCGGCGAGGGCCCCCTGCTCGTGGTGGACCTCGGCGCGCAGCTGACCGAGGTCACGCTCGTCGTGGACGGCCTCGTCGTGGACGCCCGGCTCGCCGAGGTCGGTCTCGACGACCTCCCGGAGCCGGGGGACGCCCAGGACTCGGCGAGCGCCCCGGACCCGGTCGCCGGGACGGCCGCCGATCTGGTGAGCGACCTGTGGCGGCGCGACCGCACGGGTGCCGTGCGCGGAGCGCTGCGCCGGGGCGTCCTGGTGACGGGCGGCGGCGCCCTCCGGCTCGACGTGACCGGTCGGCTGGCCCACCTCCTGAGGGCCCGTCTCCGCCTGGCCAACGACCCGTCGACCAGCGTCGTCCGCGGCGCGGGCCTGATGCTCGCCTCCGCCCTGCGCCACCCGGCCGCCTCTCCCGCCCGCAAATGAGACCGGCCGGGTCCGGCACCGGCGGGCGGGGAGGCGGGGCGGGACCGGGTCAGCAGCCGGTCGCCCAGATGTGGGAGTCGCCGCGGTCGTTGGCGGCGCCGTTGTACCCGACCTCCTGGCCGGGGGCGAGACAGAGGGTCATGCCGCCGCCCTGCCAGGCGTTCTCGTAGACGCGGACGTGGTCCTTGATGCCGGGGCCGGAGATGCCGTGGTTGGCCCAGGAGGAGTCGGTGTCGGAGATCCAGCTCTCCCACCAGCCGTCGTCCCCGCTCCAGTTGGCGCGCTGGCCGCCGAAGCCGGCCTCCTGCCAGACGCAGAAGTTGCCGCTGGGGCATTCGGCGGCCCCGGCGGAGGGGGCGAGGGCGAGGCCGGTGGTGACGGCGAGCAGGGTCGCGGCGGCGGTGGCGAGGATGTGCTTCACGGGAGGGTGTGGCCTTTCTGCGGGTGGGGCGGTCGGGTGGGCGCGGGCAGTTCGGCCGCCCGCAGCAGCGCGCGGTCGCGCAGCTGCCGGTATGCGGTGAGTTCGTCGTGGTGCAGGGCGCGCACGGCGGCCAGCTCGGCGGACTCCAGTCGCGCGCGTACGGTGTCGAGTCCGGTCTCGCGGGCGCAACGGGCGGCGGCCGCCGGATCGGGGCGGTCGGGGCGGGGGCGGCCCGGCGGGGCCACGCACGCGGTCCAGCGGGCGAGGGCCGTGCGGTGGGCGGGGGCGGCGCGCATCCGGTGCTGGGCCTCGGCACGGAGGTTGTCGACGGTGACCTGGGCGCGGAACCAGCGCCGCTGATCGCCGTAGAGCCGGTGGCGGGCGGCGGCGAGGCAGCCGTCCGTGTGGGCGGTGACCGTGGCGCCCGTCGCGAGGGTGACGGAGAGTTCGCGGGGTCCTGCGCCGAAGAGCGCCGCACGGAAGGCGCGGTCCTCGTCGGGGGCGCGGGGCCTGGCCGTGGGGGCGGCGCCCCGGGCGCTCAGGCAGTCGGCGACGAGGCGGTGCTCGGCGGCCTTGAGGAGTGCGTCCCGGGCCGCCCCGGTGGTCGGGACGCCGGGCGCCGCGGGTGCTCCGGCTTCGACGGTGGCGCAGCCGGCGAGCAGGAGCGAGGCGGCCGCCGCGGCGAGGGCGTGGCGGGTGCGCGAGGCAGCGCGAAGCATGGGGTCCCCCTTCGATCGTCCCTGGTCGGAGAGCCGGCGGATGGTCGTCCCACCGGCTCGGGGTGATCGTTTCCCGGGAGTGCGGCCACCATTCCGCCCCTCACTCGAACGAGTCGAACGCGCCGGTGTGCGCGCCTCTCGCGCGCCGTGGGCTCGTGCGCCATGAGGGTGCCGCGAGCGGAGGAAGTACCGCGGACGGCGGGAGGGGGAAGCGGGACGGAACGACAAAGCCCCGGTTGGACGGGGGATTCCAACCGGGGCCGATCGCCGTGACGGGCGAAGGGCGGTCACCTCTCGGGGGGGAACCTCGGGGACCGGGCCCCTTCGCCGTCACATACATATGAACGGTAAACCTTTCCCGAATGTTCCGAGAGTTCCCGAGTGGGTGATGTGAGGCACCTCACCCTATTTCGACAGGCCCGGCAGACCCGGCGCGGTCGGCGCGGTCGGCGTGGTCGGCGTGGTCGGCGTGGTCGGCGGGACAGTCAGTCCTTCTCGGGGCGGTAGACGGTGCCGGGCTCCGCCTTCCCGGGAGCGAGGAGCTCCGGCACGGTCACGAAGGTGAAGCCCCGCCGCTTGAGTTCATCGATGATCGGAGGGACGGCCGGGACCGTGCCGTCGTAGATGTCATGGAGCAGGATGATCCCGTCGCCGTGCGCCTGGTCGAGGACGCGCTGCTCGATGAGGGCCGAGTCGTCGGTCGAGTAGTCCTTGGCCGTGATGCTCCACAGGATCTGGGCGAGTCCGAGTTCCTTGCTGACCTCGGACACGGTGTCGTCGGTACGGCCCTGCGGCGGGCGCATCAGGGTGGGCTTCCGGCCCGTGATCCGCTCGACGGCGTCCTGGGTGCGCTCCAGTTCCTCACGGACCTCGGCGGCGTCGAGGTCGGTCAGGATCCGGTGCGTCCAGGTGTGGTTGGCCACCTCGTGGCCCTCGTCGGCTATGCGCTTGACCACCTTCGGGTAGCGGTCGACGTGCTTGCTGCCGAGCAGGAAGAAGGTGGCCGGGACCTGCTTCTCCTTGAGGATGTCGAGGAGCTTCGGCGTGTCCTTGCCCGGTCCCGCGTCGAAGGTCAGCGCGATGCACTTGGCCTTGGCGCAGTCGACGCGGCGGCCCTCACCGCCCGGCTTGTCGTCTGATCCGGCCTCCTCCCGCGCCTCCTGTGGAGTGAGCGGATCGACGCCGCAGCCGCTCAGCGTCACCATCAGCGACGCGGCGGCCAGCAGGGCGACGGCGGTTCCCCCGCGTCGGCGCAGCCTGGATCGGAACATGGTGGAACCCGCTTTCCCCGGTGACGTTCGACAGGGTCGCGGCCGTCGCCTGGTCAGGGCGGGCCACGCGACCGAACACGCACACTACACAGGGTGTATACCGGGGAGGACGGCGGGGTCGGGTGCCCCTTCGCGAGCACGCGAGAGCCCCGGGAGCGCCCGTCCGCGTCCCCCGGGGCGTCCTTGGCGGCGGCGTCTCCCGCCGTCGGCGCCGGTGGCGCCCGCCGCTCAGCGGGAGGCGAGCAACAGGCGCGCCTCCGTCTCCTGGTCACCGGAGACGGTGTGCCGGGACCGGACGTCGAAGCCGGTGGCCAGGACCTTCTCGACCTCGTCGACGGCGTGGTAGCCGCCGGTGAGCGTGATGCCGACCATGGCGGACAGATGGGCGGGAGACACCTCCCGGTGCTCCCCTCCCGCCGTGTCGAACGTGGCCGTCCAGACGGTGGGGGACGGCCCCGTGGCCGCCCGCGGGACGGACGTCGTCATGTCCTCCAGCCGGTAGACCGCGTCGAGGACGCCGAACACGGCCTGGGCGTCCTCCCGGTCGCAGTCGCTCAACTGGACGGTGACGTCGGTATCGATGTGCAAGTCGTACACGTCGCTCATCTCCTCACGGTCCCCCGGTCGCCGGTGGCGCCCCGGGCTCCTCGTGCCGGGCGCTCCTCACGCCTCCCCTCCAGCATCCCCCCGGCGCCGCCGCACCGCGAGGGCCGCCGGCGGACGCCCGGCGCCCTCTGCGACGGCCTGCCACCGCCGCCCCGTGCCGCACCCGACCGGATCCGGCGTTCAAGGCCACGCCACCGGACGCCTCCGCCGCCGGGCACGCGCTTCGCCGCCTGTCCCGCCCCGGCGGAACCGGTCGAGAAACCGCGCGCGGGCCGGTCGGGAAACCCGGCGGGAGGGCGCCACCGGCGACGCGGCGGGCCGGGGCGGCATTCCCTGGAGAGGCGGCCCCTCCGAGGGCGGCGGCATCTCCCGAAGGGACTGTCCCTCCTGGAGAGGCGGCACCTCCCCATGGGGCCGCCCTTCCGGAAGAGGCTGCGCCTCCGAGGGAAACCATGTCTCCGAGAGAGGTGGCACCTCCGAGAAAGGTGGTACCCCCGAATGAGGTGGCGCCTCCGAGAAAGGTGCCACCTCCGGGAGAAGCGGCGTCCCCGGGAAGGGCCGCGCCGTCGGCACCGGTCGCGCCGACAGGGCCCGCGGGCCGCCGCTCACCGTCACCGGCACACTCCACGGGTCCGCCGGGACGGGCCGTACGAACGGCACCGCTTCGGGCCATGCGGAAGGCTCGACGCCGGTCTTCCGGGCGCCCGGCACCGCCCACACGGACGGCGCGACCGGCGCGGTCCCGGTGGCCTCTCCGGGATGCGGGGCCTCTCCCGGATACGGGGCCGGGCTCGCGGCCCGCGCCTCGTCCAGGGCGAGCGCCAGGCTCAGCCGGTGCCAGAGGATCTCGTCCGGGTCGTCGGCGCGCGCGAGCCGATCGGCGATTTCGCGCGCGGCGGCGGGCACCGGCATGCCGGGCGGTGGCGGCGGACGCAGCCGGTCGAGGTGGGCGCGCTCGTACGGGTCGTCCACGACCTCGGCGACCTGGAGCGGATCGAGCAGGGAGGCGATGGCCGAGGCCCGCGCCCACGGGTCGTCGGCGGCGCGGAGCAGCAGGGCGAGCCGCCGCGCCCGCCAGTTCCTCGGCCGCAGGTCCTCCCGCGCGGCCAGGCGCTCGCGGAGCTCCAGCGGGAGCCGCCCCGTGAGCAGCGCGGGACAGGTGCGGCCGAAGTCGGCGACCTCCTCCGCCAGGTACGTCCACACCACCGCCCGGTAGCGGTTCAGCGAGAACCGCACCGGACTGAGGTGCCCCGTCCGGGCCAGCCTGGTGAACCGGTCCGCGGTGATCCCGAGGAGCGCGGCGGCCTCACCGGTGCCCACCGCGCGCACCCGGTCGCGCAGGCCGGCGGGAAAGTCCGGCGCGGCCCTGAGGCGGTCGAGCTCGCGCCGCTCGACCCGCCGCCGTCCGCCCTCTCCGACCGGCACCGTCCGGACCAGGCCGAGCTGCACCGCGAGCCGGAACTCGTCGCGTTTCAGCTCCAGTTCCTGTGCGGCCCGCGCCGGTGTCACCGTGCGCGCCCCTCCGTCCGCCGTCCCTTCGCCCGTCGCCCTTCCGCCCGCCGTCCCCTCTTCCGCCGCCCTGTCGTCCGCCGCCCTGTCGTGGCCGTCCACCGTCGTCACGTGGTCCTCCCCCGTACATCCGTACTCTCCGTGGCGCGGATCCGTCCGACCCGCCGAAGAGAACGTAACGCAGAGTGACGAACCTCGCACCGCCTGTGGAAAACCACCTGTGGAGAACTCATGGCCGGAACCCCGGAGCGGAACCCTGGAGCCGAACGTCGGGCGGGCGGGAGCGGTGCGTCAGAACGGGCCGTCACCCGGTTGGCCGGGCTGTCGTGCCTCCACTCCGAGGTGTTCGCCGACGCGGTTGACCAGCAGTGTCATCTCGTACGCCACCTGACCGACGTCGGCCTCCGCCGCGCTCAGGACGCACAGGCAGCTGCCCTCGCCCGCGGCGGTCACGAAGAGCAGCGCCTCGTCGAACTCGACCATCGTCTGCCGCGCCCGACCCGCCTTGAAGTGCAGGCCCGAGCCCCGGGCGAGGCTGTGCAGGCCGGAGGAGACGGCGGCCAGGTGTTCGGCGTCCTCGCGCGCCAGGCCGCTGCTCGCGCCCGTCACCAGGCCGTCGTTCGACAGCACCAGTGCGTGCCGTATGTGTCCGACCCGCTGCGTCAGGTCGTCCAGGAGCCAGTCCAGTCCCTTGTTCAACGCCATCAGTGGTCCTCCCCCTGTGCGGTGCGTCCCCGTCGACCCGGATTCCCGTGCTCCCCGTGCCGCCGCGGTCCGCGTGTCGGCGCAAGCCTTACGCACTGTCGTGAACGGGGCAAGCACTGCACCGCGCCCGCGCGTGCCGCAGGATGGGGGACATGACGAAGATGACCGAGGACCAGTGGCGGACCTTCGTGTCCGCGGGTACCCGTACCGGCAAACTGGCGACCGTCCGCGACGACGGCAGCCCCCACGTCGTACCGGTCTGGTTCGTGCTCGACGGCGACGCCTTCGTGTTCAACACCGGTAAGTCCACGGTGAAGGGCCGCAACCTCGCCCGTGACGGGCGGGTGTCCCTGTGCGTCGACGACGAGGAGCCGCCGTTCTCCTTCGTCTCGCTGTTCGGCCGCGCCGAACTCGGTGAGGAGCCGGAGGCGTTGCGCCACTGGGCCACCCGCATCGGCGCCCGCTACATGGGCGAGGACCGGGCGGAGGAGTTCGGCGCGCGCAACGCCGTCCCCGGCGAACTCCTCGTCCGGGTCAGGATCGACAAGGTGATCGCCGAAGCCGGCCTCGCGGACTGAGCGCCCGGCCGGCCCCGAACCTCTGGCCCTGACCGCCCGCGGCTCAGCCGACGGTGTCCAGGAGCCGGGCGGTGTGCATCCGTCCGGCGTACTCGACCAGGCGGATCAGCACCTCCTTCCCCGAGTCCCGGTCGCGCGCGTCACACAGGACGACGGGCGTGCCCCGGTCCAGGTCGAGCGCACGGGAGACGTCGTGCGCGCCGTAGGCACGCGCGCCCGTGAAGCAGTTGACGGCGATCACGAAGGGGATCCGCCGGTGCTCGAAGTAGTCGACCGCCGGAAAGCAGTCTTCGAGGCGCCGGGTGTCGGCGAGGACGACCGCTCCGAGGGCGCCCTGCGACAGCTCGTCCCACAGGAACCAGAACCGGTCCTGCCCGGGGGTGCCGAAGAGGTAGAGGGAGAGTCCGGAGCGGATCGTGATGCGGCCGAAGTCCATGGCGACGGTCGTGGTGGTCTTCCGGTCCACACCGCCGGTGTCGTCGACGAGTTCCCCGGCCCGGCTGAGCCGTTCCTCGGTGCGCAGGGGCCTGATCTCGCTGACCGCGCCGACGAGGGTGGTCTTGCCGACGCCGAATCCGCCGGCGACGAGGACCTTCAGGGCGAGAGCGGTGTCCGCGTCGTCCTCCGCACCGGTTCTCTCAGAGCGCTCGTAGGCCATCGATTACTTCCCTCAGGATTCTTTCGTCGGGGAGCCGCGCGGGCGGCACGGGTCGGCTGACACGGACGAAGCCCGATTCGAGGAGGTCGCCGAGGAGCACCCGGACGACTCCCACGGGCAGGTCGGCGTCGGCGGCGAGTTCGGCCACCGACTGGGTCTCCGCCCGGCACAGGGCGAGCAGGGACCGGTGCTCGGGGCCGAGCAGGGACTCCTCGGCCGGTCCGGGCGGGTCGTCGTCCACGACGACGAGGGCGATGAGGTCGAACCGTACGTTGCCGGGTCCCGGCTTCGTCCGGCCGCCGGTCATCGCGTACGGACGTACGAGCGGCCCGGCGTCGGAGTCGTACCACCGGCCGCCCGGCACGGACGGGTCTCCGCCGGCGCTGTGCTCGTTCACGGGGCTCTCCGGATCAGTCGGCGGCCGGCGGGGTCACCGTGAGGCGCGGCGGGGTGTGCAGGTGCTCGCCGACGCGTTTGACGAGACGGGCCATCTCGTAGGCGACGAGGCCGATGTCGGCGTTCGCGGAGCTGAGGACGGCGAGGCAGGAACCGTCTCCGGCGGCCGCCACGAAGAGGAAGCCGTCGTCCATCTCGACCATCGTCTGACGGACCCCGCCGGTGCCGAACTGGCGGCCCGCGCCCTTGGCGAGGCTGTGGAAGCCGGAGGCGATCGCGGCGAGGTGTTCGGCGTCCTCGCGGCCGAGGCCGCTGGAGGCCCCGACGGCGAGTCCGTCGCTGGAGAGCACCACGGTGTGGCGGACCTCGCGGACCCTCGCCACGAGGTCGTCGAGGAGCCAGTCGAGTTCGCCGGAGCGCTGGTGGGAGACCCTCTCGTGGTCGATCATGCGTCGTCTCCTTGGAGGTGAGGGGGGTGCAGGGGGGCGGGTCCGGGGCGTCCGCGGTCATGGCCGGTACCGATGCCAGCGCCAGTGCCGATATCGGTTCCGGTGCCGGTTCCGGTGCCGGGTGGGCGTCTGCCGCCCGGGGCCGGGCCGCCGCCACGCCGCCAGCCGTCCTGGTAGGCCGTCATCCGTTCCCGGACCCGCTCCGGGGTGCGGGCGCCCACGCCGGGCGGGGCCGGTACGGGGACCGGCTCCTGGGGTGGCGCCTCGCGCAGCTGCGGGACGAGGCTCGCCTGCCGCACGCGGCGGGGCAGTTCGCCGTCGGGATCGCCGGGGGCGGTGGGATCGGCGGGACCGGCGGCGGGTGTCGCGGGCGGCTGTGCGGAGGAACCGCGGGGGCGCAGGGTGGTGACCCCCGCGGGCGCCGCCCCGGGTTTCGGCCCGACTCTCGGACCGGGTCCCGCCCCGGCGTCCGGACCGGGTTTCGATGCCGGCTCCGGACCGGGTTTCGACGCCGGCTCCGGACCGGGTTTCGGCGCCGGCTCCGGACCGGGTTTCGGCGCCGGCTCCGGACCGGGTTTCGGCGCCGGCTCCGGACCGGGTTTCGGTCCGGTTCCCGGATGCGCCGTGAGCGCGGGGACGACGGTCGGACGCGGCAGGGACGGCGGACGGGCGGGCGACGGGATCCGGGACAGCGGTGTCCGGGACTCGTCGGGCCGCCGCGGCGGGTCCCCGTGCCGCCCGCTCCCCCGCGGCCGCGGGGCGGTCCGGTGTGCGTCTCCGGAGCGGGCCGGGTCGGGCCGCTCCCCGGAGGGCCGGGGCGCCCCGGGGGTGCCCTCCGGTGTGCCGCGGCCCGGTGGAAGCGCGCCCTGGAGGACGTCGGTGGGAAGCAGCACGACGGCCGTCGTCCCGCCGTAGGGAGAGGTCCGCAGATGGACCTTGATGTCGTGGCGGGCGGAGAGCCGGCTGACCACGAAGAGGCCGAGCCGGTCGCTGTCGAAGAGGTCGAGGTCCTCGGCCCGGGCGATGCGGACGTTGGCCTCGGCGAGGCTCTCCCTGCCCATGCCGAGCCCCCGGTCCTCGATCTCCAGGGCGTAGCCGTTGCCGACGGGTTCGCCGCTGACGCGCACCTTGGTGTGGGGCGGGGAGAACTGGGTGGCGTTCTCGATGAGTTCGGCCAGGAGGTGGGTGAGGTCGGCGACGGCACCGCCGACGACGGCCGTCTCGGGGAGCCGGGGCACCTCCACGCGCGCGTAGTCCTCGATTTCGGAGACGGCGGCGCGGACCACGTTGGTGAGGGGGACGGGCCTGCGCCAGGCGCGGCCGGGGGCGGCGCCGGAGAGGATGATCAGGCTCTCCGCGTGGCGTCGCATGCGGGTGGTGAGGTGGTCGAGCCGGAAGAGGTCGTCGAGTTCGCCGGGGTCGTCGGCGCGCCGCTCCATGGCGTCCAGGAGGTTGAGCTGGCGGTGGACGAGGACCTGGCTGCGCCGGGCGAGGTTGACGAAGACGCCGGAGACGCCGTCGGCGAGTTCGGCGCGTTCGACGGCGGCGGAGAGGGCCGCGCGGTGGACGGTGGCGAGGGCTTCGCCGACCTGGCCGATCTCGTCCTGGGGGCGGGGTCCGACCGGCGCCTCGGTCCGGATGTCGATCTCCTCGCCGGCGCGCAGCCGGCTCATGGCGGCGGGGAGTTCGCGGCGCGCGATGCCGAGGGCGGTGTTGCGGAGGCCGACGAGCTCGACGACGAGGCCGCGCCCGATCCGTACGGAGACGAGGAGGGAGGCCACGACGGCCGCGAGGCCGAAGGCCACCGCGGCGCCCCCGGTGGTGAGGGCGCCCCCGGCGAAGGGGTCGGTGCGGTCGGCAGCCCCGGCGCGGGCGCCGGTCTCGATCGCGGCGAGCCCGTCGCGTACGGCGGCGAGGGGGACGTCCCAGTCGGCGGAGGTGACCGCCCGGGCGGCGGGGCGACCGGGGCTCGCGGCCCTGATCAGGTCCTCCGCGCGGGTGAGTCGGGTGTGGTCGGCGCCGGTGGCGAGCCGGATCCACGCGGCGCGTTCGGCGGCGGGCAGGTCGGCGGTGGCCGAGGCGACGAGGGTGCGGCGGGTCTCGACGGCTCCGGAGAAGGCGCGCAGCCGGTCGGCGGTGAGCTTGCCGGTGAGGTGGGCGGAGCCGAGGAGGGCGTCCTCGCGGGACAGCATCTCGCCCGCCCGGCCGAATTCCAGGAGTACGCGCGCGTCGGCTCCCCGTTCGGCGTCCTGGACGCCGCTGAGGGCGCCGCCGACGGCGAAGGCGGCGGAGATCGCCCCGGTGTACTCGGTGTACACCTGGTCCCAGTCGGCCCGCCCCTCGGCCGCGGCGGCACGGAGCAGGGCGAGGCCCTCGACCTTGCCGACGAACGCGCTCACGCGGTCCGCGACCTCGTCGGGCAGGTCCCCGGTGTCGCCGACGGTGTGGGTCGCGTCCAGGCGGAGCCGGTCGACGGCCGCGTCCGTGCGGCGCTTCCGGTCCTCGAACTCGGCGGCCCGGGCGGCGCCGGGGGCCGCGACCTGGCGTACGGCGGCGCGCCGTTCGGCCTGGAGTGCCGTGAGGGCGGCCGACACGGGCTCCCGGACCTCGGCGTCGAGGCGCTGGAGCCGGTGGAGACGGGCGACGTCCTGGGCGGTGGTGACGGTGGCGAAGCCCCACAGGGCGAGGAGCGAGACGATCGGGACCATCAGGAGCGAGACGATCTTGGCGCGGACCGTACGGGGACGCGGACCGGGGCGCGCGGCGGTCCGGACGCGGTCTCCGCCCGAGGCGGAAGGGCCTGTGGGAGCTGAAGGTCCTGCGGGGGCGGCGGGGCCCGCGGGGGCGGAGCTGCCCTCGGGGTCTGCGGCCCCCGCCGGGGCGGAGGGACCCTCGGCGCCCGGAAGCCCGGACGGCGGCCCGTCGGCCGTGCGGCCGGCCGCCGGGGAGGTCCCGGGGACGCGCTCCTCCGGCTCGTCGGCGGGCGGCCCCGCGTGGGCGCGCCGCCCGCGCACGGCGGTCGGCGGTGCCGGCGCCCCGGCGTCCTCGGTCCTGCGGGGAGTTCTCATGGCCTCCTCGTTCCGGCTGCGGCTGTCTCTGGTGCGATGGGGCGGGCGGGGCACGGAGCGGGTGGGGTGGCTCGACCGGCGGGAGCGCACCCGGCTCAGTACGTACGCGTGCGCGTACGGGCGGCTCCGGCGTCCACCGGGTGTCCGTCCGGTTCGGCGGGGCGCTCGGCGAAGGCGTACGCGGCCCGTTCCCCGGCCGTCGGGGAGAGGGCGACGAAGGCGGCGGTGATGAAGAGGTACGAGCCGAGGCCGACGGCGAGCGGGAAGACGAACTGCATGACCGTGGCGCCGGGGAGGGCGGCGCCGGAGGGGGCGACCTCGACGCTCACCGCGAGCATGCCGGTGTAGTGCATGCTGCTGACGGCCGCGCCCATGACGAGCGAGGCGACGGCCACGGCCGCGGGCGCGTGGATGTGGAGGGCCGCCCACAGCGCCGCCGTGGCGGCGACGACGGCGATCAGGACGGAGAGGCCGACGAGCAGGGGGTCGTACCGGACCTGTCCGTGGAGGCGGAGGGCGGCCATGCCCAGGTAGTGCATGCTCGCCACGCCGATGCCGGTGGTCAGTCCGCCGATCAGCAGGGACCGGACACGGTCGCGGCCGTGGCCGACGGCGAACACGCCGACGCCGACGACGCCCATCGCGACGACGAGGCTGAGGACGGTGAGCGGAACGTCGTAGCGGATGTCGGTGCCCCTCACGCCGAATCCGAGCATCGCCACGAAGTGCATCGTCCAGATGCCGCTGCCGATCGCGGAGGCGGCGGTGAGCAGCCAGTTCCGTCGGGACCGGCCGGTCGCGTCGAGCGCCCGTACGGTGCAGCGCAGCCCGAGGGCGGCGCCGATGCAGGCCATCGCGTACGACAGCACGGGGGTAAGTCAGCCGAAGGCGGCGTGGTCCAGGTGTCCCATGGCCCAGGGACGCTAGTGCGCATCGGGGGGCGCACCGGGGGCGCATTTCGAAAGCTGATGGAATGTGACAGAGAGCTGACTCCGAACGATCGCACCGGGTTCGAACGCTCACCCAGAAAGCCCGCGTCGAACGTTCACCCCTCCGGGTGGTGTGCGCGCCCGCCCGTCGTCCCTCCGGGTGAGGGATCATGGGCGCATGAGCGACGACCCCGCACGCGTCCGAGAGTTCTTCGGTGCCCGCGCCGCCGATTGGGACAGCCGGTTCCCCGACGACGGCCCCGCGTACGCCGCCGCCGTGGCCGAGCTGGGCCTGCGGCCGGGCGACTCGGTGCTCGACGCGGGCTGCGGGACCGGCCGCGCACTGCCGCCGCTCCGCGCCGCCGTCGGCCCCTCCGGCACCGTCGTCGGGGTGGACCTCACCCCCGAGATGCTCGAACGGGCCGTCCGCGCCGGACGTGACGGCGGGGACGGCGGGACGCTGCTGCTCGCCGACGTCGGCCGGCTGCCCGTCCGCGACGGCGCGCTCGACGCCGTCTTCGGCGCGGGGCTCGTCTCGCACCTCGCGGACCCCGCCGCCGGTCTGCGGGAGCTCGCCCGTGTCGTACGGCCCGGCGGCCGGCTGGCGCTGTTCCACCCGATCGGGCGGGCCGCCCTGGCGGCCCGGCACGGCCGCTCCCTCTCACCGGACGACCTGCGCGCCGAAGCCCGGCTGCGCCCCCTGCTCGCCGGGGCCGGCTGGCGGCTCGTCGAGTACGTCGACGAGGACGCGCGCTACCTGGCCCTGGCCGTCCGCGAGGGCTGAACCACCGGCGCCCACCGGCCGAGCCCGGGGGCACGCGAGACTCCGTGAGCCGGACGCCGGACACCGACGCGCCCTTCTGCGCCGGCACTTCACTGTCTACGGTGGACCTGCCGGGCAGCCGTGCCCGGGAAAGGCGGCGGGCCGTGATCCAGGTACCGGAAAGACTCCGCAGACTCCTCCCCTTCGCCCGGAGGCCGCCCGGGGCCGCCGCGCCGACGACGGCGCGCCCCGCCCGGCAGGGCCACAACCTCTTCGAGGCGGCGGCGGTGTACGTGGCCGCGTGCGCCGAGGACGACCAGGTCCGGGCGGAGGAGGCCGCGAACCGCGTCTCCCCCGGCGCGCTCTCCTTCGGCGTGAACGAACTGGCCTGCCGGGCCCTCGTGACGCTCGCCCGGCAGCGGAACGAGTCACCGCTCGTCGTGGCCCGCTCGCTGCTCGGCCTGCGGAACGAATCGGCGTGACGCCCGGCCGACGGGCACGGCCTTCCGCGGCGGGACCCTCGACGCACGGGTTACTCACTGGTTAAGGTGCGCCGACGACCGGATGGGGAGGATGCTGTGGCTGGGACGGACCCGATCGCCGACGGCGCCGGCGACGCCGACGCGCTGTTCGTGCTGACCGCCGCGCTGCTGACGCCCGCGCGCTTCCCGAGCGTGCTCGGGGACGACTATCCGGCGGCCTGCGCGGCGCTGGGACTCGGGCCGCACCCGGCGGGGTACGGGCTCGTCTTCGGCCAGGACGGCCTGGGGGCCCGCTGGACGGTGGTCGTCGACGACGTCTCGCTGGTCGCCGTGGCCATCTCCTCCTGGGACTGCGGCATGGCCTACGACCTGTCTCCGGACGAGCGGTCCGTGGTCGCCGGGCTGCCGGGCTGGCCGCTTCCCGTGGCCACCGCGGCCCCGGGGGTGCCGGCCCCGCACAACCCGGAACCCGAGGAGGGCGACCCCGCCCCGCTGGCCCCGCCGTCGGGCGACGAGTGGGGCCCGGCCCAGCGCCGGCTGGGCGCCGACCAGGTGGCGCTCCAGTGGGCCGCCTGGCGGTCCCGGATCGGCGACGACGGCACGTACGCGGAGGACGCCCCGGAGGCCCGTGACGGTGACGGCACGTCGTCGGCCGTGCCCGCCGGAGCCGGAGAGGGCAGCGGGAGCGGCGGGGCCGGTGATCCGTACGACGGCGTCAGGAGGGTCCTGGACGAGCTGCACGCCTATCTGGAGGAGCCGCCGCCGGTGGGGCGGGTGCGGTCGGCCGCCGGCGCCGAGGAGGACGCGCGGCTGCTGCGCGCGGACGGCCCCGGCTGGTCGCTCGTGGCGAAGGTCGACGACATGGCGTTCGTCCTGCTCGACGCGGTACCGCGCGAGGTGCTGCCGGTGGCGCGGGGGGAGAGGCTGCCCGCGCTCCTCAAGGGCCTCGACGCGATGGCCGTGCGCCCGGCCTGAGCAGGCCCCTTCCCCGCGGCTCCGGAGATCCCGCGGCTCCGGAGATTCCGCGGCTCCGGAGATCCTGCGGCTCCGGGCCTCAGGTCAGGGCGTGCCCGTACGCGGCGGCCAGGCCGTCGAGCTCCGGGTCCCCGTAGGCCGCGCGCAGCGCCCCGAAGGCCGCGACCTTGTCCCGGCCGAACCGGCCCACGGACACCGCGTAGGTCTCCGGGGACAGGAACCTCGGCGGTGTGCTCTTGCTGTGGAACTTGTCAGCGTACATGACCAGGCGTTCCTCCGGCGTGACCGCGACGTAGTCGGCCGGCGGCAGCGGCAGCCCCTGCGCGAGCACGTCCTCCTCGGTCAGTCCGACGCCCGTGTGGCACGAGCAGAACCGGCACACGGCCTCCGGGAGCCCTTCGGCCGCCAGGAGCTCGTGGCCCAGGATTCCGTGCCGTATGTAGTTCCCGCCGTCGAGGCGTCCCTCGGCGTCGTACAGGCGGTACACCCCGATGTCGTGCAGCAGGCACCCCGCGCGCACGAGCTCCGGATCGGGGTCCCCGTCCGCGTGCGGGAGCAGGCTTTCGGCGATCCGCCACACGATCTCGCAGTGGGTGAGGACGAGTTCAAGTGCCTCCTTATGAGGAGCGTGTTTCCTGTGCAGCGCGCGGATCTCGTCGACCGAGGGAATGTCCATCCCCGCAGCCTAATGAGCCGGGGACGCGACGGGTCCGGGGCCCCGATCCGGCCCCGATCCGCGGACCGGTCCGCGGCCCGGTCCGGGGTGCTCCCCATAGAACGACGGCCCGAGGTGTGGTCTCCGACCATGGCCCGGCGGAAGGGGCACGCCGCACGATGTGGCGCTGATCCCCTTCTTTCCCGTCCCACCGGAGGCCCACCATGCGCCTGTTCCCGGGCGTCTCCCTGTTCGCCGCGTTCCTGGCCGGGGTCACCGTCCTCGCGCCCGCGTCCCCCGCCGGGGCCGAGCCGGGGGCCGCCGCCGCGCACTGCGCGCGTCAGGACCGGCTCCACGTGCCCGGCGCCGCACACCAGCGGTCCGCCTGTCTGGACGACCTGACGACCGCGGGGCTCGCGGGCACGCCGTACACCGACATGGCGGACCAGGCCGGTCTCGCCGCGAAGGGGACCCGCAACCCCTCGGGGGTGCCGGGTGTCCAGATCGACGGCTACTTCCCCGACGACTCGCGGCTCAACGCCACGCACGGCTGGGCCCACGACGCGCAGTTCGTCATCCGGCTGCCGGACCGCTGGAACGGCGGGCTCGTCGTCACCGGTGCGCCCGGCACCCGCCGCCAGTACTCCACGGACGCGCTGATCTCGGACCAGGTGCTCGCCCGGGGCTTCGCCTACGCCTCGACCGACAAGGGCAACACCGGTCCGGACTTCTTTACCGACGGGCGGAGGCCCGGCGACGCGGTCGCCGAATGGAACCGCCGGGTGACCGAGCTGACGCTCGCCGCCGGGAAGGCCGTGCGGCAGCGGTACGGGCGGGCCCCGGAGCACACGTACATGACCGGTGTCTCCAACGCCGGCTACCTGACGCGCTGGCAGCTGGAGAACCGGCCCGAGCTGTACGACGGCGGGGTCGACTGGGAGGGCGTGCTGTGGACCGCCGACGGTCCCAACCTCCTGACGGGCCTGCCCGTCACCGTGGCGCGCTCCCTGGGGCGGGCCACCGACGAGGACCTGGTCGGGGCCGGTTTCGCACCGGACTCGCGCTTCCTCTGGCCGTACCACGAGCGGGCGTACTGGGGGTTGACGCAGAAGATCTTCCGGGCCGAGTTCGACCCCTCGTACGACCCGGCCTGCCCCGGTTCCACCGCCGGCCGGACCACGGAGGAGATCTTCGCGCCCTGTGCGTCGGACGCGTCGTACGACTACGCCTCCCGGCCGGCGTCCGTCCACCGCGCCGTCGCGAAGGTCGCGCTCACGGGGCGGATCGGCAAGCCCCTCATCACCCTCCACGGCGACCTGGACGCCCTGTTGCCCATCGCCACCGACTCCGACGTGTACGCGCGGATGGTCGACGACCGGGGGCGGGGCCGGCTGCACCGGTACTACACGGTGCGGGGCGGGACGCACACGGACGGCCTGTACGACACGTACCCGGACCGGCTGCGGCCGATCCTGCCCTGTTACCGCTCGGCGTTCGACGCGCTGACGCGCTGGGTCGAGGAGGGCGCGACGCCGCCCGCGGACCGCACGATCGCGCGGCCGGCGGGCGGTGACGTGGTCAACTCCTGCGCGCTGACGGGATGAGTCCCCCCGGTGTCGCGCCTTCTCCGGCCGGCGGCACGCTCCCGGAGCGCAGGGGCGCTCCCACCTCGTGCAGGTGCCCGAGGGCCTGGCGGTACGAGTCCACGAAGCCGGTCTCCGTGTACGGCACGCCGAGGGCGGCGCAGTGGGCCCGTACGGCGGGCTGGGCGAGCCGGAGGTTGGGGCGGGGCATGCTGGGGAAGAGGTGGTGCTCGACCTGGTAGTTGAGGCCACCGAGGAACCAGTCGGTGAGGGCGCCGCCGCGGATGTTGCGCGAGGTGAGCACCTGGCGGCGCAGATGGCCCCAGCCGTCGCCGTCCTCGTGCTGGTCCGGCCGTTCCATGCCCTTGTGGTTGGGGGCGAAGGCCATGCCCAGGTGGACGCCGAGGAGCATCTGGTGGAGCAGGGCGAAGACCAGGGCCTGGGCGGGGGTGAGAAGGGCGAGGAGCAGGGTCGCGTACCCGGCGAAGTGGGCGAGGAGCAGGCCGCCCTCGACGAGCCGTTCGCGCCGGGTGCGGCAGGGGCCGTCCTTCGCGAGGAGGGCCCGGATCCCGTACGCCTTGAGCGCGATGCCCTCCAGGGTCGTCAGCGGGAAGAACAGCGCGGCCTGGTGGCGGGTGAGGAAGCCGCGCAGGCCCGTGCGGCCCGCCGTCTGGTGCTCGGCGAAGACGAGGACGTCGGCGGCGACGTCCGGGTCCTTGTCGAGGTGGTTGGGGTTCGCGTGGTGGCGGTTGTGCTTGTCGTTCCACCACTCCCGGCTCATCCCGAGGAGGAGGTTGGCGTGGACGAGCTGGACGGCGCGGCTCGTTCGGCGGTCGGCGGTGATCTGTGCGTGGCCGGCGTCGTGGCCGACGAAGGCGGCACGGGCGGAGAACAGGGCGAGGGGGACGGCGAGCGGGAGGGCCCACCAGGAGGGCCCGACGAGGGCGAGCCCGGCCACCACGGCGGCGATGCCGAGGAGGTTGAGGACGATGGCGCGGGCGTACCAGCCGGGTCGGTGTGCGAGGAGGCCCTGTTCCTTGACCGTCCGCAGGAGCGGGGCGAACTCGCTGCCGCCCCTGACGCGGGCGGGCGCCGCGGGGGGTGCGGCGGCCGGGGGCAGGACGGTGGTCTGGGACATGGCGGGCTCCGGTTTCCAGGGGGCGGCGGGTCGTTCGGTGGGCGCCCACCGAACGTACGGACGCGTGACCACCGGGAGCCATGGCGTCACCACCCGTCCCGGGCCGGGGGCGGTCCGGGGGAACCGGGTGGGGAGAGCCCCACCCTCGTGAGGGGGAGTCCGCCCCGTGGCGCCCCTGTTGCGCGGTCGCGGCGCGCCTGTGGCGTGGTCGCGGCGCCTCTGTGGCGCAGTCGCGGTGCGCTTGTGGCGTGGTCACGGCGCCTCCTGTGGCGTGGATCACTCGAAATGAATGCCCACCGAGTGCTCCCGTGAGGTATCCTCGGCCGCTCGAAGCTCCAGTAGTCAAATTTGAGGAATGCGTTGTCGCTGCCGCACGGACCCGATGATTCCGCCCGTGAACCCACCCGGAAGCTCTTCCACCACTCCGCGGTCTTCCTCCCCGCCGATCCGCCCCGCGCCGGACGGATCGCCTTCTGGTCGCCGGACGGCGAGCCGTTGCCGGGCCCCTCCGGAACCCCGGCGGCCGTCACCGAACTCACGGTTGTGCACGACGACACCCTCCGGCCCGTGACCGTCCCCGCCCGCACCCTCTCCGTACGGGACGCCCTGCCGCTGCTCGTCCGCGCCCGGTTCTCGGAGGGCGCGTCCCCCGCCGCCGCCTTCTGGGGCGCCGCCGGGCTGCTCGCCCTCGACCTCGTGGCACGCGGTCTGCTCCTGCCCGGTCTCACGCCCGGCGACCACGACGCGTGGCGGGCCGGACCGCTCGGCCCCGGGGAGCTGGAGAAGCTCCGTACGCTCGCCGCGTCGATGCCGCCCACGGCCCACGCCGTCCCCCTCCCCCTCGCCTCCCCCGGCGCTCCACCCCTGCTGCCCGAACCCGAGGCGCTGCTCCGGGCCTTCGCCGACGCCGTCGCGGACGCCCTGCCGCGCACCCCGGCGGCCCCGCTGGCGGCCGGCGGACCCGCCTTCGCCGCCGAGGAGCCGGGGACGTTCCCCGAGCAGCGGGCGTGGGCGGCCGACGTGGCCGCCGTGCACGACGCGGGCGTCCGCCTCTCGCTCCGCCTCGAACTGCCCGGCTTCACCGCCGAGTCGGAGGAGGCGCCCGGCTTCCGCGCGGTGCTCCAGCTGCACGGCATCGCGGATCCGGCCCTGGTCGCGGACGCGGCCGAGGTGTGGTCGGGATCCGGGCCGGTCGGGGCGGCGTTCGGGCCCCGCGCCCGTATGGACGCCCTTCTCGCCCTCCGGCGCGCCGCCCGCGCCTGGCCCCCGCTCTCCCCGCTCCTGTCGGCGGCCGTTCCCGACACGGTCGAGCTGGCCGACGAGGAGGTCACGGAGCTCCTGGGTCCGGCGGCCGACGCCCTCGCGGCCCTTGGCGTCCAGGTCCACTGGCCGCGCAAACTCGCCGACCGGCTGACGGCCCGGGCGGTGATCGGCCCGTACGCGCCCGACTCCGCTCCTGACACGGATACCGGCGCTGCCCGTACCGACGTCCGCGCCGAGGCCGACACCGATGCCGGTCCCGGGACCGGCGCGGGTGCCTCCTCCCTGCCCTCCCTCCTCGCCGCCGATTCCCTCCTCGCTTTCAACTGGCGTTTCGCCGTGGGGGAACACGAGCTGTCCCGTGCCGAGCTCGACCGGCTCGCCGAGGCCGGGCGGCCCCTCGTGCGGCTGCGCGACCGATGGGTCCTCGTCGATCCGGCCGAGGTGCGCAGCGCCAGGACCCAGCAGGACCGCAAGGTCACGCCGGTGGACGCGCTCTCGGCCGTCCTCACCGGGACGACCGAGGTCGACGGGCGGACCGTCGAGGTGGCGGCGACCGGCCCGCTGGAGCGGTTGCGGGAACGGCTCGCACACCCCGAGGGCGGCCGGCCCGAGGTGGTCCAGCCCGCCGCGCTCGCCGCGACCCTGCGCGACTACCAGCTGCGCGGGCTCGACTGGCTGCACCGGATGACCTCGCTCGGTCTCGGCGGCTGCCTCGCCGACGACATGGGCCTCGGCAAGACGATCACGGTCATCGCCCTGCACCTGCACCGGCAGACCGACCCGGCGACGGCGGGCCCCACCCTCGTCGTCTGCCCGACCTCGCTCATGGGCAACTGGCAGCGGGAGATCGAGAAGTTCGCGCCCGGCACGCCGGTGCGCCGCTTCCACGGGACCGCCCGCGACCTGGACGGGCTCCCCGACGGCGGCTTCGTCCTCACCACGTACGGCACGATGCGGCTCGACGCCGAGCGGCTCGCCGAGCGGAACTGGGGGCTCGTCGTCGCGGACGAGGCCCAGCACGTCAAGAACCCGTACTCGGCGACGGCCCGCCGGTTGCGGACCATCGGGGCACGCGCACGCGTGGCGCTGTCCGGCACCCCGGTGGAGAACAACCTCTCCGAGCTGTGGGCGATCCTCGACTGGACCACGCCGGGACTGCTCGGCACCCTGGGCGCCTTCCGCACCCGGTTCGCCGCCGCCGTCGAGGGAGGCGGGGACCCGGCCGCCGCCGCGCGCCTCGCCGCGCTCGTCCGGCCGTTCCTGCTGCGCCGCCGCAAGTCGGACCCCGGGATCGCGCCCGAGCTGCCACCGAAGACGGAGACCGACCGGACCGTGTCGCTGACGCCCGAACAGGCCGGTCTGTACGAGGCGGTGGTGCGGGAGACGCTGGCGGCGATCTCCGCGGCCGACGGCATGGCGCGCCGCGGCCTCGTGGTGAAGCTCCTGACGGGGCTCAAGCAGATCTGCAACCACCCCGCCCAGTACCTCAAGGAGGAGGCCCCGAGGATCGAAGGACGGTCGGGCAAGCTGGAACTGCTCGACGAACTCCTCGACACGATCCTCGCCGAGGGCGCCGCCACCCTGGTCTTCACCCAGTACGTGGGGATGGCCCGGCTCCTGGAGACGCACCTCGCGGCGCGGGGCGTGCGGACGCAGTTCCTGCACGGGGGCACGCCGGTCGCGGAGCGGGAGGCCATGGTCGCCCGCTTCCAGGACGGCGAGGTCCCGGTCTTCCTGCTCTCCCTGAAGGCCGCCGGCACGGGGCTCAACCTCACCCGCGCCGAGCACGTCGTGCACTACGACCGCTGGTGGAACCCGGCGGTGGAGGCCCAGGCCACCGACCGCGCGTACCGGATCGGGCAGGACCGGCCGGTGCAGGTCCACCGGCTGATCGCCGAGGGCACGATCGAGGACCGGATCGCCGCGATGCTCGACCGCAAGCGGGAGCTGGCGGACTCCGTCCTCGGCGCAGGCGGGGACATGCCGCCGGAGCTGACCGAACTGACCGACGCCGAACTGGCCGAGCTGGTGCGACTGCGAGGGGACGGACGATGAGCGAGTACGGACACGGGAACGACGAGCGGACGTTCGCGGCGCTGCCGCCGGCCCGGGGCGGGGCGTTCACCCGGACCTGGTGGGGCCTGACGTGGCTCAAGGCCCTGGAGGACACGGCGCTCGACAACCAGCAGCTCAAGGCGGGACGCCGGCACGCGCGCGCGGGGGCGGTGGGCGCCGTGTCGGTGCGGCCCGGCCGGATCACCGCGGTGGTCAAGGACCGGGACGGCACGGCGCACCGGAGCGACGTGCTGGTGCGGGAGTTCTCCGAGGAGGAGTGGGAGCGGCTGCTCGACCTCGCGGTGGACAGCGCGGGCCACATCGCGGCGCTCCTCGACCGCGAGATGCCGCCGCACCTGGTGGAGGACGCGGCGGCGGCCGGGATCGATCTGCTGCCGGGCGTCGGCGACCTCGATCCGGAGTGCGGCTGCGAGGCCTGGGACCACTGCCCGCACACGGCGGCGCTCTGCTACCAGGTGGCGCGCCTCCTGGACGAGGACCCCTTCGTGCTGCTCCTGATGCGCGGACGCGGCGAGCGCACCCTGCTGGACCAGCTCCAGGCGCGCAGTGCCTCGCGCGCCGCCGCTCCCGTGGCGCGCGACGGGGACGGCGGTTCCCCCGAGGACACCGGTGGGATGCCGGGCGTGTCGGCCGAGGAGGCGTACGCGTCGGCGTTCCTGCTGCCGCCGCTGCCCGCGCCTCCGGTCGCCCCGGAGGCGCCGGGCCGGGTGCCGTGCCTGGACACGGACACCGAGCCGGAGCCGGGAGTGGAGCCGGCGGCCCTCGAATTCCTCGCGGCGGACGCGGCCGGCCGTGCGCACCGGCTGCTCGTCGAGGCGCTGGGGGCGGGCGGGGACGCACCGGAGTTGGCGGAGGCGGGCCTGACGGGTGCCCAGGACGCGGTGCGGCTCGCCGCGGACGCCCCCGCTCCGTGGGTCGCGGCGCGGCTCGCCGCCGGTTCGGGCCGGTCGCGGGCGGACATGGACCTCGCCACGCGCGCGTGGCGGTTCGGGGGCGCCGCCGCCCTCGCCGTACTGGAGGAGGAGTGGACACCGGACGCCGAGGCGCTGGTCCGTGCCGGGGCGCGGCTCGCGGAGGCCTGGGAGGACGACGAGCGGCCGGTGCTGCGGCGGGCGGGCGGCGCACGGTGGACGGCCGTGGGCGCGGAGGCGCAGCTGCGGCTCGGCGAGGACGGCCGCTGGTGGCCGTACCTCAAGTCCGCCGGCCGTTGGGCTCCGGCGGGTCCGTCGGACCGGGACCCGGCGGCGGCCCTGGCCACCGCCTTCGCGGCGGGCGCCGGCTGAGTCGGGAGGCCGCACGGGGCCGGGGCCGCCGGGTCCCGGCCCGACGGGACGCCACCCGGACGCACAGGGTGCCGACCACCCGGCCCGGCGGAGTACCGGCCGCCCGGACCGACGAGGTCCCGCCCGCACCGGTTGGGTGTCATCTGAGCCGGTGGCTGATCCTGCCGCCGGCCGTGGAGGGGGCGACCAGGCTGCAGGCGACGGTGTCCGAGCCGAGGAGGTGGCTCGTCCGGTACGGGTACTGGACGAAGGTCGTCCAGCGCGTGCCGAGCGGCTGCCGGGCGGCCTTGCGGCGCAGCGGCTCGCGGCAGAGTGCCGCGGCCGCCTCCTTCACCGCCCGGTCCGTGGCGTAGCGGCCGGTCAGCCGGGGCCGGGCGACGAGTTCGGCGGAGTGCGGCGTGTCGCAGGGGCGGCGGACGGCGGTGCCCGGCGCGTCGCGGTCGATGTCGAAGCAGTCGCCCACGCGCAGCGCCTCGAAGGAGACGGGCCGCTCGGGGCGTCGTTCGCCCTTCGGGCGCCCGGAGGGGGCCGGGGCGGTCTGCGCGGGTGCGGTGTTCCCGTCCCGGGACGGCGCCGGTGGCGTGCTCGTGCGCGGGGTCCGTCCCTCGGACCCCGTACGCGTCGGCGTGCCGTCCCGGGCGGGCGCGGTCGTCGGCGCGCCGTCCCCCGTCGTACCGGGCTCCGGCGTGTCGGTGGCCCCGGCGCCGGACGTGCCGGACGTGCCGGGCGCCGGGCCGCCGGTCGCGGAAGGGGTGGTGTCCGGGCCGGCGGCCCCGGTGACGGTGGAGGACGGTGCGCCGGTCGTGGTCCCGTCGTTCCCGCCGTCGTCCCGGACGGAGAGGAAGACGGTCGCCACCAGGGCGGCCGTGAGCAGCGGGACGAGCGGCGTGCCGAACCGGCCGACGCGCCGCGCCGCCGGTCGGCGCCCGCGCCGCGGGCTTTCCCCGTCGGCCGGGCGCCGCCCGTACAGCACGGTGCGGACCGCCGAACGCGCGCCCTGCCGCCTCTCCGCCACGGTCGTCCTACAGGCCCAGCTGGCGCTCGGCGCCCTCGACCGTCTGGGCGAGGAGCACGGCGATGGTCATGGGGCCGACACCGCCGGGGACCGGGGTGATGAGGGAGGCGCGCTCGGCGGCCGACGCGAAGTCGACGTCGCCGACGTTGCCCGGGTTGTATCCGGCGTCGACGACGACGGCACCGGGCTTGATGTCCTCGCCCTTGATGAAGTTCGGCCTGCCGACGGCGGCGACGAGGACGTCGGCCTCGCGGACGACCGAGGAGAGGTCCCGGGTGCGGGAGTGGCAGTAGGTGACGGTGGCGTCGCGGCCGAGGAGGAGCAGACCGGCCGGCTTGCCGAGGATGGCGCTGCGCCCCACCACGACGGCCCGCTTGCCGCTCAGCTCGACGTCGTACGCGTCGAGGAGGCGCATGATGCCGCCGGGCGTGCAGGAGACGAAGCCGGGGAGGCCGAAGCCCATGGCGGCGAAGGAGGCCGTGGTGACGCCGTCGACGTCCTTCTCCGGGGCGATCGCCTCGAAGGCGGCGCGCTCGTCGATGTGGGGGCCGACCGGGTGCTGGAGGAGGATGCCGTGGACCTCGGGGTCCAGGGAGAGGGCGGTGATCGCGGCGACGAGCTCCTCGGTCGTCGTGGTGGCGGGCAGCTCGACGTGCCGGGAGCGGATCCCGGCCTGCGCGCAGCGGTTCCGCTTCATCTTCACGTACGTCACGGAGGCCGGGTCCTCGCCGACCAGGACGGTCGCGAGACAGGGGGTGACGCCGGTGCGGCGGGTGACCTCGGCGGCGCGGGCGGCGGTCTCCTCGACCGTGCGGCGGGCGAGGGCCGTACCGTCCATGAGGGCGGCGGTGCTGGTGGACATGGAAACTCCCGGGCGTCGTCTCTGACCGAATGGTTCGCCCAGGCGCACGGCATTCGGCACGATCGCGCCAGGGGGCGCGCTCCGCCGGGCCGCTCCCCGGTGGTGGTCCACCTCAAGCGCCAGTCACGGCCCGGGCCCCACTCTACGTGAGGGACCGGAGGCGGGTCTCGGACAGGTCCGGGCCGGGCTCCGGGGGGCCGGCGGCGGCCGCGCGGAACGGATCGCCGCTGACCACGCCGGGCGGCCGCCGCCGCGACCGCCGACCGGTTTCCGGCCGGGGCGATCCGGATTCGATCCCCTTGTTATTCCTGGCAGTTAGTGATCAATTCAAGTAATCTTCGATCGCGCCGGGGGGCGTTGGGGGCACCCGGGCCCGATGCTCTGGGGGTGCCCGTGTTCCATGCCGCAGTGCTCGACCTTCCCTTCCCGCCGCACAGCCATCCGGACCGGGAGCCCGCCGCCCTGCTCCACCAGGAGTGGCTGCGGCGCCACGAGGGACTGGGCGGGGCCGTCGACCGGGCGGTGTACGACCGGTGGGACGTGCCCCGGCTCGCCGCGTTGACCAGTCCCGACTGCGCCACCGGCGACCTCGCCCTCGCCGTGGACCTGCTCGGCTTCTACTTCCTCTTCGACGACGGGTTCGACAGTGGTCTCGGCCGGTCCCCGGCGCGGGTGGCGGAGGTCTGCACCCGGTTGACGGCCCTCCTGCACGGGGACGGCCCCCCGCCCGGCGCCCGCACCCCCGTGGAGCGGGCCTTCGCCGACCTCTGGGAGCGCAGTGCGCGCGGCATGTCCGCCCGGTGGCGGGCCAGGAGCGCCTACAACTGGGAGTGGTACTTCGCCTGCCACCCCGCCGAGGCCGCCGGGCGGCTCTCCGGGCGGCGCCCGGACCGGGAGGGCTATCTGGCGCTCCGCCGGGGCACGGCCGCCATGGAGACGCTCTTCGACATGGTCGAGCGGCTCAACCGGTTCGAGGTGCCGCAGGAGGTGCTGCACCATCCGACCCTCCGTCTGATGCGCCAGCTGGCGGCCGACATACCGTCGTTCACCAACGACGTGCACTCGTACGCGCAGGAGCTGGCGCGGGGCGATGTCGCCAACATGGTGATGATCGTCCGCGAGGAGCGCGGCGGCACCCCCGAGGAGGCGGCCGCCCAGGTGATGCGCGAGGCCCAGGGGATGGTCGACCGCTTCGTGGGGCTCTCCGCCGAGGTCCCGGGGATCTGCGACCTCCTCGGCCTCTCCCCCGCCGGGCACGAGGCCGCCCGCCGGTACGTCGACGGTCTCGCCTCCTGGATCGCCGGCTACCACCGCTGGGAGGTCGACACCGGCCGCTACGGCGACTGAGCCGCGGTCGTGGAGACGCCCCGCACGGAAACGCCCCGCACGCGTGCGCGTGCGGGGCGCCCGGGCCGAGGCCGGCGGATCAGACGTCGCGCCACTTCGCCTGGCCGAAGGAGAAGGTCCCGAAGAGGACGAGTCCGACGGCCACGGCGACCAGCAGCCACGGCCCGGCGGGGGTCTGTGCGAACGAACGGATCGCGTCGTCCATGCCCTTGGCCTCGTTCGGGTCGAACTGGACGGCCGCCTTCAGGCCGAAGAAGCCGATGGCTGCGAAGACGAGTCCGCGTCCGACGCCCCCGGCGACGCCGGTCACGTCCATGAAGCGCCGCTGCTTCTCGGACATCGCGGCCCACGTCAGGCGCTTGCGGTACTTCCGCATCACGGCCCGGCCGCCCATCCACAGGCCCGCGCCCAGGAAGCCCACGGCCGCCGCGCCGACCAGCCACTGCCCTGCCGGAAGGTCGAGGAGGCGGCCGGTGATGTCGTGGCTCTGACGGTCGGTCGAGCCGGCGCCGCTGTCCCGGTTCCCCGCCGCGAAGGACAGGACGAAGAAGGCCGAGACGGCGTAGAAGACGAACCGGGCGGCGGACACGGCCCGCTTGGCAGGTTTGTCACCCTTCGGGCCCGCGCCGCCGAACAGGGCCTCCGAGAGGCGCCACAGCGCCATCCCGACGAGCCCGATGCCGAGGGCCCAGAGGATCACCGCTCCGAACGGCGTTTCGGCGACCTGCGCGAGGGCGCCCCCCTTGTCGGCCTGCTCGCCCGTGCCCGTCAGGCCGATGCGGACGGCCAGGACCCCGATGAGCAGGTACAGGACTCCGCGCGCGACGAATCCCGCCCGGGCTCCCGCTCGCACCACGTCCCCACGGGCCGCTCTTCTCGCGACGGCCGTGGTCGACCCCCCTGCGCTCATGCCCCTTCACCCCTCTCTGATCGGAATGACCGGGTGCCCCGTCTTCTCCGTTCGAACCCCCGTGGCGTGTTCGAACGCCGGCCGGCGGGTGCCGCGCGGGCCGGTGGGACCACCGTTTGCGGCCCTCCGGCGCCCGGCGGAGACTGGGCGGGGGCAGGGGGCGAGCCGGAGAGGGCCTGGGACGATGGGCGCATACGCTGACCTTCCTGGGGTCAGGACCTGGTACGAGACCGAGGGCGAGGGCGACCCGCTGGTCCTGTTGCACGGCGGCTTCTGCACCAACGAGACGTGGGGCGCCCAGCGCCCCGACCTCGCCGCCGCTTACCGCCTCTTCCTGCCCGAGCGGCGCGCGCACGGGCACACCCCCGACGTGACCGGGCCGCTGTCGTACCGGGACATGGCGGACGACACGGTGGCGTTCCTGGAGCGGGTGGTCGGGGGGCCCGCGCATCTGGTCGGATGGAGCGACGGCGGTGTCGTCGCGCTGCTCGTCGCCGCCGCCCGGCCCGACCTGGTCCGCGGGATCGTGGCGATCGGGGCGAACTTCCGCCCCGGTCCCGAGTGCTTCACCGATCCGGCGGTGCTCGACGAGATGACGCCCGACAGCCCGGACATGGAGTTCTTCCGCGAGATGTACGCGGCCGTCACGCCGGACGGCGCCGACCACTGGCCGGTGGTGGCGGCCAAGGTGGTCGACATGTGGCGGACCCAGCCGACGCTCTCTCCCGAGGAGCTGGGAGGCGTACGGGCGCCCACCCTGGTCGTGGTCGGCGACGACGACCTGATGACGCTCGAACACACCGCCGCCCTCTACCGCGCGATCCCCGGGGCACAGCTGGCCGTGGTGCCCGGCGCCTCCCACCTGGTGCCGCTGGAGCAGCCGGAGCGGATCAACCGGATGATCCTCGACCACCTGGCACGGGACGCCGCCGTCGAGACGATGATGCCGGTCCTGCGGGCGAAGCCCGGAGGACCGGGCGGCGCCGCCGGCTGATCCCGGGCGGAGCCGTACGGAGCGGGCTACGCTCGTGGCCATGGCTGGCGACGGTGAGTACGAGCGCGACCGGAACTACATCACGACGAGGGTCACGGCCGACGGCCGGGACGGGTATCCCGTGGAGCCCGGACGGTACCGGCTGGTCATCGCCCGCGCGTGCCCGTGGGCGAACCGGGCCGCGATCGTCCGGCGCCTCATGGGCCTGGAGGACGTCCTGTCGATGGGCATCGCGGGGCCCGTGCACGACGAGCGCAGTTGGTCCTTCCACCTGGACCCGGACGGCAGGGACCCGGTCCTCGGGATCGAACGGCTCCAGGAGGCGTTCTTCCGGCGGGACCCCGCCTACGCGCGCGGGATCACCGTGCCCGCGATCGTCGACGTCCCCACCGGCGCGGTGGTGACCAACGACTTCGCGCAGATCACGCTCGACCTGGGCAGCCAGTGGACGGCTCATCAGCGGGACGGCGCGCCGGAGCTCTATCCGGAGAAGTGGCGCGACGAGATCGACGACGTGGCCGAGAAGGTGTACCGGGACGTCAACAACGGCGTCTACAAGTGCGGTTTCGCGAGCGGCCAGGAGGCGTACGACAAGGCGTACCGGAGGCTGTGGGACCGGCTGGAATGGCTGGAGGAGCGGCTTGGGAACCGGCGCTATCTGGTCGGGGACACGATCACGGAGGCCGACGTCCGCCTCTTCACGACCCTCGTGCGGTTCGACGCCGTCTACCACGGCCACTTCAAGTGCAACCGCCGGAAGCTGACCGAGCTCCCGGCGCTGTGGGGGTACGCGCGGGACCTGTTCCAGACGCCCGGTTTCGGCGACACCGTCGACTTCGAGCAGATCAAGACGCACTACTACGTCGTCCACCGCGACATCAATCCGACGGGGATCGTCCCCCTGGGCCCGGATCCCCGCAACTGGCTCTCGGCGCACGGCCGGGAGGAGCTCGGCGGGCGCCCGTTCGGCGACGGCACGGCGCCCGGGCCGCCTCCCGCGTCCGAGCGGGTGCCGCCGCTCGGCACCGGCTGAGCTCCCCGGCCGGACGGCCCGTCCCGTACGCGCGTCGGCCCCGCCCTGTCTTCCTCGGGCGGGGCCGACGCGCGGAACGCTCAGGTCACCGGTTCCGGTCCGGGGCCCGGCGGGGGCAGCGGGCCGGGTTGCGGGAAGGGCTCCGGGGGCGGGGTCGGGGCCGGCGGGTCCGGTTCCGGCTGGGGCGGCGCGGGCGGGACGGGGTCCGGACCGCCGGGTCCGGGGGCCGGTCCCGGCAGCGGTCCCGGCCCGGGCGCGGGGCCGGGCCCCGGCGGAGGCGTGGGACTCGGAGGGACGGGATCGTTCGGGGGCGTGCTCATGAACCCTCCTGACGGTTCGCCGTGGTCTCGCTGTCGAAGCCGCGCCTACCCGCGTCCGGAGCGATCACTCGCCCTCCGGGATCCGGTCGTGTCCTTCCGCCGCCGGCCGTGCGCCTCCGCCGCGTCCGCTCGGATGCCATTCGGTGAGCAGGATGGTGGCGTCGTCGCGCAGTTTGTGGCCCTGGTGCTGCCGCAGGCCCTGGACCAGGCGGCGAAGGGCCTCGGGGGCGGGGGCGCCGGCCGCCGTGGCGCGGATGACGGTGTCGGCCAGCCGCTCCTCGCCGTAGAAGTCCCCGCCGAGCGAACGCGCCTCGGTGACGCCGTCGCTGTAGAGGAGGATCCGGTCGCCGGGCTGGAGGCGCGCGGTGTGCTCGGTGGGTGGTGAGTCCCTGAGGAACCCCCAGCCGAGCGGCAGGTCGGGCTCCCGGTCGAGCACCTGCGGGAGGACCCTGCCGTGGCGGATCAGCAGGGGCGGCGGATGCCCGCAGTTGATCCAGGTCAGCCGTCCGTCGGAGGTGTCCAGATGGGCGACGACGGCGGTCATGAGGCGGTCGGTGAACCAGGTGTCGAGGATCCGGTCGATCGAGGTGACGATGTCGGTCAGCGAACCGCCGGAGCGGCGGGCCGCCCGGCAGGCGGCGAGTCCGGCCGCACTGGCTCCGCCGGAGGCGAGGTCGTGGCCCATGGAGTCGATGACGGTCAGGTGCAGACCGCGGTCGTCCAGGGTGTGGTCGAAGGTGTCGCCGCCGATGTCGTACGCGGGTTCGAGGACCGCCGAGGAGGTGACCTCCGTCGTGCCGATGGTCCGCGGCGGCAGGAAGGCCCACAGCAGTTCGGCCTGCACCGTCATGGCACGCGCGCGTTCCGTCTCGACCAGCAGGTCGCTGTGGGAGGACTTCGACACCGTGAGGAGGGCGGCGATCCCGGCGAGCGTCCCACCCCGTCCGAGCAGGGCGTCGTCCAGGGCGGGCGCCGTCACCATCAGGACGCCGATGCGTTCGACCCCGTCGATCATCGGCAGCCAGGCGGTGGCTCCGTCCCTCGACCGCTGTGCCTGCTGCGTGCGGTAGGCCAGGCCCGCGAGGGAGGTGTCGACGTCGAGCGTCGGCTGGTGGCCGGCGTCCGGCTGGGGCAGGGCGATCAGCCGGATCTGCTGGAGGTCGGTGACGTACATGGCCGTGCTCCGGAACCCCATGCGGCGGCCCGCGTCCTGGACGAGGCCCGCGAGCTCCCGACCGGACCGCAGGTGGGAACGGGCCAGCAGATCGCCCAGGACATCCTCGTACGTCGACACACGACCTCCGCGGCTCTTCTCCGGCGTCTTGCGGCGGCGTGGAGCGGCTCGTCCTCCCCCCGAACGCCTCCGGGGTGGCTCCCAGGCTACGCAGGCCCTCCGGTGATCGCACTCCTCAACGCGCGCGTGCCCGCCGCCGTCCGCCGGGCCGGAACGGCGGGCGGCGCGCACGCTGGGAGAAGGAAAACTCGGGCGGATGGGATGCGGACCTGCGGGAAAGAGGACGCCATGGCTGAGGACGAGATACCCGAGAGCGACCGGCGGACCAGAAGACGCGAGGCCCCCGAGGAACGGGCGGACCGGCGCTGGACCGAACTCATACAGGAGATCAGGGTCGCCCAGACCGGCGTGCAGATCCTGCTGGGCTTCCTGCTCACCGTGGTGTTCACACCGCATTTCCAGAGTCTGGGGCAGACCGACAAGACGATCTACATCGTCACCGTCGTGCTCGGTTCGCTGGCGACCGGCGCCCTCATCGGGCCCGTGGCCTTCCACCGCATCGTGTCGGGGCGCCGCATCAAGCCCCAGGCGGTCGTCTGGGCGTCCCGGCTCACGTTCCTCGGTCTCATCCTGCTCCTCGCGACGCTGGTCTCGGCGCTCTTCCTGATCCTGCGCGTGGCCACGCACGACGGTTACGTGCCGTGGCTGGTGTCCGGGGTGCTCGCCTGGTACCTGGTCTGCTGGTTCGGCCTGCCGCTGTGGGCGCGGATCCGCTACACGAACGGGGACGGCCTGTCGTCCGACGAATGAGGCGGGCCCGGTCCGGACGGGGAGCCAGGTCGGTTTCCCCCGTCCGGACCGGAGGAGGGCCGCGATCGGGTGGTTGCGCGGCCCGGTGCGTCACGGAGCGGGGAAGCCGGGTCAGGAATGGACGCATGAGTACCTCTCTGCGACATCGACTGCGCGGCCCGGCCGTCGCCTGCCTCGCCGCGTCCTGCGCCCTTCTGCTCGCCGCCTGCGGCTCCGAGCAGAAGGAGACCACCACGACCTCCGCCCGTATCGCACCGGCCCAGACCACCGCCACCACCGGTCCGACGGCGACGGGCTCCGCGTCCGCCTCCCCCTCCGGGTCCGCCTCGCCGCGGCTCACCGACGACCAGGCCGAGCGCCAACGGCTCGTCCCGGCCACGAAGATCACCTGGGACAAGGCCGTGCAGACCGCCGTGGCCGCCGTCCCCCAGGGCAAGCTGGTCGAGACCGAGCTCGCCTGGGCACCGCCGAACGCCACCGCCAGCGGGAGCGCCCGGCCGAGCGGCAGCGCCACCGCGTCCGCCTCCCCGTCCGCGAGCGCCGGCGCGACCGCCTCCGCGAGCCCGTCGGAGGGCGCGGGAGCGCGGACACCGGCGTGGCACACGAGCGTCGCCACGGCGGACGGCACCCTCCACGACGTCTGGGTCGACGGCGTCAGCGGCAAGGTCATCAGCGACGAGCCGGACGCGGACCAGGACGCCGAGGACAAGCAGGAGCTGGCCGACCGGCTGAAGCGGACCACGGTCACGCCGGAGCAGGCGGTCCAGACGGCCACCCAGGACAACAAGGGCACCGTCACGGCCGTGGAGCTGGACGACGACTCCTGGTCGGTGGACGTCGTCGACACCAGCAGTTGGGACAAGACGACGTACGAGGTCTCCACGACCGAGCGGCGGGTCCTCCGCCAGGAAGTCGACCGCGACTGACCGCGCCTCCCGACCCGCCTCCCTGCCGTTCCCCCGCCCGTTCCGGCCTGTCCGGAACGGGCGTTCCTCCGTCAGCGGACGGAAGGAAGGCCGGAGGAAAATCCGAAGGAAAGGCCGCAGGGAAGGCCGGGGCACGGCTCTTGACGCCTTCCGCCGGTACGGGGACACGCTCCTGGCCGAGCTGGACGGCGACGGCGACGGCGACGGGCGGATCAGCCCCGAGGGGTTCACCGCCGCCGTGCTCGACCCGCGGCGGTTCGACGCCGCCGTGAACGAGTTCGCCGACGCGCTCGCCCGCGACTTGTTCGCCGCCGCCTTCGTCCGGGTGGCGCCGGACACCGCCGACTGGCCGCCCCACCCCGACGAGGTCCCCGGCTGCGACTCGGACCCGCTGTGGGGCAGGCTCGGCCGTGCTTCGGGCTGAGGACCCGCATCCTGGACGACCACCTGATGGCGTCCGCGCGGGCGGGCGCGCGCCAAGTGGTGCTGCTGGGCGCGGGCCTTGACTCCCGAACCTTTCCGGCTCGACGGGCCCGCCGGAACCGTCGTCCACGAGATCGACTCGACCGGCGTGCCGGCCTTCAGCCAGTCGGTGCTCGACGGCACGGGGCGGAGCCCGTCGCCGAGCACCGCCCGTGCGCCGCCGACCTGCGGCAGGACTGGGCGACGCCCCGGCGGCCAACCGCTGGATCTTCGCCACGGCCGGCCGTTCCTGACCCGTGGGGCAGGGCCGGCGGGGCCGTGCGGCCGGTCGCCGGGGGGACCGTACTGTTGGTGTGATCATCATCGGGGCGAGAACGCACGGGGGCACGCATGACCATTCACCGGCCGGGACTTCCGGAGGACCTTCCGCCGGGCGAGGCGCTGTGGGGCCGGTGGGCACTGCTCGCCGCCATCGGGGCGACCACCGCGGAGGAGGGGCGCGCGAGCGGCTACCGGACCGGGCTCTGGATCGATGCCGAGGGGCTGCACCACGACGATTCCGGCTGCACCTGGTGGACCATGTCCCGGATGGGCGAGGGCCGTTTCGTGCTCTACGGCGAGGACGAGTCGAGCGGTGTGAAGTGGCACGCGACGCCGATCGACATGCTGGCGGGCGGGCCGGACTGGCTCCCGTACGCCGAACTGCGCGACCTGATCGAGGGGTACGAACTGGGCTGCGTCTACTGGTACGAGGACGGGGCCTGGGCCCGTGCGCCGTATCCCGGTGACCTCCGGGACGACGGTCTGGACTGCGGCATGAGCGGCTTCGTCGACGGGGAGCAGGTGCGGGGAGCGCTGTCGGACCACCTCCACGCCCCGGACGGCGGCGGGGCGGACGCGGCGGGTTTCCTGGCCGACGCCGAGGCGCACCGGCTGCGACCCGAGCTTCTCCTCGGACGGCTGCGGCCCGCCCGGCACGACGACGCGCCGCTGGACCTGCCCGCCGTGGCCAGGGCCCTCGACCTGGCGGGCATCACCGTCTCCGCCCGATGACGTGAACCGGAGCCGTGGGGCTCAGTCCTCCCGCGGCAGCAGGGGGCCGAGCGGGCCGAGGTCGAGGTTGAGGTCCTGGAGCGTGTAGCCGTGCTCGGCGCAGAGGTCGGACAGGGCGTCGTGCAGGGCCATCAGGGTGGCGCCCAGTTCCTCTTCCTGGTCGTCGGTGAGGTCGCCCGCGTCGACGCGCCGCAGCGCCTGCCTCTCGATGAGCTGGCGCAGGAGCTCCACGACGGTGAGGACGAGCTTGAGCAGGTCCTCCTCCACCGATTCGTGGTCGGTCCGGAGCCTGCGGGCGGGTCGCGGGGGTTCGTCGGCCGGGGCGGGCGGGGCCTGGAGGAGGCGGAAGGCGTCGTTCAGGGCGGCGCCCGCTCTGCGCAGGGACGGGGGCGGCTCGGGAGGGCGCCTCCGCTCCCCCGGCGCCGGGTCCGCCTCGTCGTTCACATCCGCTCCCGGTCCGGTGGGGCGCTCACCGTCCGCTCCCGGTCCGGTGGGGCGTTCACCGTCCGCTCCCGGTCCGGTGGGGCGTTCACCGTCCCCTCCCGGTCCGGTGGTGCCAAGGGGTCCGCCTCCGAGTCGACGGAGACGATCAGGGCGCGGAGCGAGATGCGGACGAGGTCGATGTCCGCGATCGACAGGACGAGGTCGCCGGAGAGGACCACTCCCCCGCTGAGCAGCCTGTCGAGCAGGTCGACCAGGGCGACCTGCCGGCCGGGCAGCGACTCGGTGGGCCGGGAGGCGGTCATGGCGCCGCCCCCTCCCCGGCGGCCCCGGGGCCGGACGGTGGTGACGGCGTGGCGAAGGAGTAGGGGGCCCACGGCCCGGTCACCTCGACGCGTACGCCGTCGAGGCCCTCCACCGCGGCGGCGAGCGCCGTGCGGAACTCCTCGGCGCGGTCGTGCGGGACAAGGTAGGCGTCGTTGAGGACGTTCTCCTCCGGACCCGCCAGGGCCCCGGTCTGGGCGGGGTGGCGCACCCGGTGCGTGCTGAACCGGGGGGCCAGGGCCTCGACGCGGGCGGCGGCCTCCTGGGCGTACCGGTAGCGGGTCTCTTGGGCGCTGTGCTGGGCCCGGCGGCGGCGCAGATAGGCCTTGCCGGGGGTGAGGGAGGCGTCGTCGGCGGCGCCCTCGCGGGACTCCGCGCCATCGGTGCGGCCGGTGCGGTCGGTGGAGCCCGCGGGGCTGACGTACAACTTGACGCCGAACTCGCTCCGGCCGCGGAGGAGGGCGATCCGTTCGGTGAAGGCCCGGCTCTGGTCGGTGAGGGCGCGGCGGGCGCGGTCGTCGTTCTGGTAGACGGTCGCCAGGCGTAGCGGGAGGACGGTGTCGTGGCGGGCGACGGTCTGGACGACCTCGTGGTGGGCGCGGGCGACGCCCTCCAGCCATTCCAGGTCCTCGAACCGGGCCTTCAGCGTCCGCTCGTCGAACTCGTCCGGCGCGACCCGGCTGACGACGAACGCGACGGGCGCCGTCCCGGCCGCCAGGAGGGAGACGGGAGCGCCCGACACCCCTCGGAGTCCCCCGAGGGACGCGCGTACCTCCCGCGTGTCCGGGACCGCGGCGTACACGTAGGTGAGGTCCTCGCGGGCGTTCATGTGCCGCGCTTCCGTGGCGGCCTCTTCCGCGTCGCCCGGGCGGGGGGCGCTTCGTCTTCCGGCTCCGCGCCGTCGGCGGCCTCCACGTCCTCGAAGACCTCGGCTTCCGGTGGCTCCCCCGTCGCGAGCCTTTCGCGCCGCAGCGCCTCCAGCTCCGCGCGGAGCCTGCGGTTCTCCTCGGCCAGGGGCCCGCCGGTGTGCTTCGAGGAGAGGGAGGGATCGTGCTCCCACCAGTCGATGCCCATCTCCTTCGCCTTGTCCACGGAGGCGACCAGGATCCGCAGTTTGATCGTCAGCAGTTCGATGTCGAGCAGGTTGATGCGGATGTCCCCGGCGATGACGATGCCCTTGTCGAGCACCCGCTCCAGGATGTCCGCGAGGTTGGCGGAGGAACTCGGCCCGTACGGCACCGGCGCCGCCCGGGAGGGGACGGACCCGAACCGGTCGGGCAGGGGGTCAGACACGGCGGCCTCGCTTCCGGGTCATCGCGGACCCCGCCGGTAGGCGTCGATCTCGTCCAGCCGGTCGAGCAGTTCGTCCTCCCGCCGGTCGAAGGCCTCCTGGTCGATCTCTCCCCGTACGAGCCGGCCCTCCAGCTCCCGGAGCTCCCGCCAGACGGGGGCCGGGTCGTAGTACTCCTCCTCCGCCGTCTCCACGACCTTCCGGGCGACCCAGACGGCGCCGCGCACCGGGGCGACGGGAAGCGTGAGCAGCTGCGTGAGCAGTCCCATCCCCGTTCCTCCTCCTTCCTCGCCCGTCTTCCGCTACCGCACGAAGCTGTACGGCGGCAGGGGGCCGCTCAGCCGGAACTCCACCCCGTCCCCGAGCTGCCGGACGAGGCCCGCGTGCGCCGTGAGGAACTCCTCCCTCCGGTCGTCGGGGACCAGCAGCGAGAGGTTGAGGAAGTCGTCGCCGGACGCGGGCCGGACGTCGTGCTCCCTGGCGTACGGGACGAGGGCGTCGGTCAGTCCGGCCGCGAGCGCGTCCTGCCGTTCCTGCACCTGCGCGGCGACCGCGCGGCCGAGGGTCAGCGGGAGCTGGGGGTCCGGGTCCCCGGCGCGGATCCGGTCGTTCAGCTCCCGGGTCTCGGGGGTCTCCCGCAGGATCTGCCGCAGGAGCTCCTCCTCGTTCCGGGAGGCCCGCACGTGGTACTCGGCGCAGCCGTCGAGCCGTTCCAGGTTGGCGAGGTAGCCCTCGGCGTCCTTGCGGAGCGCCTGTTCGACCACCTCCTCGTCGACGGCGGTGTAGCCGAACTGGAGGGGCAGGACCGGGCCGCCCTCCATGAGGCGCTCCTGCACCTCCTGGTGGATCAGCAGGTCGCGCCGTTTGGGCCGGATCTCCTCGGAGACGTCGCTGACCACGGCGTACAGCGGTCCGCACGCGAGGGCGCGCACCGGGGACGGATCGGCGCCGACGCCGGTCACGTCCCCGACGGCGAGGGGGTGGTCCTTCCCCGTGATCGCGTAGACGTAGAGGGCCATCGGTCACTCCTTCTCCCGGCGCGCCGCGCGTCGGGCGGGGGGTCGCCGGCGTCGGGGAGCGGGCTCCTCCTCCGCTTCCTCCTCCTCGTCCGGTTCCTCGTCGCCGCGGGACTTCCCGGTCAGGGACTCGGTGACGGCGTCGACCGCCCCGCTGAGCGCTCCCTTGGACTTGCCGTGGGCCCCGCCCTCCATCATGCCGCCGACGACCTCGGGAAGCTGCGCCGGAGCCTTGCGGCCGGATTCCAGGTCGAGCCTGTTGCAGGCCTCGGCGAAGCGCAGATAGGTGTCCACGCTGGCCACCACGATCCGGGCGTCGATCTTGAGGATCTCGATTCCCACCAGCGAGACGCGGACGAAGACGTCGATCACCAGGCCCCGGTCCAGGATGAGCTCCAGGACGTCGTAGAGGGTTCCCGAGGAGCCTCCGCCCCTGCCGACGGCACTGCCGCCGCCCTGCGGCACCATCGTCATGGTGCCTCCCTTCACGGCCGAACCGTGCTCAGAACGGCCGATCGATCATCCCGCGGCTGTAGCGGCGGGTGCGTTCGAAGGAGATCAGCGCGCCTTCCTCGTCGAGTGCGACCTTGTAACTGGCCAGCACGCTGGTCGTGTCGGGGATGCGTTCCAGCTCCACCACTTCCACCTGCGCCTCCCACCCCGAGTCGGTGGGTCTGAGCGAGGAGACCGATTCGGGCGGTCGGCCGAGCAGCTTCGCCAGTTGCTCGGCGGCCGAACTCATCGCCGAACCGGCGTCGACGGCCTTGGCCCGGCGCGGTGCGGGTCGGCGCCGGGAGGGGGCGCGTTCCCGCTGTTCGGCGTCGGCGCGCGGGGCGGCCCGCCGGGGGCGTTCCGAATCTGCTGAAACCATGTGGCACTTCCGGAGGACGTGCAGCCAGTTGAGGCTAGAATTTCATGATATAGGGATAAAAGCCATGCCCGGGAGAGCAGGCTCGTTCCCCACCGCCCGAAAGGGACGCCCTCCACGGAAGTGTGCGCGGAGGTGCGACCCGGTACGGAGAGTTCCGTACGAGGTGACGGCGAGGCCGCGTGCGCCCGGTGAAGGGACAGAGGCCATGGATGACGCGTCCAAGATCGCTCTGGCGGCCGCGGTGGCCGGGGGCTACGTGTTGGGACGGACGAAGAAGGGGCGCCTCGCGTTCACGGCGGCGACCTATCTGGCGGGGCGGCGCTTCGGCCTCGAACCCCGGCAGCTCGTGGCGGAGGGTCTGAGCAGGCTCAAGGACATACCCCAGGTCGCGGAGATGGGCGACCAGCTGAAGGGCGAGACCCTGAACGTCGGCCGCCAGGCGCTCAAGGCCGCGGCGGACCGCAAGCTCGCCGACCTCGCCGACTCGCTGCACGAGCGGACGCTGGCGATCGGCAGCGGCGGGGGCGAGGAGGACGAGGAAGGGCGTTACGAGGACGAGGAAGAGGACCGGCAGGACCAGGAGGGCTACGAGGACGAGGAACCCGAGGAGTACGAGGAGGACGAGGACGCGTGGGAGGAGGACGAGGAACCGGAGGAGGACGAAGAGGCCGAGGAGGACGAGCCGGAGGAGCAGGAGGAGCCGGAACCGAGTCGGCCCTCGCGTCTGTCGTCCCGCACGCGCAAGCCCTCCCAAGGACGCGGTACGGCTCCGGCGAAGAAGACCGCTCCTGCCCGGAAGAGCGCACCCGCCAAGAAGGCCGCGGCGAAGAAGACGGCCGCGGAACCGGCCGCGAAGAAGGCACCGGCCAAGAAGACGGCGGCGAAGAAGAGCGCCCCTGCGAAGAAGGGGACGGCGGCGAAGAAGAGCGCTCCCGCCAGGAAGACCGCGGCCAAGAAGACCACGGCACGCAAGCCGGCGGCGAAGAAGACCGCCGCGAAGAAGACGGCCGCGCGCAAGCCGTCGGCGCGGAGGTAGGTCATGGCACCCGAGAACCGCACCTCCGCCAAGGAGTCGGGATCCGGACTGGACCGGCTGCTCGGCGAAGTCGGCGACTACCTCTCCGCCCAGACCGGCCAACTGGCCGAGAAGGCCACGGACAAGCTGGGGGACGTCACCGACCGGCTCCAGGACGTGGCCGACAACGGCGGCAGCATCGCGGACATCGGCGGGCGCATGCTTCAAGGCGACTCGCCCGTCAAGGCGATGGTGGGCCACACGTTCGGCAGCCTGAAGGACAAGGTCACCGATACTGCGTCGAACCTGTTCGGCGGCAAGGGGAAGGGCAAACGGAAGAGCGGGACCCAGAAGATCACCAGCATCGTCGAGACGATCGACGTGGGCGCTCCGCTCCGGAGGGTGTACGACCACTGGACGCAGTACGAGGACTTCAGTGGCTTCACGAAGGGCGTGCGCAACGTCTCCCAGGGCGACGAGACCTCCAGCGACTGGAAGGTCAAGGTGGGGCCCTCCACCCGCAGTTGGAAGGCGACGGTCCAGGAGCAGGTGCCGGACGAGCGCATCGTCTGGACCTCGGACGGGGCTAAGGGATCGACCCGGGGCTGTGTCAGCTTCCACGAGCTGGGCCCGTCGCTCACCCGGGTCCTGATCACCGTCGAGTACTACCCCTCCGGCTTCTTCGAGAAGACGGGCAACCTCTGGCGCGCCCAGGGCCGTCGGCTGCGGCTCGACGTGAAGCACTTCCGCCGGCACGTGACCCTCACCGACGACGAGCCCGAGGGCTGGCGCGGCGAGATCCGCGACGGCGAGGTGGTCCGCACGCACGAGGAGGCCCTGGAGGAGGAACAGCAGCAACAGGAAGAGGGAGAAGGGGACGAGGAGGGGGAGCCCGAGGACTGGTACGAGGAGGACGGCCCCGAGGAACCCGGGGAGGGGGACGAGGAGGAGTACGAGGACGAGGAGTCGGAGCCCGGCGAGGAGTACGCCGAGGACTACGAGGACGAAGGGGCGGAAGGAGACGAGGAAGAAGGGGAGGACGAGGAGGACCGCGGGCCCGCCGGCCGGGGGCGGCGCGGGCGCTGACCCCGTAGCCGAAAGAACCCGCCGCGCCCTCCTGGGAGGGGGCGCGGCGGGCCGTCGTCGGGCGGGTGGGGGCTACTCCACGATCTTCAGAAGCTTGTTGGCGGTGCCGGGCGAGGCGTTGCCGATCTTGTCGGCGGTCGCACCGCCGGTCAGCGCCTCGGCGACCTGGGCCGGGGTGGCGTCGGGGTGGCCGGCGAGGTAGACGGCGGCGGCGCCGACGACGTGCGGGGTGGCCATGGACGTACCGGAGATGGTCTTGGTGCCGGTGTCGCTGTCGTTCCAGGCGGAGGTGATGTCCGAGCCGGGGGCGTAGATGTCCACGACGGAGCCGAAGTTGGAGAAGCTGGACTGCTGGTCGTCCTTGGTGGAGGAGGCGACGGTGATCGCCTCGGGCACGCGGGACGGGGAGCCCTGGCCGGCGTCGGAGGACTCGTTGCCGGCGGCGACGCCGAAGGTGACGCCGGAGGCTATGGCCTTCTTGACCGCCTCGTCGAGGGCAGGGTCGGCGCTGCCGCCGAGGCTCATGTTGGCGACGGACGGACCCTGGTGGTTCTCGGTGACCCAGTCGATGCCGGCGATGACCTGCTCGGTGGTGCCGGAGCCGTTGTCGTCGAGGACGCGGACGGCCACGATCTTCGCCTTCTTGGCCACGCCGTGGGCGGTTCCGGCGATGGTGCCGGCGACGTGGGTGCCGTGGCCGTTGCCGTCCTGGGCGGTGTTGTCGTTGTCGACGGCGTCGAAGCCGTCGGTGGCGCGTCCGCCGAAGTCGCCGTGGCTGACGCGGACGCCGGTGTCGATGACGTACGCGGTGACGCCCTCGCCCGCGGCATCGGGGTAGGTGTACTTCCGGTCCCCGGCGGTGTCCGCCTGGTCGACCCGGTCCAGGCCCCAGGAGGGCGGGTTGTCCTGGGTCTCGTTGATGGTGAAGGTGCGGTTCTGGACGACCTTGGCGACGGCCGGGTCGGCGGCGAGCCGCTTGGCCTCCGTCTCGGTGAGGTCGTTGACGGAGAATCCGTTGACGCGGGAGTCGTAGCTGCGGCGCAGCGTGCCGCCGTACTCCTTCGCCAGCTCGGTCTTGCCGGCCTTGTCGGTCGTCTCGTTGAGCAGCACGACGTAGCTGCCCGCCACGGCGTTCGCCGCGCCGAGGCCGTGGACGGTGCCCTCGGCGGGGGTGGGGGCCGCGCCGGCGAACGGGCCGGTGGCGACGGTCACTCCGGCCGCCGCGGTGATCGCGGTCGCGACGGCGACGATCCTGAACTTGCGGACGCGCTTGTGAGTTGCCATGAAAGAAGGCTCTCCTCGTCAGGATTTGTGGGGGGTTGGGCCACCGGAAGGAAACTCTCCGGCGGCTCGCTCGAAACCCTGACCGATTGACGAGTGCAAATCAACGGGCCTTCACAGAGCTATGACTTTCTCAACAAGGTTTCTTAAAAAGTGAAGGGGCAAATCGCCGCAACTCGCCCGGTCAGATCGCCACTTCCCTGCCCGTGTGCGGCAACGGACCTTCCGAAGAAGGACGTTGGCGGTACGGAGGCGTGGGTTCGCCCCGTACGCGGATGTGCCCGCCGTCCGGGACGGCGGGCACATCCGTGGCGCGTACGGGGCGGGTCAGAGCGCGGCGGGGAAGCGGTCCCAGACGCGGTGCTTGGCCAGGAGCGGGGTCAGGCCGGACAGGACCGCCTCGCCGCTGTCGGCGAGGATCACGCCCGGGGCGCCGGTGGGCACCGAGGCCGCCGCCAGGACGGTCTCCGCGCCCGCCCAGCCGCCGATGGCCTTGGCGTGCCGGAACGCCTCGGAGACCAGCATCGCGAGGCGCGGGTCCACGGCGGCGCCCCCCTGGCCCGGTTCGCCGGCCTTGGCGTCGCGGGCCCCCAGGGCGTCGGCGCCCGGGGCGGGGGTGCCGGCGAGGACGAGGGCGTCGAACTCGACGGAGCGAGCGGTGGCAAAGGTGCGCTGGACGGTGATCGCGTCGGCGCCGTCGCCGAGCTTTCCGCCCGCGGGCGCGACGACCAGCGGCACCATGCCCGCGTCGAGCACCGCCCGGCGCAGGGCGCGGACGCCGTCCGCGTCGGCGGTGCCGTCGGTGACGATGCCGATGATCCGCCCGTCGGCGGGCCATTCCCCGCCCACCTGGGAGAGCGCGGGGCTGGGCCGCACGTCCGCGAGCGGCTGGGTGGCCTCGGGGGCGGGCAGGCCGAGGCCCGCGGCGACCTGGGCGCACAGCTCGGGGTCGATGTTGGCCAGGGCGAGGAGCTGACGCTCCTTGATGGCCTGCTCGTAGCACTTGCCGAGTTCGAAGGTGTACGCGGCGACGATGTGTTCGCGCTCGACCGGGGTCATGCTCAGCCAGAACAGGCGCGCCTGGCTGAAGTGGTCGGAGAAGGAGGCAGGCGCCTCGCGGACCTTGCGCGCGGCCGGGAGCTCGACGGGCACCTCGACGAAGGCGCCGGTGTCCGCACCCGCGAAGAACGGACAGCCGCCGTCCAGCGAGTTCGGCTTGTAGGGCGCGACGCCGGTGTGCACGGCCTGCTGGTGGAAGCCGTCGCGGAGCATGTCGTTGACCGGGGCGTGCGGCCGGTTGATCGGGATCTGGTTGAAGTTGGGTCCGGCCAGACGCGTGATCTGGGTGTCCAGGTAGGAGAAGAGACGTCCGGCGAGCAGCGGGTCGTCGGTGACGTCGATGCCGGGGACCAGGTGGCCGACGTGGAAGGCGACCTGCTCGGTCTCGGCGAAGAAGTTGGACGGGTTGCGGTTGAGGGTGAGCAGGCCGATCGGCCTGACCGGGGCGAGCTCCTCGGGGACGATCTTCGTCGCGTCGAGCAGGTCGATGCCCTCGAAGGTCTGCTCCGGGGTGTCGGGGAAGGTCTGGATGCCCAGCTCCCACTGCGGGTACGCGCCCGCCTCGATGGCGTCGGCGAGGTCCCGGCGGTGGAAGTCGGGGTCCACGCCGCCCGCGATCTGCGCCTCCTCCCAGACCTGGGAGTGCACGCCCAGCTTGGGCTTCCAGTGGAACTTCACCAGGGTCGTGGCGCCCTCGGCGTTGACGAGCCGGAAGGTGTGGACGCCGAAGCCCTCCATCGTCCGGTAGGAACGGGGGATGCCCCGGTCGGACATGTTCCACATGGCGTGGTGCTGGGCCTCGGTGTGGAGCGACACGAAGTCCCAGAAGGTGTCGTGGGCGCTCTGGGCCTGCGGGATCTCCCGGTCGGGGTGGGGCTTGCCCGCGTGGATGACGTCGGGGAACTTGATCGCGTCCTGGATGAAGAAGACCGGGATGTTGTTCCCGACGAGGTCGAAGACGCCCTCCTCGGTGTAGAACTTCGTCGCGAAGCCCCGGGTGTCGCGGACCGTGTCGGCCGAGCCGCGCGAGCCGAGCACGGTCGAGAAGCGGACGAAGACCGGGGTCTCGGCGTCGGCGGCGAGGAAGGCCGCCTTCGTCACGCCCGCCGCCGTGCCGTACGACTGGAAGACGCCGTGCGCGCCGGCACCGCGGGCGTGGACCACGCGCTCCGGGATGCGCTCGTGGTCGAAGTGCATGATCTTCTCGCGCAGGTGGTGGTCCTGGAGGAGGACCGGCCCGCGGGGGCCCGCCTTGAGCGAGTGGTCGGTGTCGTACAGCCGGGTGCCCTGCGCGGTGGTCAGGTACGCGCCGCTCTGGGCGACCCGCGCCTGGTCCGCGCCGGTCGGCTGGCCGGTGGGGCTCACCGTCTCCGGGCCGGTCTGGTCCGGCTTCGGCGGCAGCGGGCCGTGCGGCTCGGTCGGCTCCTCGACTGTCACCGGCCCCGAGGAGGGGGCCCCGGGAACGCCCTCGGCGGGGCCGTTCTCGCGGAAAGGCTCGGTCAGCTTGTCGACGGCGGCTTTGAGGGGGTTCTCGTGGGACATCGTCTCTCCGAGGTCGGGGCAGGGGGCTCCATAGCCATGACCGGTCACCGGGGCGCCGTAACGGAGGCGCCGCCGATCTCCGCCCAACGGAACAACGCCGGTCGCACCGGCCTGCCGGCGGGCCGCTCGGACGCGACCCCTCCGGTGGCCGGGCACGGACGGGCCCGCCGGGTACGAGCGGAGGTCCCGGTGGCGTCACCCGCGGGGAAGGGAACCGCAGGTGACGGCCCGTACGGGAGCCGCTCGCTCACCCGCCGCCTGCCCCCTCGTCCGCACCCCACACCTGCTTTCCCGCTCCGCGCCCGAAAAGTATTTCCGGGCTCCGAGGCTGCAACGGGTGGACCAGGTGCCGGCCGGCGCCAGTCGTTCTCCGTCGGCCCGCGTGACGACGACTCCGTCCCTTCCGAGGGCGACGCGGTCGCCGGCGGCCAGGAAGAGCGGGCTCGCCAACGCGAAGGCGTATCCGTCGTCCGTCTCGAAGTCGTTCACCAGGACCGACCGGGAGACCGGTGTGGTTCCGTCGGCTGTCAGACGCATGCCGGAAGGGTCCCATGCGGCTCGGGCGGGGCGGTTCCTCAGGAGTGCGGTTTCGGCGTCTCGGCCCGGACGAGCCGGTCGAACGTCTCCTCCGTGGAGTGCTGCGCGGGCCGGTGGCGCACGCCGAGGAGCTTCCGGCTCTTGGTGGTGTCGCCCCGCAGCGCGAAGCCGATGTCGCGTCGCGGGTGGCCGCGTTCGAGCCCGGCCGCCGGCGCGAAGGCGACGGCGGCCCGGGGCGTTCGGGGCCGGGCGTCACGGGGTGTTCGCGCGCCGCGCCGAGCGACGCGGGACGGCCCCTCGGGCGCACGTCCGTCCCGTCACGCGTTCCCGTCGTTCACGAGCAGGATCTTGCCGAGGTGACCGCCCGCCTCCATGAGGCGGTGACCCTCGGCGGCCTCGGCCATGGGTACGGTCCGGTCGACGATCAGCCGCACGGCGCCGCTCTCGATCAGGGGCCAGACGTTCTCGCGGACCTGGGACACGACCTCGGCCTTGTACTCCTCGGAGCGGGTCCGCAGGGTGGTGCCGTGCACGGAGGCCCGCTTGAAGACGATCTCGGCGAGGTTCAGCTGCCCCTCGAGGCCCTTCTGCAGACCGATGACCACCAGCCGCCCGTCGGCCGCCAGGGAGCGGACGTTGCGCTCCAGGTAGTCGCCGCCGACGACGTCGAGGATCACGTCGTAGGGGCCGTGCTCGGTGAAGTCCTCGGTGCGGTGGTCGATCGCCGCGTCGGCCCCCAGCTCCCGGGCGCGCTCGGCCTTCTCGGGGCCGCCGACCGTCGTGACGACCCGGGCGCCCAGGGCCTTGGCGACCTGGATCGCCATCGTGCCGACACCGCCGGCGCCACCGTGCACCAGGAGCGTCTCGCCCGCCTTCAGGCCCGCGGTCATGACGAGGTTGGACCAGACGGTGGCGGTGATCTCGGGCAGGCCCGCCGCCTCCACCAGGCCGATCCCCTTCGGGACCGGCAGGAGCTGCCCGGCGGGGACGGCCACCTTCTGCGCGTAGCCGCCGCCGGTCAGCAGGGCGCAGACCTCGTCGCCCACCTGCCAGCCGGTGACCCCCTCGCCGACGGCGCCGACGCGGCCGGAGACCTCAAGGCCCGGGTACGGCGACCAGCCGGGCTGCAACGGGTAGAGGCCCCGGCGCTGCATGACGTCCGCCCGGTTCAGCGCACTGGCCGCCACGTCCACGACCACCTCGCCGGGGGCGGGCGTCGGGTCCTCGACCTCGATCCACTCCAGGACCTCGGGGCCGCCGTGCTCCCTGATCGACACAGCCTTCATGACAACTCCGTTCCCACAACCGAGGTGAAGGGCTCTCGCGGGGTCTCCGGGACGCGGTGTCCGCGGCGTCCCGCCGGGCCGGCGAACGCCGGGCGCGTGCCGCGCGCGACATCGAGCAGAGAGGAATGCCCGCACACATTCGAGAGCCAAATGTTTACATAACAAACATTACGTCCGGGACGTATGCACTGTCAACATTCGGCTGGCCGTGCTCGGCGCCCCGTCGGCGGACCCGGGCCGTCCGACCGCCCCGCCCCGAGGCGGGCGCACCCACCACTCCCCTGGAGCCGGCGCTGGCGACTCGGCCGCCCCACCGGGTTCAGCCGGCGGACCGCTACCGGTCCCGCACGGGCCTCGACCTCAGGCCGCTCCCTCGGTACCGAACCCTCGCTCTGCGGAAGGCCGCGATCTCCTGCGAGGCGATCCGCACCCGCCAGCGGCGCATCGAACGCCCATGCTGCGGTCGAGGCGCACGCCCCTCTTCTCCGGCACGGTCGGCAATGTCCTCGGGCAGTACGAGTGGAGCGCGTACGCGGTGTTCACACCCTTCGTCGCCACCATCACGTCCGACCCGTCCGAGCGGGTTTCGGCGCTGCTGTCGGCCCTGGCCGTCTTCGCGGCCGGCCTCCTGGTGCGCCCGCCGGGCGGCACCGTCCTCGGGCGGATCGCCGGCCGGCGGGTCCGCGCACTCCGTCTCCGTCGCCGCCTTCGGGGGCACCCGCGCCCCGTCTGAACCAGCTCTTCGCCGAATGGGGCGCGGACCGGCTTTCCGGCCTCTGCATCATGCTGCTGCGCTCCTTCACGGGGCTCGCGTGCCACCTCGTGCGGGAGAACCAGGGGCATCCGCCTGAAGGACGCCCAACGCGGCTCACGGCGCGGCGGGCGGCAGGGTGAAGCGGAAGGCGCCCGCGCCGCCGCCCAGTTGGAGCCAAAGGTACTCGGACTGGGTGACGACGCGCAGGGCGACGGCGGCGCAACCCGGACAGCGGGCGGTCAGGCCGGGCTCGGGGCCGTAGACGTGCAGTTGGGCCACGGTGGCGGGCAGGCGACAGGAGGGGCAGAGCCGCCAGGCCGTGGTCGGGTCGACGGCGAAGACCTCTCCGAGCGGGCCGGCCAGGGCGTTGCCGTCGAGGTACAGGGGGTGCTCGTTCATGGAAGGCTCCTCACCGTGCGGCGCGGGCGTGTCAGCCGAAGCGTTCGGTACGGATGCGGTCGGGCGCGTGTCCGGCGGCCAGGAGCAGAGCGCCGGCGTGCTCGACGAACCCGGTGGGGCCGCAGACGTAGCAGCGGGCCTGCGCCGGGGACGGCAGGACCGGCAGGTCGCGTTCCGTCATGCGCCCCGGGGGGCGTGCGGAGCCGTCCGGGGCGGTACGGGTGTAGAGGCGCCGCACATCGACGGTGCCGCCGACGCTTCCGGCGCTTCCGGCGCTTCCGACGGCGTCGAGTTCCGCGGCGTACCAGACCTCGTCCGGGTCGCGTACGGAGTAGAGGAGCGCGCAGGGGTCGTCCGACTCCGACGCGAGCCGCGCCCGCAGCATCGCCATCAGCGGCACGATGCCGGAGCCCCCGGCGATCAGGAGGAGCGGGCCGGGGTCCCCCGGTGTCCACACGAACCAGCCGCCGAGGGGCCCTTCGACCTCCACTTCGGCGCCCACGGGGAGGTCGTCGGCCAGGTACGGGGAGACCTCGCCGCCGAACGCCGCCTGGACGCCCAGTTCGATCACGTCGGCGTCGGCGGGAGCGGCGAGGGAGTAGCTCCGCACGGCCCGGTAGCCGTCGTCGGCGGTCAGTCGTACGTCGACGTGCTGGCCCGGCAGGTGCCCCGGCCATCGGGGGACCTCGAACCTCAGGGTGCGGCCGGTCGCGGTCTGCTTCGTCCGCTCCGCGAGGCGGGCCCGTCGCCACCCGTGCATCAGTCGCCCCGGTGGCGCTGCTCGCGCCAGGGGTCGCCGTAGTCGTGGTAGCCGGCGGACTCCCAGAATCCGGGTTCGTTCTCCCGGGTGAGGACGAGGCCCTTGACCCACTTGGCCGACTTCCAGAAGTACAGGTGGGGGATGACGAGCCGGGCCGGTCCGCCGTGGTCCGGGGAGAGCGCGTAACCGTCGAAGGAGTGGGCCAGCCAGGCCTTGCCGTCGGTGACGTCCTCCAGCGGGAGGTTGGTGGTGTAGCCGTCGAAGGACTCGGCGACGACGAAGTCGGCGGCGGTCCCGACCCCGTCGAGGAAGGCGTCGAGGGGGACGCCGCGCCAGCGGGTGTCGAACTTCGACCAGCGGGTGACGCAGTGGATGTCGACGGTGGGCTCCTCCTGCGGGAGCGCCATCATCTCCTCCCACGTCCACGTGCGGCTCTCGCCGGTCTCGGCGGTGACGGTGAACGACCACCGGTCGGTGGGGATGTGGGGGGTGGGGCCGGCCGACAGGACGGGGAACGATTCCGTCGGGTACTGCCCCGGCGGCAGCCGGGCCATGAGGTCGCGGGCCTTCCCCCGGAACCCCGGTGACAGGTCGCCCACGGGTTCACTCCTCCCGCTCGAAGTCGGCTTCCGCCCGTTCCTCGTCGCGGTCGGCCCGGGCCGCGGCGTACAGCTCGCGCACGAAGGTGCGGGCGTCCTCGGGAGGGATGCCGGTGCCGAGCCGGAGCGGGCGGTCCGTCCGGGGGGCGAGAGGGTCGCCGGGTTCGTTCACGGGGGCCTCCGCGCGGGAGTGGAGGGATGCGCCTGCCTGCCGGTGACAGGCCCGGCGGGGTGGTCGTCCCTGGGGGCCGCTCCTCGCCCTCCCTCCCATGGTCCCCGCCCCTCGTACGGGTGCAACCCGGCGCCCGGAGGCCCTGCGGTGTGTCCGGCGGCCGGACCACGGTGGGGGCGTGGCGGTGTGCCCCACCGGACAGTGGGGCGTGGCGGTGTGCCGTACCGGACTTCAGCGCGTCGCGGTGGCGTTCACGTCGGCGACGAGGCGTTCGGCGAGGCTCTCGGAGGACGGCGGGTTCTGCCCGGTGTACAGGTTGCGGTCGACCACCACGTACGGCCTGAGCGGGAGGCGGGCCTTGGAGTACTCCGCCCCGCTCTCCCGCAGCCGGTCCTCCAGGAGCCAGATCGCCTTGCGGCCGAAGCTGTTGAACTTCTCCTCCAGGTTCGACAGGCCCGTCATCCGGTAGCCGGTGAACGGCCACGACCCGTCCTCGTTCCTCGCCGCGAACGCGGCCGCCGGAGCGTGGCACAGCAGCGCCAGCGGCCTGCCCGACGCGAGGACCCGGGTCAGCAGCGCGCCGGAGACCGGGTCGACCGACAGGTCCTCCATCGGACCGTGTCCGCCCGGATAGAACACCACGTCGAAGTCGTCCGGGTCGATGCCGTCCGGCGCGGCGGCGAGCGTCTTGTCCGACCAGGTCACCGGCTCCGTCGTGCGCTCCGCCTCGTAGTGGTCCCGTCGGCACGGGGGGGGAGGTCCAGGGTGAGGCCATCCGGTTCCTCAGCACCTGGCCGGAGCAACAGAGAACGGTTCACCGGTCATCCCGAGTTCCCTCTTCCTTTTCGATCCTTTAGGATGTATGCACCATTTACATTTGACGGGCGAGCAAGCAGTGGACTCAGGAAGAGCGAGCGTGGCCCATGGCACAGAACAGTACGTACCATCACGGTGATCTGCGTGCCGCCTGCCTGCGGGCGGCACGGGAACTCCTCGAAGAGGACGGCAGCGCGGGCCTCTCGCTGCGCGCGGTCGCGCGCCGTGCCGGAGTCTCGGCGACCGCCCCCTACCGCCACTACGCGGACCGCGAGGCGCTCGTGTCCGCGGTGGCCGCCGAGGGCTACCGCGAGCTCGCCGAGCACCTGGCGACGGCCCACCCGGTCCCGTCGACGCCGGACGACCTGGCCGCCGTGGCCGTGGCCTACGTCCGGTTCGCCCTGGAGCACCCGGCCCTCTTCCGGGCGATGTTCGCCGAGCCCTGCGACCCCACAAGCGAGGAACGGGTCGCCGCGACCGCCGCCATCTCCGAGTACGTCCGGGGCATCGTCCGCGACGCCTTCCCCGGCGTCGAGGACACCGACGCCCTGGCGACCACGGTCTGGGCCCTCGTCCACGGCCTGGCGTTCCTGCACCTCGACGGCAAGCTCGACACCTCCACCCCCGAGGTCGTCGCCGACCGGGTCCGCGCCTCCGTGTTCGCCCTGTTCGCCGTCGCCCCCGCCCTGAGGGAGGCGATCGCAGCCCGCTGACGCGCGGCGGGCAGCTCGGCCAGCGCGACGCGGGCGCCCCCGGCAGGCTCGGGCCCTCCCTCCACGCCGCCAGGGCGTGGTCGAGCAGGGCCCTGCACGGACCGCTCCCCGTCGGGCGGCGGGGCGTAGCGGGCCGGCAGGGCGAGGTGGTCGCACTCGTTCCGGCGCGCGTCCCGGTGGAGCGGGCCCCGGAATTCGGCCGCCTCGGCGGCGATGCGGGCCGTGTCGCGCCGGCGGTTCGGGGTCTCGGAGACGAGGTGCGGATCGCGCAGGCCCCGTCGGGCGAGTTCCCGGCCGACGGCGGCGGCCGGGGCCGGACAGGACGTCGTCGTCCTCCGCTCCGGAGGAGGCCTGGCCGTGGCGGACGAGACAGATGAGGGGCATGGCGGCACTCAGGCCTGCCCAACCGCCGCGGGTGCGGCGGCTGGTGGTGCGGCAGCGGTGGTCGAGGTGGTGGGCGGCCGGCCAGTCCCTAGCGAGCCGTTCCGTGGGAGCGGACCGTGCCGGTGGCGGAGGCACGGGACAGCTTCACCGCCCTGCCCCGGGCGGTCTCGAAGGCCGCCTTCGGGCCCCCTTCCCTGCGCCAGGGCTCGGCACCGCACCACGGATCGATCAGACGGAACTGCTCCAGGGCGGGCCCGTACATCCTCGACCGGAGCATGTAGTGCGCGAGGAGGTGGCGCAGGGCGGGCAGGCGCTCGTCGGCGGGGTCCACCTCGGCGAACGAGGCCGCGACCCGCTTCAGGTGCCCCCTCACCAGGGGCGTGGAGGAGAACGCGGTGGCCGGGCGGCCGACCAGCTCCTCCAGGGCGTGCAGGTACATGCCGGCGAGCGGGCTGCCCTGCGGTGCCTCGCGGACCGCCCGCCCGGCGAAGCGCATCATCAGCCTGTCGCTGCCGTACCACTTGGCGCACCAGTACTGGAGTGCCTGCCAGTGCCCCTCGTAGTGGTGGGGCGCCCGGGCGACGAGGCCGTCCCAGAGCGGCCGGAACCGGGCACGGCCGTACTGGGCGCCCCGGGCGGCGGTGACCATCACGACCCAGGGGCCCGGGTTCGCGGGGTCGAGCAACGCGGCCCGCCGCGCTTCCTCGATCGCGGCCGGGAGCATCGCGCGGAAGCTCTTCATCCGGTCCTTGGAGACCTCGTGGGCGAAACCGCCGCCCCGGACCGCCCAGGCCCGCTGAACCATGATCCGGGCGCGGAGGGTCGCCGCGTCGCAGTTCCCGGGCTCGGCCGCGCGCCACGCCTCCAGCCAGGCGTCTTCCTCGCGGGCGACCTCCTGGAGGAGTTCGGTCCGGGACCAGCGCTCGTCCCAGTCCTCGCCGGCCGCCCGGACATAGGCCTCGGCGACCCGCCAGTCCCCGTTCCACGCCGCGTCGGCCACGGCCTGCCCTTCCCGGTGCCGGTGCGGCGGCGGGGGCGGGCCGGGGCGGCTGGAATCGAGCTGCCCACGGGGGGCGAGTCCGTAGTCGGAGGCCACGAAGTGCTTGCGAACCCAGCGGTCGGCGAGGTCGGGAACGATGACGCAGGGGTAGAGCCCACAGAGAAGCAGGCCGACCAGGACGGCGAGGAGGATCGTCACGGCCGGGATCATTCCCCACGCGATCACTCTCCGCAACAACCATGGTCGGCGACGAGAGGCGGTCGGGGGCGGGACGCACGGAAGTCGGCGCCCCGCACCGGTCCGCGCTCCTCTCCGTAGTCGCCGCCCCTCGTCTCGTTTTTGGTATGGACCTGCCAAGTCGGTGGCGCTAGCGTAACGGTCGGCGCTCGGTGAGAGCGCTCTCAAGCGTTCGGTCCCCCACACCAGGAGGCTTCGTGAAACGCACCACCCCCCTGGGCGCCGCCGTCGCGGCCCTGTTGCTGACCCTCGGCCTCGGCGCCGCCCACGCCGGGGCCGCGAACGCCGCCCCGCTCCCCGAACCGCCCGCCTCCCCCTCCGCGTCCGCCGGGCTCCTCGACGCCCTGCGGCAGGACCTCGGCCTGACCCCGGCTCAGGCCGAGGAGCGGCTGCGCGCCGAGAAGGCCGCGACCGAGGTCGAGAAGGCCGCCCGGCAGACGGCCGGGGGCGCGTACGGGGGCTCGTGGTTCGACCCCGCCTCGGGACGGCTCGTCGTCGCCCTCACCGACCGCGCCGAGGAGGCCGGGGTGCGGGCGCTCGGCGCCGACACCCGGGTGGTCCGCCACAGCGCCGCCGCCCTCGACCGGGCCAAGTCCCGCCTCGACGCGCTCTCCGCGCCGCGGGGCGTGGCCGGCTGGCACGTCGACCCGAAGGCCAACAGCGTCGTCGTCACGGTCGTACGGGCCGAGCGGGACGCCCCCGCCGTGCGCGCCTTCGTCGAGAAGGCGCGGGCGAACGGGCCCGTCACCGTCGCCGAGGCGGCCACCGCGCCCCGTACGTACGCGGCGGGGACCGTCGGCGGCGACCCGTACTACACCGGCAACGTGCGCTGTTCGATCGGCTTCTCCGTGCACGGCGGGTTCGTGACCGCAGGTCACTGCGGCCGGGCCGGGGCGGCGGTGCGCGGCTGGGACGGCTCCGCCATGGGCACCTTCCAGGGCTCCTCGTTCCCCGGGGACGACTACGCGTACGTGAGCATCCACAGCGGCTGGTGGACCGTGCCCGTCGTCCTCGGCTGGGGCGCCACCCCGGACCGGCTGGTGCGCGGCTCCGCCGAGGCGCCCGTCGGCGCGTCGATCTGCCGCTCGGGCTCCACCACGAAGTGGCACTGCGGCACCGTCCTCGCCAAGAACCAGACGGTCAACTACAGCCAGGGCGCCGTCCACCAGATGACGAAGACCAGCGTCTGCGCGGAGGGCGGCGACTCCGGCGGCGCGTTCATCAGCGGCGACCAGGCCCAGGGCGTCACCTCCGGCGGCTGGGGCAACTGCTCCTCCGGCGGCGAGACCTGGTTCCAGCCCGTGAACGAGATCCTCGGCCGCTACGGCCTCACCCTGCACACCGCCTGACGGAAGCCGGTGCGCGGCCGTTCCCGGCGGCCGCGCACCGGCGCTCCCGCGCGCCCCCACCCCTTCCCGCGTCTCGCTCCCCGTTCCGTGTCGGGCGGTGGTGTCCCGGCGGCGCCCGTTATCCTGGAGGCGCGACCGCCCCCGGGCGGTCGCGCGGCGGTGGGGCCCGCCGTCCCCGAACCGCGGCACGCGACGCCGCCAACGGTCCCTACTCGTGACCCGTCCCCGCCCGCGGCGGGGGACCACGCGTAGGGAGAGGTATGCGTTCCGACGAACCACCGCGGTCCGGGGCCTCCGAGCCGATCGATCCCGACCTGGGCCCCGTCGCCCCCGAGCCCGGCCCGACGGACAGCCGCCGGCGCCGGGAGTCCCCGCGCCACGGCGTCCCCGTGGTGGTCGCCGTCGTCGCGGTGGGCGGTTCGCTCGGCGCCCTGGCCCGTTTCGGGGCGTCGCTGCTGTGGCCCACGCCCGCGGGCGCCTTCCCCTGGACGACGCTGACGGTGAACGCCGCCGGCTGCCTGGCGATCGGCGTCCTCCTGGTCGCCGTCACCGAGGCCCTCACGGCCCATCCGCTCCTGCGCCCGTTCCTCGGGACCGGGTTCCTGGGCGGGTTCACCACCTTCTCCACGTACTGCGTGGACGTCGAACGCCTCGTCGCCGCCGACCGCGCCGCCACCGCGCTCGTCTACCTCGTGGCGACCGTCGCCGCCGCGTTGGCGGCGGTGACCGCCGGCGCCCGCGGCACACGGCGCCTCCTGGCGCACCGGAGCGCGCCATGACCTCCCGTACGCGACCGGCGGTCCGCCCGGCCGCCCCCGCAGACGACCTGCCCGTCCCCGCCGACGACGCCCGGGAGGGCCGGCCGTGAACGACTTCCTCCTGGTGGCCGCGGGCGGCGCCGTCGGCGCGCCCCTGCGTTATCTGGCCGACCGCGCCGTCCAGGCCCGCCACGGCACCGCCTTCCCGTGGGGCACCCTCACCGTGAACGTCGTGGGCTCCCTGGTCCTCGGCCTGCTCACGGGCGCCGCGCTGTCCGGCGCGGCCGGGCACACCGTGCAGCTGCTCCTCGGGACCGGGCTGTGCGGCGCGCTGACGACGTACTCGACGTTCTCCTACGAGACGCTGCGGCTGGCCGAGACCGGCGCGCGGTTCTCCGCCGCGGCCAACGTCGTCGCCTCCGTCCTCGCCGGGCTCGGCGCCGTCTTCGCCGGCCTCGCCCTCGCCAAGGTCCTGTTCCCCTGAGAGCCGCCGGACGGGCCCGGGGCCCGTCCGGCGGGTCGGGTTCTAGCGGCCCTGGAGCGCCTTGACGTTGTCGCCGAAGGTCCAGCCCTTCGAGCCGTCCCAGTTCGCCGACCAGGTCATCAGGCCCTTGAGGGCACCCTTGTAGTGGTTCCACGCCTGGGCCACGGCCGACGGCGCCATGTGGCCGCCGCCCGCGCCCGGCTGGGCGGGCAGGCCGGGGACCTGCTTGTCGTACGGGACCCTGATCGTGGTGCCCTGGATCACCAGGCCCCTGTTCAGGCAGTCGGTCTGGGCGACGAACCCGGCGACGGTGCCGGCGGAGTAGGAGTCGCCCGAGCAGCCGTACATGCTGCCGTTGTAGTACTGCATGTTGAGCCACCACAGGCGCCCGTTGTCCGCGTACTTCTTGATGATCGGCAGGTACGCGCCCCAGATCGAGCCGTAGACCACGCTGCCGCCGGTGACGTACGCGGTCTCCGGGGCCATCGTCAGGCCGAAGCCGGCGGGCATGCGGGCGAGGACGCCGTCGATGATGCGGATCAGGTTGGCCTGGGAGGTGGAGAGGGCGGTGATGGAGCCGCTGCCGACCAGACCGGTCTCGATGTCGATGTCGATGCCGTCGAAGTTGTACTTCTTGAGGATCGGGACGATCGTGTCGACGAAACGGTCGGCGACGGCGGTGGAGTTCAGGTCGATGCCCGCCGTGGCCCCGCCGATCGACATCAGGATCGTCGCCCCGGCCGCCTTGGCGCGGCACATCTCGGCGGGGGTGGCGACGCGGACGGTGCTGTCCATGCCGTCCTCCCACAGCACCGTGCCGTCCGAGCGGATCACGGGGAAGGCGGCGTTGAGGACGTTGTAGCCGTGGGCGGCGAAGCGCGGGTCGTCGATGGGGGCCCAGCCGAAGGGCGGGTGGACGCCGTTGGCCGCGCCGTCCCAGTTCTCCCAGTACCCCTGGAGGACCTTTCCGGCGGGCTTCGGCTTGAGGGCGCAGGTGTCGGCGGCTCCGGTGGTGGAGACGGGGGCGGACACGGCGGTCCTGGTGGGCTCCGCGCCTTCGGCGGCGGCGGGCGCGGCGAGGGCTGCGGCCGCGAGGAGGGCGGCGAGACCCGCTCCGAGGACACGGGGGATCCAGGGGCCTGGCATGCGTGCTCCTTGGGACGTGGGGGGATGGGTCCTGGGGTGGCGCGCGCTCCAGCAGACCGTAGGTTGGTCCAGACCATCCGTCAACCACTCCTACGGACGAGGGAGTTGACTCGTCCTTGCCGGAGCACCGCACGTGACCGGTGGCATCGTGCGCCCCCGGCCTCCCGCACCGGCGGCTTCGTACGCCGGTGGGTGCCGCGTACACCCGTCGGTGTACACCCGTAAGGATGAGACCCCGGCGGACCCCGCTCCGCTTCCCCTCCCCGCAAGGGGGCGCGTAGGAGAGTGGTCGGACGATCCGCCGGCCTCTTTCGAGCAGGGAACCACATGGGCAGTCGCCTGATCCTCCGATGCCGTCACGTCCTCGTCCTCGTGGTGCTCGTCGCCGCGGCGGCGGTGGCCCCCGGCGCGCTGTCCCCCGGGGGCGGGGCCGTCTCCGCCGCCGCGGCCCCCGCCGCGCCCGCCTTCGACGCGGCGCCCGCGCGGGCGAGCCTGGAGCGCCTGCTGTCCTCGCAGGCCCGGCAGTTCACCCTGGTCCCCGTCGCGCGCACGGAGTCCGGCGACCGCTTCGAGGTCTCCGGCACGGCCGGCCGGATCCAGGTGCGGGGCACCTCGCCGGCCACGCTGCTCGCCGGAGCGGGCTGGTACCTGGAGCGGGTCGCCAAGGTGGACATCGGCTGGCCCGGCGACAGCCTCGACCGGCTGCCCGCCGTGCTCCCCGCCGTCCCCGGGACCCTCACCAGGTCGGCGAGCGTGCCGCACCGCTACGCCCTGAACGACACCGACGAGGGCTACTCGGGCGCCTACCGGGACTTCGAGACGTACCGCCGCGACATCGACCTGATGGCGCTGCACGGCGTGAACGAGGTCTTCGTGCCGACCGGGGCCGAGTACCCGTACTACCGGGCCCTCCAGGAGTTCGGCTACAGCGCCGCCGAGCTGCGGGACTGGATCCCCGCCCCCGGCCACCAGGCCTGGTGGCTGCTGCAGAACATCTCCGGGTTCGCGGGCCCGGTCTCCGAGCAGCTGATCGAGGCCCGCGCCGCGCTCGGCGCCCGGATCGCGCGGCAGCTGCGCTCGCTCGGCATGACACCCGTCCTGCCGGGCTACTTCGGCACGGTGCCGCCGGGGTTCGCCGAGCGGAACCCGGGCGCGGTCACGGTCCCGCAGGGCAAGTGGGTGGAGTTCGACCGGCCCGACTGGCTGAACCCGACCGGCCCCGTCTTCGACCGCCTCGCCGCCGCCTACTACCGGGTCCAGCAGGAGCGGTTCGGCGACAGCGACATGTTCAAGATGGACCTGCTGCACGAGGGCGGCGCGGCGGGCGGGGTCGACGTCGCCGCGGCCGCCGGGGCCGTCCAGCGGGCCCTGGAGGCCTCCCGTCCCGGCGCCACCTGGGTCCTGCTCGGCTGGCAGCGGAACCCGACCCCCAAGCTCCTGAGCGGGGTGGACCGCGACCGGGTCCTGATCGTCGACGGCGTCTCCGACCGCTACAACGGCCTCGACCGCGAGAAGCAGTGGAACAGCACCCCCTACGCCTTCGGCACCATCCCCAACTTCGGCGGGCACACCAGCATCGGCGCCAACACCGCGCTGTGGGGCGAGCGCTTCCACACGTGGCTGACCAAGCCGGGCTCCAAGCTGCGCGGCATCGCCTACCTGCCGGAGGCCACCGGCGGCAACCCCGCCGTGTTCGACCTGTTCACCGCGCTCGCCTGGGAGCCGGGCCCGGTCGACCAGCGGGCCTGGTTCGCCGACTACGCCGCCCGCCGCTACGGGGGCGCCGACCCGCACGCCGCCGCCGCGTGGGAGCAGCTGCGCCTCGGTCCGTACAGCACGCCCGCGGGGACCTGGGGCGACCCGCAGGACAGCGTCTTCGCCGCCCGGCCGAGCCTCACGGCGACCACGGCCGCGCTCTGGAGCCCGCCGTTCGCCCGGTACGACGCCGCCACGGTGGAGCGGGCGCTGTCGGAACTGCTCCGGGTCCCGCCCGCGCTGCGGACCACCGACGCGTACCGCTACGACCTCGTGGACGTGGCGCGCCAGGCGCTCACCAACCGCGGCCGGGTGCTGCTGCCGAGGATCAAGGCCGCGTACGACGCCGAGGACCTGGAGCGCTTCCGGGCGCTGGTGCGCGAGTGGAACGCCGACACGGAGCTGCTGGGCCGGCTCGTCGGCTCCGACCGGCGCTTCCTGCTCGGCCCGTGGCTGGAGAGCGCCCGCTCCTGGGGCGCCGATCCGGCCGAGCGCGACCGGCTGGAGTACGACGTGCGCTCGATCCTGACCACCTGGGGCGGCCGGGGGCCGAGCGAGGGAGGGCTGCGCGACTACGCCAACCGCGAGTGGGACGGGCTCGTCCGCGACCTCTACGCGCCGCGCTGGGCCGCGTACTTCGAGGGCCTGGACACCGCCCTGGCCACCGGCGCCGCGCCGGCCGACGTCGACTGGTTCGCGACGGACGACGCCTGGGCCCGTAGCCACCGGCGCTACCCGACCGCGCCGGCCGGCGACCCCTACGCCCTGGCGGCGGAGGTGCGGGACGCCCTCGCGGCGGCGTCCACGGCCTGAGGCCCCCTCCCAGCGGCGTCCACGGCCTGAGGTCCCCCTCCCGGCCCCGGGCCGCGTTCCGGTCTCCGGCACCGGAACGCGGCCCGTCCGCGTAGGCTTCGGCCGGTACGACGGACGGGGCAGGGGGCGAGGCGCATGTCGGAGGAGACGGCCCGGAGGTGGGGGTCTACCCTCGATTCGGTCGTGGTGTACGCGGAGGGCGCGGTCTGCCGCCGCCTGGCCCGGGGCGCCGTGCCCCCGGACGGCCGGGTACGGGTCGCGGGACTGCCCCGCGCCCTGGAACCGGGCTCGCTGCGGGCCCGGGTCCTGGGACCGGCCGGAGTCCGGGTCACCGAGGCCCGGGTGGAGGTCGCGTCCGAGCCGCTCGGCGACGGCGCGCCCGACGCGCTGCGGCGCGAGGTCGAGCGGCTGCGCGACGCGTGCGCGGCGGCCCAGGGGCGCCGGGACCGGCAGCGGACCCTGATCGCGGAGGTCGAGGGCCTGCACCCGGTCTCCCCGGCCCGCAAGCGCGAGGACCCGTACCGCCGCACCGCGGTCGACGCCTGGCTGGAACTCGCCGACTTCGTCGACGAGCGGCTGGCCCGGCTGCACGCGCGCCTCGTCGAGCTGGAAGAGGAGCTGCGCGACGCCGAGCACGCGCTCTCCGTCGCCGCCGACCGGCTCGCCCGAGCCTCCACCGACGCCCCTTCGCCCCACGTCGGGACCACCGTCTCCGCCGTCCTGACCCTGGAGGGCGCGGTCGGCGGGGAGGCTCCGGCGGAAGTGGAACTGGAGCTGGAGCTGGAGTACGGGGTGCCGGGCGCCGTCTGGGTGCCGGCCTACCGCCTCTCGCACCACCGGGGCGACGACGGGGGGCGGTTGGTGCTGCGCGCCTCGGTCGCCCAGCGGACCGGCGAGGACTGGACCGGGGTGCGCCTCGCCCTGGCCACCGCCGACCTGCGGCGCCGCACCGACCTGCCCCGGCTGCGTTCCGTGCGGATCGGGCGCCGGCAGGCGGCCCCCGCGCCGTCCGGCTGGCGCGAGCCCCCGGCGGGCCTCTCCGACCTCTTCGCCGGGTACGAGGCGGCCGGACCCCGGCCCGTTCCGGCCTCCGCCTCCGGCGGTGCCGTGGCGGGCTCCGTCGCCGTGCCGGTCGCGGCCGCCCCCGCCCCGACGCCGCCTCCGGCACCGACGCCCCCGGCCTTCGCCGGGCCGCCGACCCTCACCGGGGCTCCCCCGCCGCCCGGCGGCGGGTACGGCTTCGCGCCCGAGCCCTACGGCGGGCCTCCGGCGCCGGCGCCGCAGGGCTACGGCGGGGCGCCCGGCGCCGCACCGGGCTCCGTCTCCCGGTCCCCCCGCCGTGCCATGGCGCCCGCCGCTCCCGGCGCTCCCGCCCCCGCCGCGGCGGCCCCGCCACCGCTCCCGGCACCGTCCGGTCCGCCGCGGCCGAGCGGCGACGAGCTGGACTACGCCTCCCTCGTCCTGTCCGGCCCCGACGACCGGGGCCCGCGCCGGGGACGCCTGTTCCCGGACTCCTCCTCCGACGCCGTGACGACCGAGTACCGCCGCCGCGCCGAGGGGGTGGCCGCGCTGCCGCTGCCCCGGCACGCCGTGCGCCCCCGGGAGTCGGCGGGCTCCTTCGACCACCGCTTCGACGCCGCCGCCCGCGCCGACGTCCCTTCGGACGGCACCTGGCACACCGTCACCGTCGGCGAGATCCCGGTCGGCCTGCGCACCGAGTACCTCTGCGTCCCGTCCGTGGAGGAGACCGTGTACACGACGCTCGTGGTCTCCAACGCCACCGGGCAGGCCCTCCTCGCGGGCCCGGTGGAGGTCACCGTCGACGACGAGTTCCTGCTGACGGCCGCGCTCCCCACGCTCGCCCCCGGCGGTGTCCGGCGGCTGGGCCTGGGCCCGGCCGAGGCGATCCGCGTGACCCGCCGCACCCACCTGCGGGAGTCGACCGCGGGCCTGCGCAACAACGTCACCGTCCTCGACCACCAGGTCCACGTGGAGCTGGTGAACCGCCTCGCGGCGCCCGCCGTCGTGGAGGTCCGCGAGCGGGTGCCGGTCACCTCCGAGCCCGACGTGCGGATCGAGGAACGGGCCGGCTGGGCGGTGCCCGAGGACGGGCCCGAGGAGCACGCGGCGGGCACCCGCGTCCGGCGGGTCGAACTCCCCGCCGGCGGCACCGCCGTCCTCGAAGGCGGCTACGAGATCCGCATCCCGGCCGGCAAGGCCCTGGTCGACGGCAACCGCAGGAGCTGACCCACCATGACCACGGAATCCCGGCCGATCCCCCTTCCCGTCACCGCCGTCACCTGTCTGGAGGACCGCGCCCACGTCGAGCGCGCCGCCGTCGTCGACCTCGCGGCCGGTGTCCAGCGGCTGCGCCTCGGCCCGGTCAGCGCCCTGGCCGTCGACCGCACCCTCCACGCCGAGCCGGCCTCCGACGCCCCGGTGACCGTGCTCGCCGCGCGGATCGTCCGCACCTGGACGCCGCGCGGTCCGGTCCCCTCCTCCGAGGACGGTTCCGCCCTGCGGCTGCGCGCGCACGCCCTCGAAAAGGAACGGCGCACCGCGGAGCAGGAGCGCGACCGGTTGCGCGTCCGGCTCGACCTGCTCGGCAGGCTCGCCGCCGACCTGCTGCGCGAGATCCGCGAGGGCAGCGGCTCCGGCGAGAGCGAGGGCGAGCGCTGGGGCCGGGAGCTGGACCGCGTGGACGCCGAGCGCGACGCGTACGCCGAACGGCTCCGGGCCGTCGAGGCCCGGCTGACCGGGCTCGACGCCGAGGACGACGCGATCCTGCGGGCCCTGGCCGAGGGCGAGCGGGAGCCCGCCGAGCTGGTCGCCCACGTGGAGCTGACCGTGGAGGCGGCGGAGGCGGGTCCGGCCCGGCTGCGGATCGGCCACCTCACCCCGTGCGCGCTGTGGCGGCCCGCCTACCGGGCCGTGCTCGACGGCGGTTCGCTGACCCTGGAGACCGAGGCCGTGGTCTGGCAGCGCACCGGCGAGGACTGGTCGGACGTGCGGCTGACGCTGTCGACGGCCCGCTCGGCGCTCGCCACCGAGCCGCCGGGCCTGGTCGAGGACCGGCTGACGCTCAGGGACCGCTCCGCCGCCGAGCGCCGCACGGTCGACGTCGAGGTGCGCGAGGAGCTGATCGGGGACCTCGGGCCGGCGCCGGTGCTCGGCCTGCCGGGGGTCGACGACGGCGGCGAGGCGCGCATCCTGCACGCCCCCGCGCCGGTCTCCGTCTCCTCCGACGGCCGGGCGCACCGGGTGCCGCTCTCGGTGTTCACGACCGGCGCGGGCGACGAGTACGCCTGCTCCCCCGAGTTGTCCCCGCTGGTCACGCAGGTGGTGCGGTTCGACAACCGGTCCGGGCACGCCCTGCTGGCCGGACCGGTGGACCTGGTGCGCGGCAGCGGTTTCATCGGCCGCGGCGCGCTGGAGTTCACCGCTCCCGGCGCCGCCGCGGAGCTGGCCTACGGCAGTCGCGACGACATCCGGGTCGTCCGGTACGCCGAGGAGTCCCACGGCGCCGCCGGGCTCACCCAGCGGACCGTGGTCACCCATACGGTCCGACTGCACCTGTCCCGGTTCTCCGCCCCCGGCGAGGACGGGGAGCGGGTGGTCGTCCTGCGGGAGCGGATCCCCGTCTCCGAGGTCTCGGCGGTGGAGGTGCGCCTGCGCGAGGAGTCCTGCTCCCCCGCGCCGGCCTCGGTCGACGCGGAGGGCATCGTCCGCTGGGACGTCTCCCTGCCGCCGGGCGGCCGCCGGACGGTCACCCTGGTGTACGAGGTGTCGGCGTCCGCCAAGGTCGTGGGGATCTGAGGGCGGGGCGCCCGGGCCGCCCCTCCTCCGGTCCCGTGTCGCGGAGGGTCGCCCCCGGGTGACTCCTCGTGGCCGTGGACGTACTTGCGCGGATTGCTTCCGCATGCCTGATGCACTGTGGCCTCTTCCGGTGCAGACTGTGCAACAGATGGCGTCACATCCTGTCTGGAGGCCGAAAGAGTGAACGGCGGGAGCGACAGGCGGCGCCTGACCGGCCGCGCCTCGGCCGGGAGCGGTCCGTCGGCCCGCCGGTCGGCCGGCGCGGGCGCGCGGTTCCGCAGGAGCAGGGGTCTGTTGCCGCCCGACCGGTTCACCACCCGCAGTCAGCTGGCGTGGCTGAATTCCGCCACCTCCAGGATCGGTACGACCCTGGACCTGGAGCGCACCGCGCAGGAGCTGGCCGAGTTCACGGTGCCCCGGTTCGCCGACGGCGCCGCCGTGGACGTCCTGGAGAGCGTGCTGCGCGGCGAGGAGGGGGCGCGGTGGACCGGGGAGGGCCTTCCTCCGCTGCGGGCCACGGCGCTGTGCGCCATCGAGGAGCTCGCCTCCCTGGAGCCGACCCCGGTGGGCGAGACCTACGTCCAGTCCGAGGAGCGGCACGAGACGCTGCTGCACCGGTACTGCCTCCGGCAGGGCAAGCCGGTCCTGCTGAGCCGGATGCGGGGCGACGACTTCGCCCGGGTGGCGCCGTCGGCGAGCGCGGCGGCGCAGATGCGGGCCGCCGGGGTGCACAGCTACCTGGCCGTTCCGCTGATCGCGCGCGGGCTGCTGCTCGGGAGCGCCGACTTCGTGCGCGGCCCGGGGACGCCGCCGTTCTCCTCCACGGACCTCGCGCTCGCGGAGCAGCTCGCCTCGAAGGCCGCCGTCTTCATCGACAACGCGCGCCTGTACGGGCGTGAGCGCGAGCACGTGGTGTCGTTGCAGCGCAGTCTGCTGCCGCGCGCGACGCCGGTGACGCCGGGGCTGCGGCTGCACTCGGAGTACGCGCCCTCGACGGCCGGCCACGGGGTGGGCGGGGACTGGTACGACGTGATGGCGCTGCCCGGCGGGCGGACGGCCCTGGTGGTGGGGGACGTGATGGGGCACGGGCTGCCCGCCGCCGCCACGATGGGGCGGCTGCGGGCCGTCGCCCGTACGCTGATGACCCTGGACATGGCTCCGGAACGGGTCCTGGCGCGGCTCGACCTGGCCACCCGCGACCTGGAGGACGAGCAGGTCGCCACGTGTCTGTGCGCGGTGTACGACCCGGCGGACTCCAGCTACACGCTGGCCAGTGCGGGGCACCTGCCGCCGCTGCTGCTCGACGGGCGGGGCGCGGCCGACTTCGCGGACGTGCCGGCCGGCGCTCCCCTGGGCGCGGGGGTGATCCCGTACGATCCGATCCGGCTGAAGGTGCCCGACGGCGGTCATCTGGTGATGTACACGGACGGGCTCATCAAGACCCGGACCGAGGATCTGGACGAGCAGTTGGAGCGGCTGCGGTCGGCCGCGCTCGGCCTCACCCCCGGGGCGCTGGAGGCGGGCGGTCTGGTGGAGCGCGCTCCGGCCGGGGCCGAGCGGTTCGACGAGGCGGTGCTGCTCGTCGCGACGGACGCGCCGTCCCCGCGCGACGACCTGCGGGTGTGGGAGCTGCCGAAGGACGGGCGGGCGGCCTCCGCCGCCCGGAAGCTGGTCACGGAGCAGCTCTCCGCGTGGGGTCTCGCGGAGCTCGCGGACGTCTGCGAGCTGGTCGTCTCCGAACTCGTGGGCAACGCGCTGCGGTACGGCAACGGGCCGGGCGAGCTGCGGCTCTGGCGCGGCGAGCGGCTGGTCGTGGAGGTCTCGGACACGGGCCCCGACCTGCCGCAGATCCAGCACGCGGACCTCAGCGACGAGGGCGGGCGGGGGCTCCAGCTCATCAACATGCTCTGCCGCCGCTGGGGTTCCTGCCGCACCGTCACCGGCAAGGCGGTCTGGGCGGAGCAGAACATGCCGGGCGCCCAGGAGTTGTAGCGGAACGGGGCAGAGTACCAGCGAGCCGCCGTTCCCGTACGCAGTACGCAGACTCTCCACACACGCGCGAACACACGGGGTAGTCATGGAGGCCAGGAGGGAACACCTTGGTCTTCAGTCTGCGTCTCCGACGGAAGTCGGCCCCCGTCGGCGTCTGTCCGTTCACGTCCGACGCCACCCCCGGCCCGCAAGGGCCCCCACGAACGCCGGAGGCGCCGCCGCGCGCCACCGACCGGCGGGAGGCGGAGCGCTTCGTCCGGCAGTTCCACCAGGAGGAGCCGCGGACGGGTGACGCGGAGCGCCGGGTCCGCGAGGTGCTCGCCGAGATCGACCGGACGGGCACGTACGCGCACACCCCGGAGGAGCTGGCGTTCGGCGCCCGTGTCGCGTGGCGCAACGCGGCCCGCTGCATCGGCAGGCTCTACTGGCGCAGCCTCGTGGTGCGCGACCTGCGGCACGTCGCCTCGGCCGACGGGGTCGCCGGGGCCTGCTTCGAGCATCTGCGCCTCGCGGGGAACGACGGCCGGATCCGGCCGGTGATCTCGGTCTTCGCACCGGACCGGCCGGGCCGTCCCGGGCCCCGGATCGTCAACGACCAGTTGGTGCGCTACGCGGGGCACCGCACCCCGGAGGGGGACTGGGTCGGCGATCCGCGCGGTGCGGAGCCGACCGCGCTCGCCCGCGAGCTGGGCTGGAAGCGGACCGACGACCCCTTCCAGGTACTGCCGTTGATGGTGCGGGAGCGTCCGGACGCGCGGCCGGAGTGGTACGAGCTGCCGGAGGGCTGCGTCATGGAGGTGCCGCTGCGGCACCCGGACCACCCGTGGTTCGCGGAGCTCGGCCTGCGCTGGTACGCGGTGCCGGCTATCAGCGACATGCCGCTGGAGATCGGCGGGGTGCGCTATCCGGCGGCGCCGTTCAACGGCTGGTACATGGGGGTGGAGATCGGCGCGCGGAACCTCGCCGACACCGACCGCTACGACCTGCTGCCGGTGGTCGCGGACCGGCTGGGCCTGGACCGCTCGTCGGAGCGGACGCTGTGGCGGGACCGGGCGCTGGTCGAGCTGAACGTGGCGGTGCTGCACTCCTTCGAGGAGGCCGGGGTGATGATGGCCGACCACCACACCGAGTCCGAGCGGTTCCTCCGGCACATCGACCGGGAGGCCCGCCACGGCAGGCCGACCCCGGCCGACTGGAGCTGGATCGTCCCGCCGGTCTCCGGCTCGGCCACCCCGGTCTTCCACCGCTACTACGACCCGGTCGACGACTCCCTGCGGCCCGCGTTCGTCGAGCGCGAGCGATAAGGGCTGCCGGCCCGCGGCGCCCGGCGCCCGGCGTGAACCCGGAGGCCGCGGCCCGGCGGCTCCGCCCAGGGCGGGCGGGACGACAGGGCGAAGGGGTCACGTGGAACAGCGGGTGCGGGTGCACAGGGTGCGACTCGGCGGGAGCGAGGTCCGGGTGGTGCGGTCGGCCCCCGGGCCCGGCGCGACGGGTCTGGCGCTCCGCGACGACGGGCACTGGCTGTCCATGTACGCCGACCGGGAGGGCGCCGACCGGCTCGCCGCCCTGTGGGCACTGGCGGCCAGGTCCCCCCGGTCGCTGGTCCACCTGCCCCTCCGGAACGGTCCGGCCCCCCGCGACGGCGCCGGTGACGGCGAGCCGGTCGCGCTCGACCTGGTCCTCCTCCACCACAGCCTGCAGTTTCCGACCTCGTCGTGGAAGGAGGTCCGGGCGCGGCTCGGCGCCGGCACGCCCCACACCGTCTCCCTGCCGGACGACGACCTCCCGGACGCGGACGCCGTCGACCACGAGCGGCGGCACCACCGGACGTACCGCGACCGCCTCGGCTTCGACGTCGCCGCGCACACCCTGTTCGTCGTCGGCAGCTCCACCGCCTTCCGCGAAGAGGGCGCCGCGCTGCGGGACTTCGCCGGCCGTGCCGCGGCCCACCGGCGGCGGTATCCGGCCTCCCCGCACTTCTGCGTGGAGCTCTTCCCCGGTCCGGGGGGCCGGGGGCGGACGCGCCGCCATGTGCCCGGGTCCTTGCACATCGAGTACCGCGACGACCGGGAACGGACGGCCTGAGCGCCCGCCAGGGGACGGACGCGCGCTGGCACTTCGGTGAACTCCGAGTAAATTCGATCACTTCTGATCGCATAAATAGGGCAGTTAAACCTTTACCTGGATGCCGATCCGATCAAGCCAGTTCCTAACTGATCAACAACGCATCTATAGTGCCGTCGTTACGACTCCCTTCCCGCGTGCCCGTTCTGAGAGTCTGGTTGATGTCGGCGCCGTCCACCCCCTTCCGCCCCGCCCTGCTCGCCTCGTTGCTGACAGCCGCCGCAGGTGGTGCGCTCGCCGCGGCGGCGACCGCCGCGGCGCCGGCCGGGGTCCGCCCCGCGCTCGCCTGGTTCGCCGTCTGCTGCGTCCTGCTGCTCGCCGCCTCGGCCTTCGCCGTCATCTGGTATGGACGCACCTCGCGCGCCCTCGGCCGCCGGGTCGAGACGCTGACCGCCGAACTCGCCTCCCGTGAGGCGTACGCCACCGCGGCCGCGGCCTCCGCCGAGCGGGAGACCGCGGCCCTGAGGGAGCGGTACGCGGCGGACACCGCGGCCGCCGAGGCGGCCCGCGCGGCGCGGACCGAGGAGCTGGTGCGCGCCCACGCGGCCGAGACGGCGGAGCTGACCCGGGCCCGGGCCGCCGACGTCGCGCGCCTGGAGGAGAGGCTGCGCCGCGCCGAGTCCGGCCGGTCCGCCGCCATGGCCGCCGCCGCCAACGCGGCCGGCCGCATGCAGGCGCTCGCCACGAGCATGCTGGCCGACCTGCGGGAGATGGAGCACCGGCACGCCGACGAGGACGTCCTGACCGACCTCCTCCACCTCGACCACCGCACCGCCCAGGCGGGCCGGCTCGCCGACTCCGTCGCCGTGCTGACCGGGGCGCGGTCCGGCCGCCGCTGGGCCCGCCCGATCGTCATGGAGTCGATCCTGCGCGGCGCCATGGGCCGGATCAGCGGCTACCAGCGGGTGCGGCTGCACTCCAGCAGCGACGCGGCCGTGGCGGGCCACGCCGCCGAGGGCGTCATGCACGCCCTGGCCGAACTCATGGACAACGCCGCCAACTTCTCCCCGCCCACCGCCGAGGTCCACGTCTACGTGGAGGAGGTCCCCGCCGGCGTCATCATCGCGGTGGAGGACAGCGGCCTGGTGATGAGCGACGTCCAGCTGCGCCGCGCCGAGGCGGCCGTGAGCGGGGAGAACCAGGACCTGGCCGGTCTGTCCGGGACCCGGCTCGGCCTGGCCGTCGTCGGCCGGCTGGCCCGCAAGCACGGCCTGACCGTGTCGTTCCGCCCCTCGGCGCGCGGCGGCACCGGCGCCCTGCTCATGCTGCCGCAGGAGCTGATCAGCCACGTGCCCGCGGAGACGCCGGCCGCGCCCGCCGCCGTACTGCCCCCCGTCTCCGGCCGCGGCCTGTCCGCCCCCGACCGCGCGCCGGCCGGGACCCCGGCGCCCGCCCCCGCCGCGGCACGGGCCGGGGAGCCCGAGACCGTGCACGAGCCCGACACCGACCGGGGCACCACCGGCGAGGGCACCGGTGAGCACCCGCAGTTCGGCGAGAGCGGCCTACCGCGCCGCCGCCGCGGCCGGGCGCTCGCCGCCGCCCACCCGGAGGGGCCCGACGCCGCCCCGAAGCCCCGCGCGGCCGGCCCGCGCAGCGGCGCGGCGGCCGGGGCCGCGTCCCGCTTCGGCACCTTCCGGCAGGCCGTCCGCGCCGCCGAACGGTCCGACGCCGGCACCGGAGCCGACGCCTCCCCGGCATCCGACGTCCCCCCGGCGTCCGAGACCTCCCCGGCGGCGGACGGCTCCCCCGCCGCCCCGCCCGTCCCGTCCGACCAGGCCGGCCGGACGTCCACCCCCCGGACGTCGCCGTCCTCGAACTCCCCGCACCCGGAAGGCACCCCGTAAATGACCGGCACCACCACCGACGAGAAGCTCAGCTGGCTCCTTGAGGGCCTGCTCGAACGCACCCCGGGCACCCGGCACGCCCTGGTGCTCTCCCGTGACGGCCTCAAGCTCTGCCGTACCCCCGAGCTCTCCGTCGACCAGGCGGACCAGCTCGCCGCGATCGCCGCCGGCATCCAGAGCCTGTCGCACGGGGCGTCCGTGGAGTTCGGCGACGGCACGGGCGGCGTCCGTTCCGCGATGGCCGAGTTCTACGGCGGCATCCTGTTCATCGTGGAGGCCGGCGAGGGCGCCCACCTCGCGCTCGTCGCCGACGAGGACGCCGACGCCGGGCTCGTCGGCCACAACATGTCCGAGCTGGTCGAGCAGCTCGGCGAGCATCTGGTCGCGAGGCCCCGGGGATGAGCCGACCCAGGCCGGGCCGGGACGACTCCCCCGACCGGCTCTACACCCTGACCGGCGGCCGCAGCCGTGCCGGGTCCGACGCCTTCGACCTGGTGACCCTCGTGGTCGCCGAGAGCGACCCGGTCCCCGGCATGCAGTCCGAGCACGCCTCGATCCTGCGCATGTGCCGCTTCCCCACGGCGGTGGTGGAGGTGGCGGCCGGACTCGGCCTGCCGGTGTCGATCACGCGGATCCTGCTGGCCGACCTCCACGACACCGGCCGGATCAGCGCACGGCACCCCCGCGCGTCGTACCGCCTTCCCGATCACGACATCCTGGAGCAGGTGCTCGTTGGACTCCGTAACCTCTGAACAGCGCCAGACCCTGCACAGCACCGCCGACAACGGACTGAAGATCGTCGTCGTCGGCGGTTTCGGCGTCGGCAAGACCACCCTGGTGCGCTCGGTCAGCGAGATCCGCCCGCTGAACACCGAGGAGACCATGACGCAGGCGGGCGAGGGCGTCGACGACACCGGCGGCGTCGCCGCGAAGACGGCCACCACCGTGGCCTTCGACTTCGGCCGGATCTCGCTGGACGCCCACAACGTCCTCTACCTGTTCGGGGCGCCGGGCCAGGAGCGGTTCTGGTTCCTCTGGGACCGGCTGTTCTCCGGGACGCTCGGCGCGGTCGTGCTCGTCGACACGCGCCGGCTCGCCGACTCCTGGTACGCGATCGACCGCCTGGAGCACCACGGCACGCCGTTCGTCGTCGCCTGCAACGACTTCGGCGGTCCCGTCCACACCGCCGGGCAGATCCGCGAGGCCCTCGACCTCGCCGACGAGGTCCCGCTGGTCTTCTGCGACGCCCGGTCGCGCGAGTCCAGCAAGCAGGTCCTGATCACGCTCGTCGAGCACCTGCAGTCCGTCGTCGCCCAGGACCCGACGCCGCAGCCCATTCCGGAGCCCGCCCCGTGACCTGCCCCGTGCCCCACTCCGAGCCCCGGCCCGTCCCGCTGGGCGGGCCCCGGTTCCAGACCGACCCCACCGAGCTGTACCGGCAGATGCGCCGGGAGCACGGGACGGTCGCCCCGGTCGTCCTGGACGGGGACATACCCGCCTGGCTGGTCCTCGGCTACCGCGAGCTGCACCAGGTCACCAGCGATCCGGTGCTCTTCTCGCGCGACTCCGACCTGTGGAACCAGTGGGACCGCATCCCGGCGGACTGGCCGCTGCTGCCCATGATCGGGCGCAAGCAGCCGTCCATCCTCTACACCGTCGGCGAACGGCACCGCGAGCGCGCGGACGTCGTCTCGGGCGCCCTGGAGGCGATCGACCCGTTCGTCCTGCGGGCGCGCGCCGAGCGGTTCGCCGACGAGCTGATCGACGCGCTGTGCGGCAAGGGCTCCTGCGACATCATCGCCGAGTACGCGATGCTGCTGCCGGTCCGGGTCCTCGCCAGCGTCTACGGCTTCGCCGACGAGCAGGGCCCCGGCCTCGTCAAGGCCATGAACGACATGATCAACGGCCAGGAGGGCGCCCTGGAGGGCCAGCGCCACCTGGGCGAGTCGATGTTCGGGCTGCTGGCCGCCAAGGCGGAGGCGCCGGGCGACGACGTCGCCTCGCGGATGCTCGCCAACACGGCCGGCTTCACGGTCGAGGAGGTCGCCCAGGACCTCATGGTGATGATGGCCGCCGGCCACCAGCCCACCGCCGACTGGATCGGCAACTCGCTGCGCCTGATGCTCACCGACGAACGGTTCGCGGCCTCGCTGTCCGGCGGCCGGCACAGCGTCGGCGAGGCGATGAACGAGGTCCTGTGGGAGGACACCCCCACCCAGAACGTCGCCGGGCGGTGGGCCTCGCGCGACACCCGCCTCGGCGGGCGCCGGATCGGCGCCGGGGACCTGCTGCTGCTCGGCCTGGCCGCCGCCAACTCCGACCCGCACGTACGGACCGACTCCGGCGCGCTCACCGGCGGCAACAACGCCTACCTGTCCTTCGGGCACGGCGAGCACCGCTGCCCGTTCCCCGCGCAGGAGGTCGCCGAGACCATCGCCCGGACGGGCATCGAGGTGCTGCTCGACCGGCTGCCGGACGTGGACCTCGCGGTGGCCCCGCAGGACCTCGCCCGCCGCCCCTCCCCCTGGCTGCGCGGTCTGACCGCGCTCCCCGTGACCTACACACCGACCCCCGCCCTTGGAGCCCTCGGATGAGCTGCCCGTACGACCACACCGCCGCGTCCGGCGCCGGCGTCATCGAACTCGACCCGTTCGTCACCGACCTCGACGGCGAGAGCGCCCGGCTGCGCGCCGCCGGTCCGCTCGCCCGGGTCGTCCTGCCGGGCGGGGTGCCCTGCTTCGCCGTCACCCACCACGCGGAGGCCCGGAAGCTGCTCACGGACCCGCGCCTGGTCAAGGACATCGATGTCTGGGGCGCCTGGCAGCGCGGCGAGATACCGCTGGACTGGCCGCTGATCGGCCTGGCCAACCCCGGGAAGTCGATGCTGACCGCGGACGGCGAGGAGCACCGGCGGCTGCGCGGTCTGGTCGCGCAGGCGCTGACCGCGCGCCGGGTGGAGCGGCTGCGCTCCGGCATCGAGGCCCTGACCACGGAGATGCTGGACCGGCTCGCCGAGCGCCCGGCGGGCGAGACCGTGGACCTGAAGGCGGAGTTCGCGTACCCGCTGCCGATGAACGTGGTCTGCGAGCTGATGGGCGTCGAGCGGGCCGACCAGCCGCGGATGAAGGAGCTGTTCGACAAGTTCTTCTCGACGCAGACCCCGCCCGAGGAGGTGCCGCAGATGATGGCGGACCTGGGCGCCCTGTTCTCGCGGATCGTGGCGGGCAAGAAGGAGGCGCCCGGCGACGACCTCACGAGCGCGCTGATCGAGGCGTCGGAGGACGGCGACCGGCTCACCACGGAGGAGATCACCAACACCCTCCAGCTGATGGTGGCCGCCGGTCACGAGACGACCATCAGCCTGATCGTGAACGCCGTGGTCGCCCTGAGCACCCACCCCGAGCAGCGCGACCTGGTGCTCAAGGGCGAGGTGCCGTGGGAGAACGTGATCGAGGAGACCCTGCGCTGGTCGACGCCCACCTCGCACGTCCTGATCCGGTTCGCCGCCGAGGACATCGAGGTCGGTGACCGGGTCCTGCCCAAGGGCGAGGGGCTGATCGTGTCGTTCGGCGCGATCGGCCGGGACGAGGCCCAGTTCGGCCCGACGGCGGGCGACTTCGACGTGACCCGCACGCCGAACCGGCACATCTCCTTCGGCCACGGCCCGCACGTCTGCCCGGGCGCGGCGCTGTCCCGCCTGGAGGCGTCGGTGGCGCTGCCCGCGCTGTACGCGCGCTTCCCCGAGCTGCGTCTCGCGGTGCCGCGCGAGGAACTGCGCAACAAGCCGGTCGTCACCCAGAACGACCTGTTCGACCTGCCGGTCGTCCTGGCCTGAGGATCGCACGGACCGGAAGGCTGTACGGTGGGCGCATGCGTTCTTCGTCGTGTCTGAGCCGGTGGCGCTCCTTTTAGGAGCGGCCACCCCTCACGCATGACCCAAGGGCCGTTCGGACGAACGGCCCTTTTCGCGTTTCCCGGACCGGGTCCTGTCGTTCGGCGGCGTCCTCGACCCACCAGGAGACCCCGTGAACACGACCGTCCTTCCCGACACCGCCCCCGCCGCCGTGACGACCGACGCGCGGGCCCGCAGCGCCGCCCTGGAGGAGGAGGTCCTCCGGAGTCCGGGGCGGTTCCGCGTCCTCACCGGCGACCGTCCCACCGGGCGGCTGCACCTGGGGCACTACTTCGGCACGCTCCACAACCGGGTCCGGCTCCAGGACCTCGGGGCGGAGCTGTTCGTGATCGTCGCGGACTACCAGGTCCTGACCGACCGGGACGTGGCGGACGACCTGCCCGGACACGTCGAGGAGCTGGTCCTGGACCACCTCGCGATCGGGGTGGACCCGGCGCGGAGCACGATCTTCGCCCACAGCGCGGTCCCCGCCCTCCACCAGTTGATGCTGCCCTTCCTCAGCCTGGTGTCCGTGGCCGAGCTGAACCGCAACCCCACGGTCAAGGACGAGATCGCCCACTCCCGGCAGTCCGCGGTCAGCGGCCTGATGTTCACCTATCCCGTCCACCAAGCGGCCGACATCCTCTTCTGCAAGGCGAACCTGGTCCCGGTCGGCCAGGACCAGCTGCCGCACCTGGAGGTCACGCGGACGGTCGCCCGCCGCTTCAACGCCCGTTACGGGGAGGGCGTGTTCCCCGAGCCCGAGGCGCTGCTCTCCCACGCGCCGCTGCTGCTCGGCACCGACGGCACCAAGATGAGCAAGAGCCGGGGCAACGCCGTCACCCTGGCGGCGAGCGCGGACGAGACCGCCCGGCTGCTGCGGGGCGCGAAGACCGACTCCGAGCGCCACATCGCGTACGACCCGGTCCACCGCCCCGAGGTGTCCTCCCTGCTGCTCCTGGCGGCCCTCTGCCAGGGCCGCACGCCCGAGGAGGTCGCCGCCGGGATCGGCTCCGGCGGGGCCGCCGCGCTGAAGGGGACCGTGACGGAGGCGGTCAACGAGCACCTGGCGCCGATCAGGGCCCGTCGCGCCGCGTACGCGCGGGACCGGACGTACCTGCGCGAGGTGCTGCGGGAGGGGAACGAGCGCGCCCGGGCGGTGGCCGACGCCACGCTCGCGGAGGTGCGCACGGTCATGAACAGCCGCTACTGAGGGGCGGGCGGGAGCCGTGTCCGAGGGGCACGCCCGGCCCCCTTCCGGGTCCGGTACTCATGCCGGGGCCGGTTCCGGCGGGACCACGACCACGAGGGCGCACCGGTCCGGAGGGGGAACGGCACGGGCAGGGTCGTGGGCGCGTTCGTGGTGGCGGGTCTCGCCGTCGGGGCGCTGGTCCTGGCGTACGCGGTGGGGGCGCCGCCCGGGGCGGTGCTCGCCGGCGGGTCCTCGTCCTGGACGCCGGGGAGGCCGTGAGCGCCGAGTCGATCCGGCCCTCCGTGCAGAAGGCCCGCGACGCGGGCGTCGAGGTCGTGGCGTACGACCGCCTCGCGCAGGGTCCGGTCGACGCGTACGTCTCGTACGACAACCGCAAGGTGGGCGAGCTCCAGGGCCGGGCGCTGCCCGATGCACTCGGCGACGAGGCGGGCAGCGGGCAGCGGGCAGCGGGCAGCGGGCAGCGGGCAGCGGGCAGCGGGCAGCGGGCAGATCGTGCCTCAGGCGCTTCCCCGGCCCGGCGCCCCGGGGCCGTCCTGCCCCGGTTCGCCGGGACCGATCCGCAGCTCGAAGTCCCCGGCGTACTTCTCGTGCCCGGCGATCACGGCGAGTTCGACGGCCTCCTCGCCCATCTCGCCGCGGACGATGAGCGGGTCCCTGCGCAGGTCCCGCATGAGCGCCACGCACATCCCGATCATGACGAGCACGAACGGCGCGGCGACCAGGATGGTGAGGTTCTGCAGGCCCGCGAGCGCGTCGCCCTGACCGTCGCCGATGAGGAGCATGATCGCGGCGACCGCGCCGGTCACCACGCCCCAGAAGACCACCACGGGCCGGGTGGGTTCGAAGGAGCCGCGCTGCGAGAGCGTCCCCATGACGATGGAGGCGGCGTCCGCGCCGGAGACGAAGAAGATGCCGACCAGGATCATCACGAGCAGGCTCATGGCGCCGGCGACCGGGAACTCCTGGAGGACGCCGAAGAGCTGCCCCTCGGGGGTGTCCTCCCCGGCCAGCGCGCCCTGCTCCCTGAGCTTCATCGCCGTGCCGCCGAAGATGGCGAACCAGATCAGGCTGACGGTGCTGGGGACCAGGATGACCCCGCCGACGAACTGCCGGATGGTGCGGCCCCGGCTGATGCGGGCGATGAACATGCCGACGAAGGGCGTCCAGGAGATCCACCACGCCCAGTAGAAGACGGTCCAGCTGCCCAGCCAGTCGTGGATGTTCTCGCCGCTGGTCGCCTCGGTGCGGCCGGCGAGCTGCGGCAGGTCTCCGATGTAGGCGGCGATCGAGGTGGGCAGCAGGTCGAGCACGATGATGGTGGGGCCCGCCACGAAGACGAAGACGGCGAGGATCGCCGCGAGCACCATGTTGGTGTTGGAGAGCCACTGGATGCCCTTCTCCACGCCGGAGACGGCGGAGAGGACGAAGGCCACGGTGAGGACCGCGATGATGGCGACGAGCAGGCCGGTGCCGGTCTTCTCCATCCAGTTCAGCTCCTCGAAGCCGCTGCCGATCTGGAGCGCGCCGAGGCCGAGGGAGGCGGCGGAGCCGAAGAGGGTGGCGAAGATGGCCAGGATGTCGATGACCCGGCCGGGACCGCCGTACGCCCGCTTCTCGCCCATCAGCGGGACGAAGACGGCGCTGATGGTCTGGCGGCGGCCGCGCCGGAAGCTGGAGTAGGCGATGGCGAGGCCGACGACGGCGTAGATCGCCCACGGGTGGAGCGTCCAGTGGAAGAGCGTGGTGGCCATGGCGGTCTGCATCCGCTCGGCCGAGTCGACGGGATGGGTGCCGGGCGGCGGGGTGCCGTAGTGGGCGAGCGGTTCGCTCACTCCGTAGAACATCAGGCCGATGCCCATGCCGGCGCTGAACATCATGGCGATCCAGGACACGGTCCGGAACTCGGGGCCCTCCTCCTCCCGGCCGAGGGTGATCCGGCCGTAGCGGCTGACGGCGAGCCACAGCGCGAAGACGACGAACCCGGAGGCGGCGAGCATGAACGCCCAGCCGCCGTCGCGGATCAGCCCGTCGAGGAGGGAGCTGGAGACGTCCTCCAGGCTCTCGGTGGCCGTGGCTCCCCAGACGACGAAGGCCAGGGTGAGGACGGCGGCGACCCCGAACACGATCCGGTCGGTACGGGCGTGGTGGCGGCGGTCGGAGCGGACGAGGAGCGTCGGCAGCACCGGCAGCCCCCGGCTCCTCGCCCGTGCGGCGCCCTTCCGGCGTCCTTCCGGCCTCTCTTCTTCCTGCGACACGGGCGGCACCTTTCGCGGCATTGCGCTGCATTACGGGGCAAACTTCACAACGTCTCCGTAAGGCAGTACCACAGGCGCGGCCCGTTCCGGTGGACCAACGGGCCTTCGCGTCCCCTCCGTCTTCCCCCCCTCCCTCCGCGGTCGGACCGCCGGTCAGACCGCCGCGTCCTCGAACGGCGTCGTCGGGACGAAGAGTTCCCGCAGCCAGTGGGCGCTCGCCTCGGCGCAGCCGGTGGTCGGGGTGCCGGGAAAGAGGCGGAACCACGAGGCCGCCCGGCCGAGGGCGGCGAGGCGGGTGGCGAGGGCCGCGGCCCGGCGCAGCTCCGGGAGGGTGGGGCCCAGGTCGGTCCAGGGCCCCAGATAGGCGTCGCGCAGCCGGCCCGCGTGCTCGGGTCCGTACCGTTCGAGGACGGCGCGGGCGGGGACGAGGAGGCTGCCGAAGGGATGGCCGACGGCGGCGTCGCCCCAGTCGAAGAAGGTGAAGCGGTCGGGGGCGGGGGCGAGCACCTGCCCGTCGTGCAGGTCGCAGTGGTCGAGCGAGTCCGGGACGCCGTACGCGTCGAGCTCCGCGCACCAGTCGAGCAGGCGGGGCCGGCCGGCCGCGAGGGCGCGGCGGGCGTCCGGGTCCAGGGTGGGGTTCTCCGCGACCAGGCCGTCGAAGAGGGCGGGCAGCCGGGCGGTGCGGGCGTCGGGCACGCCGAGGGCCGTCATGCGGTCCGTGTACGGGGCGAGCGCCCGCTGCATGCGCGCGTACTGGGCGAGGGCCCGGACCCAGGAGTCGGGGCCCGCGTCGCCGGCGTCCAGGACGTCCCGGAAGAGGGGGCCTCCGTCGGGGAGCAGCGACCAGGCCCGTGCGGCGTCGACCGCCAGCGGGGTCATGACGTGGCCGGGCACCCATCGCGCGAGGGCGTCGCCGAGCGGGGCCTCGAAGCCGTTGTCCGGCGCGCCGGCCTTGAACCAGACGGCGTCGCGCTCCCCGGGCCCGGTGCGGAAGCGCACGAGGACCGACCAGGGGCGGACCCTGACCTCGCGGGTCCCGGTCTCGCGCAGCCCGTGCCGGGCGAGGGCGCGCTCCGCCCACGCGAGGGCGGCCGCGCGCCAGTCCTCCTCCTCCCAGGGGGTGACCGCGTCCGCGAACTGCCCGCGGTCGACCGTCATGGGGATCGTGGATGTCTCTCGTCGCATCGGTCGATCCCATCATCGGGGTGGGCGGGGCGCACGCGAATATCCGGGACCGCCCGGGGCCCGGCGCATCCTCGCCCCGGACGCGCTCTCCCGCCGCACGACGCCGGCAGGGGCCGCCGCTCCGGCCGGGACGGCCGTGGTCTTCCGCGATGTGCGCCCGTCCGGCACGGCGAAGCCCGTGGACCCGGTGGTGGTCGACGGCCGGATCGCGGCCGGTCAGGCGCCCCGGCCGACCTCGTCCTCGTGCGGGGCGAGTGTCTGCCGCAGGTGGTGGTCGACGTGCCCCGCCGGGACGTGGTGGCCCACGGCGGGGTCGTCGTGGCGCGCGACGGGGAGCTCCTCGACCGACCCCGCCCGCGCGGACTACAGGTACGGGCGGGTGATCAGTTCCATCGCGTGGCCCGCGGGGTCCTTGAAGTAGACCCCGCGGCCGCCGTGCTCGGTGTTGGTCTCGCCGGGCCGCCGCATCTGCGGGTCGGCCCAGTGCTCGATCCCCCGCTCGCACAGGCGCCCGTAGGCGCGCTCGAACAGCTCGTCGTCGACGAGGAAGGCGTAGTGCTGCATCTGGATCTCCACCGGGGGCTCGGCGAACTGGATCAGTACGCCGTCGGGGAGCTGGACGTTGACGAACGGCCCCCAGGAGGGCGCTTCGGGGAGTTCCAGCAGCTCCCGGAGGAAACGGGCCGACTCGTGCCGGTCCTTGGCCGCGACGATGGTGTGGTTGAAGGTGACTGCCATGGGGATGACCTCGCTCTTGTTCGACAGGGAAGGGACTCGTCAGCGCGTGTGCACTGGGGGTCCTCGTGTCGAACGGCAGGGGTGCGCCCTGCGCACCCGCCGAGCCGTCAGTCGTCCACCGGGTCGCCCGTCCGTGTGTGGCGTATAGCCGGTCCGGTGTTCACGTCGCAGGACGTTACGTGATCGGCACGGGCCACGGCAAGGCCGCCGGAGGAGCCCGGTCGCTCGGACCCACGGCGTGCGCGGACGAGGAGCGGACCGGGACGGGGCGGGGCGGTCGACGGCTCTTCACGGATACGGACGGGGTTCTCCCCACGGACGGAGTCTCCCCTCCCCGGCAGGGACCTCCTCCCGGACAGGGCTTCTCCCGGCGCACCCCGTGGGTGCACCCGCCGGTGGGCGTCCTGCCGTACGCGGCCTCGCTCCCCGGCGCCTGGACGATCACGGTCTCGTGAGGGCGCGGGCGGTCAGCCGTTGGGCAGGATGACCGCGCGTCCGTCGACGCGCCCCTCGTGCAGCCGCTCGTAGGCCTTCGGGGCGTCGTCCAGGGCGTACGTCTCCACGTGGACGTCGACGGCTCCGGTGCGGGCCAGGTCGAGCACCTCGATCAGCTCGGCGCGGGTGCCCCAGTACGGGGAGGCCACGGAGACCTCGTACGCCGGGGAGCCGAAGCCGACGGGCAGGGCGCCGCCGCCGAGGCCGACGATCGTGACGTCGCCCTCGGCCGCGGCCATGGCGCCCGCCGAGCTCACCGTGGGCGGGGCTCCCACGAAGTCGAGGACGACCTCGGCGCCGCGGCCGCCGGTCAGTTCGCGGACCTCGGCGGCCGCCGACGCGTCGGAGAGCACGGCCTCGTGCGCGCCGACGGCACGGGCGAGGGCCAGCTTCTCCTCGGTGACGTCCAGGGCGACGACCCTGGCCGCGGTCATGGCGCGCAGCAGCTGGATGGCGACGTGGCCGAGCCCGCCCGTGCCGATGACGACGGCGGTGCTGCCGGGGACGAGCTTCGGCAGGGAGCGTTTGACGGCGTGGTACGGGGTGAGGCCCGCGTCCGTGAGCGGTGCGGCCCGCACGGGATCGAGGCCGCCGAGCGGGACGAGGTGGCGGGGGCTGTCGACGACCATGTACTCGGCGATGGCGCCGGGGGCGCCGAGGCCGGGCGGCCTGATGCCCAGCTCGTCGGCCCGCAGACAGTAGTTCTCCTTGCCCTGGGCGCACATGAAGCAGGCGCCGCAGCCCCAGGGGCCGTACACGGCGACCGCGTCGCCGACGGCGAACCCCTCGGCGCCCGCGCCGAGCGCCTCGACGGTGCCGACGCCCTCGTGCCCGAGGGTCAGGGGCAGCGGAAAGGGCAGCTGGTCGGCGGGCCGACTCATGACGGCGATGTCGGAGTGGCAGACGCCGGCGGCGGTGACCCTGAGGAGGACCTGGCCGGGGCCGGGCTCCGGGTCGGGAACGGTGACGACCTCGGGCGGGGCGCCCACCGTGCGGTACTGGAGTGCCTTCATGACGGTGCGTCCCCTGCTCTCTCGCTCTTTCCTGCGCCTCCCGACCGATTCCGGCGAAGAGGAGGTGTCGGTGCAGCCGGGTCCGACGCCGTTGATACGTACCCCCCGGGCGGCGTGTTCGAGTGCCGCCGTCCCGGTGAGGCCGACGAGGCCGTGCTCGGCCGCGGCGGGGGCGGTCCGGCCGCCCCCGCCTGCCGGGACGCGGTGAAACGCGGCGGAGCCAGGTGACGAGTTGTCGCCATCTGGTCACCCTCCGTGTCATCCCTGGTGGGGCGGGGCAGATCGTCGGTGGGCCGATGGACGCCCGTGTGACGAGAGGAGCGAGCCGTGCTGTCCGACTTCTTCGAACGACTGCTGCGCCGCGGCGCGGGTTCCGGTTCCGGCTCGGGGCCGCCCCCGGGGGCCGGGGCGCCGACGGGGACGGGGGTGCCCGGACAGGCGCGGCCCCCTCGGAACCTGGTCCTCGACGCCGACTTCTCCTCCGCCGAGCAGTGGGTCGCCGGTCGCTCCTGGGCCTATCCCCACGGCGGTCCGACCAACCCCGGCGACAACAAGCTCGACCACCTCACGGACGATCCCGCGTACAGCAGGAGCGGGGTCTTCCGGGCGACCCCCCGGCCCGACGGCCGCTGGACCGCCGGACTGCTCACCACCGAGGGCAGTGCCGAGGGGTTCCTCGTGCGCACGGGCGACGTCCTGGAGGCCCGGGTGCGGCTGCCGGTGGAGATCGGCGCCTGGCCGGCGATCTGGACCTGGCGCGACGGCGGCCAGGAGATCGACGTCTTCGAGTACCACCCCGACAACCCGGACCTCCTGGAGCTGTCGAACCGGGTCAGGGGACGCCACCACTACTTCCGGGACCCGGCGGTCCGCCCGGGGGCGTGGATCGACTTCCGGGTCGAGTTCGGCGCGCGCTCGGTGGTGTGGTGGGTGAACGGCGCGCGGGCCTTCGACGACCGCAGGGGGGTGGGCCGTTCCTGGCGCGCCTATCTGATCGTGAACCTCTCGGTGTGCGCGGGCCGCTACCACCCGGCGCCCGAGCCGGGCACGGCGGAGATGTCGTACGAGGTGACGGAGCTGCGCGTGTACCGGGGCTGAGCCGGGGCCGGTCCGCGTGCTCCTCCGCACGGCGAGCGGTGCGCCGACGCGCGCGAACGACGGGGGAAGCGTCGTCGGGGCAACGGGTGTTGCGTAGGCTCGAACGGAGCGTTCCGCGCACCCGCACCGTGCCGCCCGTACGACGAGGAGGACCCCATGACCACCGCCGAAGAGGGACGGCAGCGGCTCGACGCGGCCAGTGTGCTCAACGCGAAGAGGACGCTGCTCCAGCTCCTCGCCCGGGCCGGCGTCTGGTCCGGCGACGCGGAGGAGCTGATCGGGTTCGTCGAGGCGGGCGCCCTGGCCCTCGCGTACGAGGAGATCGGCGGGGCCGGGCGGAGCGCCCCGGACGGCAAGGGCGGGGAGTACGCGGCCGGTTGGCTCGACGGCGCCCGCGCCGTGGCCGACGAGCTCGGCGGGGTCGCCGAGCGGGCCCTGCGGCAGGCCCTCGCCGCCGATCCCACGGCCGACTCCCCCGACGACCGCCCTCCCGTGGGGCGCACGGAGATGGAGCGGACCAAGGTGGCGGTCACCCCGATCTACCTCTCGTTCACCGACGTCTCCGATCTGGACCCGGAGGTCACCGAGCAGGTGCTCGGCGCCGTCCTGCGCACGATGAGCTCCCGTCAGCGCTCGCGGTACGCGGGGCGGTTGGCGGAGTTCGCGACGACCCACCGGGAGCGCCTGGAGCGCCTGTACGCGGAGTACGGGCCGGGCAGCGCCATCGCGATCCACGGCCGCTACACCCTCGTCCACTCCCCCACCAGCGTCGCCGTCCTGGAGCGGCTCGCGGCGGCGTCCTCCGCCCTGCACGAGGAGTGGGACGCCGCCGAGCTGCCGCCCGCCTGGCTGGACGGTCTGACGAAGGCCTGGGGCGCGCCGTCCTGACCTCCTGCCGCCCGCCGTTCCCGAAGGGGCGGACGGGTAGGAGGGTGAACGTTTCTTCACAGGCTGTCGTCAGTCGGGGAAGGGGCGTTCCCCCGCCCCCGGCGGGCGTCGGTCCAGACGGCCTCGATGCCGAGGGGCCGGGGAAGCTCGCCGGAGCGCCAGGAGGAGGACGGGAAGGCCGCCGTCTCCTGCGCGTGCGCGGGGTGCGGGGACTCCGGCGGGACATCGCGCGTCAGCCGGCCGGTTCCGCGCGGAAGGCGATCATGGCGGTGTCGTCGCGGTGGTCGGAGAGGTCCTGCAGGAGGCGGAGCAGGTCGGGCAGGTCCTCGTCGCGGTGGAGCGCGGCCGCCTCCAGGAGGCGCCGCTGCCCGGTGTCGAGAGAGGTGCCGGGGGTCTCGATGAGCCCGTCGGTGTACTGCAGGAGGGTGTCGCCGGGGGCGAGGGCGTGCGTGTGGCTGATCCTGGGGAGCCCCGGGGCGACGCCGAGCGGCGGGTCCTCGCCGTTGCCGTCGAGGAAGCGGGGTTCGCCCCGCGCGGGGATCAGCAGGGGCGGCGGGTGCCCGGCGTTGGACCAGGTCATCCGCCAGGTGCCGTCGGGGCGCCGGCGCAGATGGGTGTGGACGACGGTGGTGAAGGAGCCGACGTCGAGCCCTTCGGCGGCGTCGTCCAGCATGCCGAGGACGGCCGCGGGCGTGCACGCGGACCCCTTGTTCCAGGCGAGGGCGCGGAGCATGCTGCGCATCTGGCCCATGACGGTGGCGGCGCCGAGGTCGTGGCCGGCGACGTCCCCGATGTCGAGGACGAGGGTGCCGTCGGGGAGCGTGATGGCGTCGTACCAGTCGCCGCCGATCTCGTTGGCCGGGCTGGCCGGCTGGTAGCGGGCGGCCAGGCGCGCGCCGGGGACCGCGGGCGGGCGGGTGAGCTGGGCGCGCTGGAGGCGGAGGGCGGTGCGGCGGGCCTGCTGGAGGTCGAGCACCTTGCGGATGGGCCGCTGCGCGTGGTGCAGGACGTCGCGCAGCAGCTCGACGTCGACGGCTTCGGGGACGGGGGTGTCCCCGCTGGTGGCGGTGGTGGCGTAGCCGAGGACGATGTCGTCGACAACCAGGGGGAGGAGGGTCATGCTCGTGGCGCCGGACGCCGTGAGCCACCGTTCGGTGACCTCCGGCACCAGGCCGGACGGGACCCGGCCGTCCGGGGACAGCCGGAACGTCCGCGGTTCGCGGCTTTCGAGGACCTCCCGCATGACCGGGGTGACCGTGACGGTCTGCCCCATCTCCTCGGGCGCGGGCGGGAGTCCGGGGCGGGTGGCGGAGGCGACCCGCCGGGCCGTGACCGTCGCGTGCTCCGGCAGCGGCCACTCCTCGTGGGTGAGGAGCAGGATCACGCAGGCGTCGGCGAGTTCGGGGACGACCGACTCCACCACCGCGGCGAACGCCGCGTCCAGGCCGCCGCCTGACGCCTGCGCCACCCGGGCGAGGAGGTGTTCGCGCAGTTCCGCGTTCCAGGTGTCCTCGGCGTCGACGGTGGCGGCGATCCACTCCTCGGCGCGTCCGTCCCGGACGACGGGGACGCAGCGGGTGGTCATGTGGCGGTAGGAGCCGTCGGCCGTGCGGAGCCGGAAGGTGTTCTGGTAGATCTCGGGGGGACGCCGGGCGAGCGCCCGGTGCCAGGCGTCGACGAGCGCCTGCCGGTCCCGGGGGTGGACGTGGTCGTACATCTCCTGGCCCTCCCGGTCGGGCAGGGGGGTGCCGGTCAGCTTCTCCCAGCCGGGGACGATCTCCTCGACGCGTCCGTCCGCGCGCACCGCCCACACCATCTGGGAGACGGCCGTCACCAGGGCCTCGAAGCGCTGGAGCGCGCGGGTCTCGGCGGTGGTCTCCAGGGTCACGACCAGGACCCCGTCGCCGAGCGGGGTGGTGACGGGGGTGCAGGAGGAGACGAAGTGGCGGACCTCGTCCGGGCCGTCGGGGGCGGGGAGCAGGGAGTCGTTGAGCTGGTGGGGGCGCCCGGTGGCGAGGACGTCGTCCAGGACGGAGAGGAACCGCTCGGCGGCCGGTTCCGGGTAGGCCTCCCGGGCGGGCCTGCGGAGGGGGCGGGCGCCGAGCATCCTCCTGTACGCGGCGTTGACGTAGACCAGCAGGTGCTCGGGTCCCGCGAAGAGGGCGACCGCCGCCACGGTCGCGTCGAACAGCTTGGGATCGAGGGCCCTCGCCGGACTCATCGCCCGTCCGCCCCGGTCCGGGCCGGCGGGGGGTCCGGCCGCCCGTCGGTCCGGCGGCGATCCGGTGCGATCATCCCGTGAGCCTTTCGTCCTTCCGGCACATGAACCCCTGCATCCTCCAGGGGACCGTGTCGCGGGGGCCCGCGCCACACGGGCGGCTACCCCGTTCGTGTGCGCCCCGAACGCCGCCCGCCTCGCCTTGCGGCCCTTCCGCCCCGCCCCCCTCCCGGCCTCGTCCCGAAGATCGGCACCCCTGGCGTTCGAGCCGACGAACGAATAGGTTAGGCTCACCTAACAATCGTTCGCGATGACCCGTGTCCCTCCGTGATCATGTCCGGAGGGGCGCGGGCGCGGCGCGTGCACACCTCTGCCCGGAGACAAGGAACCGTCATGCCTTCTGTGTTCACCCCTCTTCGCCGCCGCGTCCTCGTGGCGGGGGCCGCCGCGGTCTCGCTCGGCCTCCTGGTGACCGGGTGCGGCTCGGACGAGAAAAAGGACGACGCGGCCGGTTCGGCGTCCAAGGCTCCGGCGGGCGCGTTCCCCGTCACCATCAAGAGCGCCCTCGGCGAGGCGGTCATCAAGGACAGGCCCAAGCGCGTCGTCACCCTCGGCCAGGGCTCCGCGGAGACCGCCATCGCGCTCGGCAACGTCCCGGTCGGCATCGAGGAGTACCCCTGGGGCAGCGACAAGACCGGTTACCTCCCCTGGATCCACGAGGCCGTGACCAAGTCCGGCGCCGCGCTCCCCAAGCAGTTCAAGGGCGGCGAGGAGCTCGACATCGAGGCCATCACCGAGCTGGAGCCCGACGTCATCCTGGCCCCCTGGTCCGGCATCACGCAGAAGCAGTACGACGTCCTCAAGGACATCGCGCCCACCGTCGCCTACCCCGAGAAGGCGTGGAGCACGAACTGGGACCAGCAGATCGAGATCGTCGCCAAGGCGCTCGGCCAGCCGGAGAAGGCCAAGGAGCTGGAGGCGAAGATCGACAAGCAGCTCGCCGACGCCGCCGCCAGCCGCCCGAACTACAAGAACGTCACCTTCTCGTACATCTACAACACCGGCCCCGGCACCCTCGGCGTCTTCAAGCCCGAGGAGCAGCGCGTCGCGATGGTCTCCAAGCTCGGCCTCAAGGTCGACCCGGTGGTGAACACCTTCAAGGAGACCGAGGGCACCGACTCCGCCCTGATCGGCCTGGAGAACGCCAACAAGCTGGCGAACAGCGACATCGCCTTCACCTTCTACATGGACGAGAAGTCCCGCAAGACGGTCGAGGCCCAGCCCCTGTACGCGGCCATCCCCGCCGTGAAGAAGGGCGCGCTCGTCTACAGCCACGACACCCCGTTCGTCACCGCCTCCTCGATGATCAACCCGCTGACGGTGCCGTACAGCATCGAGCGCTACCTGCCGATGATCGACAAGGCCGTCGCCAAGGCCGGGAAGTAACGACGGACTCCGGCGTGACCACACTCTCCCGAACCACCCAGGGCCCCGCCGTCGCACGGCGGGGCCCTGCCCGGTACCTGGCATCCGCCGTCCTGTGCCTGGTCCTGCTCGCCCTGGCGCTGCTCGCCAGCGTGATGTTCGGCAGCAAGGCGACGTCCCTGTCCGACGTCCTGCGGGTCGTCACGGGCGGCGGCGACGAATACCTCCGCACCGTCGTCGAGAGCCGCTACCCGCGCACCGCCCTCGGCGTGCTCGCGGGTCTCTGCCTGGGGATCGCCGGCACGCTGATGCAGGGCATCACCCGCAACCCGCTCGCCGAGCCGGGGCTCCTCGGCATCAACGCGGGCGCGTCGGCGAGCATCGTCGCCGCCACCGCGTTCCTCGGCGCGTCCGGGCAGCGCGAGACCATCTGGTGGGCCCTGGTCGGCGCCCTGGCGACCGGCGTCCTCGTGCATCTGGTCGGCACGGCCGGCGGGGGCGGCAGCCCGGTGCGGCTCGTGCTCGCCGGCGCGGTGCTCTCCGCGATCCTCGCCGCGTTCATCCAGGCCGTCGCACTGTCCCGCCCGAAGGTCTTCGACACGTACCGCTACTGGGTGGTGGGGTCGCTCGGCGGGCGCGGTTTCGACGCCCTCTGGGCCGTGCTGCCGTTCGCCGCGGCCGGGCTCCTCCTCGCCGTCGTCCTCGCGCCCGGGCTCAACGCCATGGCGATGGGCGACGACAAGGCCGCCTCGCTCGGCATCAGTCCCGCCCGCGTCAAGGGCGCCGGGCTGCTCGCCGCGACGCTGCTCAGCGCGGCTGCCACGGCGGCGGTGGGCCCCATCGCCTTCGTCGGGCTCGCCGTCCCGCACCTGGTCCGGGCCCTGGTGGGCGCGGACTTCCGGATGCAGATCCTGTTCACCGCGCTCGCGGGTCCCACGCTGCTGCTCTTCGCGGACGTCGTCGGCCGGGTCCTGCTGCGTCCCGAGGAGCTGATGGTCGGCGTCGTCACCGCGTTCGTGGGCGCGCCGGCGCTGCTCTTCGCCGTCCGTCGCATGAGGGGGGCGTCATGAAGACCGCCGAACGGACCGAGGTCCGGACCGGGACCACGGCCGCGGTGCCGGCGCGTCCGGCGGGGCGCGTCCTCGTACGGGTCGGCCCCCGGGTCGCGATCCCCGTGCGCCGCTCCTCCCTGATCGCCGCCGCGCTGTCGGTGCTGCTGCTCCTGGGGGCGGGCGTGGCGACCCTCACGATGGGCAGGCTGGGCATCGACCCCGCCGACCTGCCGTCGGCGCTCATGGGCGAGGCCACGGGCAAGAACGCCTTCGTCCTGAACCGGCTGCGGGGCCCGCGGCTCGTGGTGGCCATCGCCACCGGCGCGGCCTTCGGCCTGTCCGGGGCCCTGTTCCAGTCGGTCACCCGCAATCCGCTGGGCAGCCCCGACGTGATCGGGCTGAGTGCCGGCTCCGGCGCGGGGGCCGCGGCCGCCGCGCTCTTCCTCCCGGGTGTCGTCCCGGTCTCCGTCGGCGCCCTGGTCGGCGCGGTCGGCGCCATGGGGCTGGTGTACGTCTCCACCGGGACCGGGTTCCGCAACCCGGGGCGCCTGGTGGTGGCGGGCATCGGCGTGGCCGCGATGTCGACGGCCCTGACCCAGTACGTGGTGTACGCCGTCGAGCGCGACAAGGCGAGCGCCCTGACCGCGTACATCAACGGCAGTCTCTCGGCCCGCTCCTGGGACGACGCGACGGTCATCTGGGCGGTGCTGCTCGTCTGCCTGCCGCTCGCGGCGCTCCTCGCGCGGCCGCTGGGCATCGGCGAGATGGGCGACGACCTCTCCACCGGTCTGGGCGCCCGCCCGGACCGGACTGCGACGGCGGCGGTCCTCCTGTCGATCGTGCTGTCCGCGGGCGCGGTCAGCGTGGCCGGCCCGATCGCCTTCATCTCCCTGACGGCACCGCAGATCGCCAAGCGGGTCACCCGGAGCGGCGGGCCGCAGCTGGTCATGTCGGCCCTGCTGGGCGCTCTGCTCCTGGTCCTCGCGGACCTCGCGGCCCAGCAACTGCCGCTCTTCGACGACCTGCCGGTCGGCCTCTACACGATGGCCGTCGGAGGGGCGTACCTGGGCTATCTGCTGCTGAAGGAATGGAAGCGTCCCCTCTAGGGGCGCGTACGGAGAGAGGGGGCCGCCCGGTGGGCGGCCCCCTCTCTCCGTTCCGTCACCCGGTGAGCGGTTCGCCGATCCGCAGGTTCCAGCGCCCGCCGCGTCCGCTGAGGTGGACGGCCGTCAGGGGGCGGACGTCCAGGCGCCGGGCGGTCGCGTCCGGCACCCCGAGGGCGTGGACCGTCGCGGCCCGTACGACGTCGGGTTCGACCACGGCCGTGACGCGCCCCGTTTCCTCCCGGAGGGCGTCGAGCCAGGCGCCGACCCGGACGCGCAGGTCGCGGAGGGACTCCCCGCCGTGCGGCGCGGCCTCCGGGTCGGACAGCCAGGCGGCGAGCCCTGCCCCCTCGGTGGCGGCGACGTCCTCCAGGGCCCTCCCCCGCCACCGTCCCATGGCGCAGCCCGCCAGGCCGGGAGCCGGCTCGGCGCTCAGACCGAGGGCCCGCGCGGTGCCGAGGCAGCGCGCGGACGGCGAGGCGTACGCGCGCGTGGCGGGGCCGAAGGCGGGTGCGAGGGCCTCGGCGCGGGCGAGTCCCGCCGGGTCGAGGGGGCCGTCGGCGTCGAACCGGACCTCGCGCAGCGACGCGTTCACGGCGGGCGGGACGAGCGTCAGCCGGACTGTCATCGGGGTTCCCTCTCGGTCGGAGGCGGCGGGGGCGACCCCTCTCCGGCGGCCCGTACCGTACGGGGGTGGCGGGGTGCCTCCCGTACGGTACGGGCCGCCGGAGGGCGTCGATCCGGCCGGGGGCGCACGGAAGGTGATCCAGGCCTCACGCTCTTAACAATGTCCACGTCACGCGGTACCGTCAGTCGACATTTGAACAGCGTGACGACGGCGAGACGGAAGTCCGGTGGGAACCCGGCACGGTCGCGCCACTGTGTGCCGAGGCCTTCTCCGTACGGGGGAGGTCCCGGCGAGTCAGACCCGTGGACCGTCGTCCTGCACCACCGTTCGGGACGCGCGTTCCCGCAGGAGGTTTCATCATGGCCGAGGCTGCCGTCTCCGCTGCCGTTTCCACCCCGTCCGCGGCCGTACCGGCTCCGCTGCCCGTCCGGGCCGTGCTGCCCTGGGCCTTCTTCGTCGGTCTTCTCGCGCTGATCGCGCTGTACTTCGTGGGCGCGGAGCAGGGTGCCACCTCCCTCTTCGCGGGTTCCGACGTGCACGAGTGGGTGCACGACGGGCGCCACCTGCTCGGCTTCCCCTGCCACTGAGGGGCGAAGAGCACATGCACGCCTCGACCGTGAGAACCCTGCTGGTCCGCGGCATGCTCGCGGGTCTGATAGCCGGTCTGTTCGCCTTCGCCGTGGCCTACGTGGGCGGCGAGCCCTCCGTGGACGGCTCCATCGCCGTGGAGGAGGCCCAGGCCGCCCAGGAGGCCGCCCACGCCGGACACGGCGGCGAGGAGGCCGAAGAGGAGGAGGTGGTCAGCCGCTCCGCGCAGTCCACCTTCGGCCTGGCCACCGGCGTCCTGGTCTACGGGGTGGCGCTGGGCGGCGTCGCCGCGCTCGCCTTCTCGTTCGCGCTCGGCCGCGTCGGCCGGTTCAGCCCCCGGGCCACTGCGGCGCTGACCGCGGCCGCGGCCTTCACCACCGTCTACCTGGTGCCGTTCCTGAAGTACCCGGCGACCCCGCCGGCCGTCGGCAACCCCGACACCATCGGGAAGCGCACCACCCTGTTCTTCCTGATGATCCTGCTCAGCGTGCTGCTCGGCGTCGCCGCGGTGATCCTCGGCCGCCGTCTGGCGCCGCGTCTGGGCAACTGGAACGCGAGCCTGGTGGCCGGGTTCGGCTTCGTCCTCGTGACGGGCGTCGCCTTCGCGGTCCTCCCGGCGAACGACGACGCGGTCAAGGCGGGCTTCCCCGCCAAGCTGCTGTGGGAGTTCCGCCTGGCCTCGCTCGGCGTCCAGGTCGTCCTGTGGGTGGTGTTCGCCGTGGTCTTCGGCTTCCTCGCCCAGAAGGCGCTGGCCGCCCGGACGGCCGGGGCGGAGCCCCCGGCCCGGGTCGAGGTCCCGGCCGCGGGCTGACCACCGACGCGTACGACGCCGCCCCGCGTGCTCCTGGCACGCGGGGCGGTGTCGTGTCACGCGCGGGGGGTCTGGCCCCGGAAGTGCGGTGGATCGCCCCGGGGGCCCGGTGGATCATGCCCGCGTGGACCGGTCCCGGTCCCCGCACAGCCAGTGCTCGCCCGTCGTGGTCCACCCGGTCAGCCGTCGGGCGCGTCCGGCGTCCGCCGTGCCGTCGGCGGCGAAGGAGCCGCCGTCGGCGACCAGCCGGAGACCGGCCAGGGCCGGCGCCAGGCGGGCGGCCACCGGGGCGGGGTGGCGGACGGCCACCTCCGGCAGCCGGGCCAGTACCCCGGCCGCCGTCGCCGCGTCGCACAGCGACAGGTGGAACAGCATCTGCCGCCAGGCGTACGCCGCGTCCTTCACCGTGCCGAGCGGGCGCCGCTCGTGCCGGGCCCGGTCCGTCAGGCGGCACACCGCGGCGAAGCAGCGGAGGGCGAGTTCCGCCCAGCCGGAGGCGGGTGCGGCACCGACGCGGTGGACCAGGACGGCGAGGTTGTGGGTGGTGAGGATCTGGGCCTGCTCGATCACCGCGCCGTCCTCCGCCACGCCCCCGGAGCCGCCGGAGGCGCGCACCCCGGCCCGCTCGTGGCAGAGCGCGGCGAAGTCCGGCGCGTGCCGGGCGCCGCTCCCCCGGAACGACGATCGCCGGGAGCCCTGTTCGGACAGGACGTGGACGGCCGCGTAGTCGATGCCGTAGTACCTCTCGTACAGCGAGCCTTCGAGCAGTTCCCCCGCCACGGCGGCCGCGGCCGCGAACTTGGGGCTGAAGGTGCCCATGAAGATGTCGGCGGCCAGCTCCTCGACCAGGGGCGCGTCCAGACCGGCCCGGCGGGCGAGCACGGCGAGTTCGCGGACGAGCGGGTTGGGCAGCAGGGTGCCGGGGAAGCCGTCCACGGCGACCTCGGCGAGGTGCCGCAGCGTCGCGTGGGCGGAGTCGCGGACGCGCGCGTCGGAGCGGTGCTGCGCGGACACCGCGCGGACCCAGGGCAGTTCCTCGGGCCGGACCTGCCGCTCCAGGCCGAGCAGGAGCAGCGAGCGGCGGTTGCGGAACGCCCGGTGGTGCGCGGCCATGAGCGCGCGCAGCGGCGCGTCCCGGTAGGCCCCGGCCGTCTCGGCGGCGACGAGCTGGGGCACCAGCTCGGCCAGCACCTCGGCGGAGGGGACCACGCCGAGCTCCACCAGGACGGGCAGGGGCGCGCTCCGCGTCCGTTCGACCACGCGGCGGACCGCGGGCGGCACGGCCGTCCCGGCGGGCAGGCCGGAGCGCCGCTCCTCGGCCCCGGTCACCGGGGTGAGGAGCGCGTCCGGGTCGGCGGCGCCGGCGTCCTGCGGGAGGGCGGACAGGCGGCCGGCGACGAGGCGGGCGAGGTCGTGGTGGGAGGGCAGCGCGGCCTGGGCCGCCTGGGCGCTCCGTACCGCCGTGTGCCGCTCCGAGCCGGGCAGGCCCCGCTTGCGCACCATCGAGGCGACGGCGTGCCGCAGGAGTCCGAGGCGCCGCGCGTCGAGCGGGCGGCCGGCGGCGGTCTCCTCCAGGGCTCCGCGCAGGATCCCGAGGTTGCCCTTGGGGTCGCGGTGGCCCCGGCAGCGGGTGTGCTCGCGGGCCAGGAGCCGGTAGCGGTCGAGGAGGGCGGCGCCGCGCGCGTGCCACCCGTCGCCGGGCTCGCGGTCGAGGGCCCGGTGGTCGGGTCCGGCCGTCTCCAGCCAGTGCCGGAGCAGGTCGTCGGCGAAGGGCCGCCAGACGCGGAGCGCCTCGCGCTGGGTCTCGACGGCGTCGTTCGGGCCCCGGCGGGCGAGGGCGGCTCCGGCCTGTGCGACGGTGCGCCGGTGTACGGCGTCGGTGGCGGGCGCCGGGGACGCGGACGGGCGCGGGGTGAACCGCAGCGTGCCCGCGAACGGGCGTATGTCCCGGACGAGTTCGAGGGCCGCGCCGGTCTCCCCGGCGCGCACCAGCCAGGCCACCGTGAGCAGCGCGGCCTCCTCGGGGACGGTGACCTCGTAGCGGGTGCCGTCGAGCAGCGCCCACAGCTCCGCGAGGCCCTTCTCGGTGAGGCAGTGGGCGAAGAGGGCCTCCCGGTCCTCCGGGACCCCGGCCCCGCGCGCCGCCTCGGCCTCGTACGGCAGGAGGGGGCCGCCGGCCCGGGCGGTGCCCGTGGCGAAGCCGCCGTGCAGCACCTCCGGGGTCACCCAGGCGGGCAGACCGCGGACGGGGGTGCGCGAGCCGACCCGCAGCGTTCCGTCGGCCATTCCGGCGAGCACCTGGCGCCAGCCGCGGACCCGTTCCCCGGCACGCGCGCGTGGCGGGGTCCGCGTGGGTGAGCGCGGTGGTGAAGGCACGGGCCAGCCGACCCTCGGCGTAGGAGGCGGACGGCATCCGGGGCTGCTTGTCAGCGTGGGTGTCCATAAGCCGACGTGGCGGGTTCCGCCCCCGCGCCCTCCGGGTCCCGAGCCCGGCGCTCTGCTGCTGAGCTACACGTCGCAGGGCCCGTCCGGCGGATGCACGTCCGGGCGGGCGCCAGGGCCCTGACGGTAGCGAGGAGCGCCGGAGAGGGGCAACGGGGTTTCCGGGGGGCGGTGTCCGCGGGGACGGGTTCCTCTTGGGAGCGCTCTCAGAAGGTGGGGGTTACAGATATCCTGAACCGTACGAGAACGCGCACCGCACCCGTTGCGCGCCTCCGTACGACCGACCGGTACACCGCCCAGCCGACGCAGTCGAGGAGCGCCCGCCTTGTCCGAGCAGACCACGGGGTCCCGCCCCACGCTGGAAGCCGTCGCCGCGCGCGCCGGCGTGTCCCGCGCCACGGCCTCCCGTGTCGTCAACGGGGGCGCCGGCGTGCGCGCCCCCCTGGTCGAGAAGGTGCGCAGGGCCGTCGAGGAGCTCGGTTACGTCCCCAACCACGCGGCCCGCACCCTGGTGACCCGGCGCAACGGCGCCGTGGCCGTGATCATCGCGGAGCCTGAGTTCCGGATCTTCTCGGACCCGTTCTTCGAGCAGCAGGTGCGCGGCATCAGCCGGGAACTGACGGCGCACGACGCCCAGTTGGTGCTGCTGTGGGTGGAGGGCCCGGGGGACCACGAGCGGATCGCCCGCTATCTCGGCGGGGGCCACGTCGACGGCGCGCTCGCGTTCTCGCTGCACAGCGACGACGCCCTGCCGGCCGTGATCGAGGGGGCGCGGATCCCGGTGGTCGTCGGCGGGCGGCCCGCTCCCGGCACCGATCCGGCCGTGCCCTTCGTGGACTGCGACAACCGGGGCGGCGCCCGGGAGGCGGTGCGGCACCTGGTGGACCTCGGGCGCCGGAACATCGCCCACATCTCGGGCCCCGCCGACCAGACCTCGGCGATCGACCGGCTGCACGGCTACCGGGACGTCCTCCTCGACGCCGACCCGGAGCTGCTGTGCGCGGGCGACTTCACCGAGGAGAGCGGCGCGCGGGCCATGGCGGAGCTGCTCGACCGGCGGCCGGACGTGGACGGGGTGTTCGTCGCCAACGATCTGATGGCGTCGGGCGCGCTGCGCACCCTGCGGGAGCGCGGGGTGCGGGTGCCGGAGGACGTGGCGGTCGTCGGCTTCGACGACATGGCCTCGGTGGTCGGGCGGACCTCCCCCGCCCTGACCACCGTGCACCAGGACATCGAGGGCATGGGCCGTCTGATGGTGAAGCTGCTGATGCGGCTGCTGGACGGGACCGGGCCGGAGATCCCCGGCTCCGTGGTCACCCCGACCTCGCTGGTCCGCCGCCCCGTTCCCCGCTCCCCTGCGGGGTCAGTCGTACGGGATGACGACCACGGACCCGTCCGTGCCCGTCCGGAGCCGCGCGTCGCCGTTGCCGATCGCGCTCCAGACCTCCAGGCGGACCGTTCCGTTCCGGAGGTTGCCGAGGGTGCCGGTGGCGGACTTCAGGCCGCGGGACTGGGCGTACTCCTCCCAGCCCGTCACCGGGTCCGTGGCGAAGTAGTGGTACGTCTCCGTGCGGTCGAAGGTGCCGTCGCCGGTGAGGTCGTAGCTGATCCGGGCCTGCTGGCCGAGGCCGACCGACGTGCCGGCGTCGACCTGGAGCCGGAAGGCGGTCGAACCGCCCGCCCGGAGCGTGCCGTTGACGTTCTTGGCGACGTAGACGAGCGGCTTGTTCGGGGTGCCGTCGTGGTTGGCGCCCTGCGCCGAGGCGAGGGTGTCGGCGCCCGCCGCGGCGCCGGTGGCCGTGGTGAGCGTGCCGCCGGTGCGGAGCTGGAAGGTGTCGCCGGTGCCCGGCTCCGGGTCGGGGTCGGGGCCGGGACCCGCCGTGCCGTTGCCGGAGGCGGTGGAACGGGCCGGCACGGAGAGGGACTTGCCGTCGGAGAAGGTGACCGTGCGGGCGGTCGAGCCGTGGTTGTGGGCCACGTAGGTGCGCGTGGTGCCCTTGGTGAAGACGGCGGAGGTGGGGATCGAGCCGGTGACGGTGGCGTCGGGGGCGCCGAGCGCGTCGAGCGCGGTGAGCCAGTGGTAGGTGTGGGCCTTGGACTCGCCGGCCTCCGGGGTGTATCCGGCGTGTCCGGCGTCCCACTTGGCCTTGGCGGCGGCGGGGTCGGCGAGGGACTGGAACTCCCAGAGGATGTCGCGCCATTCGACGGCCGGGCCGCCGTTCTCGCGCTCCATCTCGGCGATGTTGCGCCGGATCGCGTCCTTGCGGCCGCCGAGGTGGAGCGAGCCGCCGCTGGTCACGGGCAGGACGTTGATGCCGTGGATCTCCTCCGGGTTGGCGGTCCACCAGGTGGAGTAGGCGCCGCCGCTGCCCCAGACCATGCCGACGGTGTCGTGCTGGAAGGAGCCGGGGAAGACCTGCTGGTCGGCGTCGAACCAGTACTGGGCGATGGCCTCGCCCTCGGTGGTCAGGAGGTAGGTGCCGAGGTCGCGCAGGGAGGTGTCGCCGGTGGCCGCGCCCCACAGGACGAGGGCGGCGCTGAGGTTGGTCGACTCGGAGGACGACTCCTGGTTGTTTCCGGCGGCGAAGCCCTGGTGGCCGCTGGCCCAGCTGTGTCCGGCGTAGACGTCGAAGCCGCGCAGGAAGGGGAAGGCGCTGTCGGTGCGGCTGGGGTTGGCGGTGTCGCGGACCAGGGTCTTGACCATGGTGCCCCAGGCGGAGTCGGCGGCCCAGTTCGGGTCGTACTGGGCGACGATCGCGGCGGCGTACACGTAGTAGCCGTAGTGGAAGTGGTGGTCGTTGAGCTCGGTGTCGCTGCCGTAGGAGGCCGGGTAGCCGGTGAGGGTCTTCCAGGCCTTGTCGTACGAGAACTCGGTGGCGCCGCCGGCCGTGAACCACTCCTGGAGGCGGCCCTTGACGAGGCCGAGGAGCTTGTCGCGGACCGCGCCCTCGCCGATCTGGTCGGCGAGCGGCACGAGCTGGGCGAGCTTGCCGAGGGCCTTGCCGGTCCAGTAGGTGTCGACGGCTCCGGAGAACGGGTCGGAGGAGTTCGCGACCTCGTTGAGGTAGCCGCGCAGGCGGGCCGGGTCGACGCCGGCGCCGGGCAGGCCCGGGAGGGTGGCGGCGGCCTTCTGGGCGGTGGTGAAGGAGGCCCCTTCGCGCACCTTCATGGTGCCCCGGGGCGAGACGTAGGTGTAGGGGGTCAGCGGGTCGGTGGTGTGCAGCCACTGGTGGCGGTAGAGCGCCTGGAGGGTGCCGCGCTCGGTGCCCTCCCTGGCCTCGGTGGTGAGGCTGTAGGTCGCGCGGACGGTGCCGGCGTCGTAGCTCCAGTTCACCGTGGAGCCGGTGACGAAGCTGTAGGCGTACGTGCGGTAGGTGGCGAGCGCGTCGGTGGAGGGCAGGACGGCGACGGAGAAGTAGTCCTTGCCGCCGAGTCCGGCGGTGATCGTGGAGCCGGAGACGTTCCAGTCGGTGCCGCTCGGCGAGAAGAGGGCGTAGTGGTGGCCGGCGACGGTGATGCCGAGGACGTTGCCCTGGTCGGCGAAGACGGCCGGCGCGGTGGCGGTGGTGATCCGGGCGTCGCCGCCGGTTCCTCTGGCGTACACGAAGGGCAGGCCGTGGCCGATGGTGGTGCGCAGGGTGCGGGCGCCGTCGGACCAGTAGGGGGTGACGGTCCAGTCGGACCAGGCGTCGGCCTTGGTGTCGGGCGAGTTCAGACCGGTGAGGCCGAGGGTGAGGTCGCGCTTGTGGGCGAACTCGTACTGGCGCCCGTCGCCCACGATCGCGGGGCTGGTGGGGTAGCCGACCTCCAGGCCGCCGGAGACGGCCTGGTAGGTGAGCGGGTGGCCGTACATGGGGGTGGAGTAGGGGTTGTCCCCGTAGCGCTGGAAGGCGAGGGAGGACCACCAGTCGTTGGTGGGGACGGGCTTGCCCTGGGCGGCGGCGGTGACCTTGGGGGTGACGGGGGCGCCGGTGTTGGTGGTGGGGCCCGAGGTACCGGCGGGGCGGGTGTCGGAGTAGCTTCCGGCGCCCGCCGGGACGGTGGCCGCGGCCGCGGGGACGGCGGCGGGGCCGAGTCCCACGGCGGCGAGGGCGGAGACCAGGACCAGCGCTGCGGCGGGCCGGGTGCGGGGGGATGGCATGAAGGGGCACCTCATGTCGTCTGCGGCGGATGGAGCTCGGGTGGGTGGAGCTCGGGGTGCGGAGCCCGGAGGCGGGGACGCGAGTGGGGGCCGGGGCCTGCGTTCGGGAGTCCGGAAGTCCGGCCTCCAGAATGGCTGAGAGCGCTCTCAGAGTGACGGAAACGTAAAACCCGCGAAACGAGCGTGTCAAGAGGTTGAACACGGACGGGAGTCGGGATCTCTTCTCGTCCGTTACGCCTTCGAGCCTTGACGGATGCACCACCGCACGGGCACGCTCCCCACGCACGCTTGAGAGCGCTCTCAACCGCTCTCGCTCGTTCCGGAGCCAAGGGAGGCTTCCCATGCCCATCGCCCGAGCCGCCAAGAGAGCCGTCGTCCGCCTGGGTGCGGTCACGCTCGCCGGGGCCCTGCTCGCCGCCTGCGGCGGGTCGTCGGACGACTCGTCCTCGGACAGCGCGGGAGGGAAGGTCACGATCACCGTCGACCTCTTCGGCTCCTTCGGATACAAGGAGGCCGGGCTCTACGCGGAGTACGAGAAGCTCCACCCCGGCGTCACCATCAAGCAGACCGACACCGAGGACGAGGCCGACTACTGGAAGTCCCTCCAGACCCGGCTCGCGGGCGGCGCCGGCCTCGCCGACGTGCAGGGCATCGAGGTGGGCCGCATCGCCTCCGTCGCCCAGCAGCAGGCCGACCGCTTCGAGGACCTGAAGAAGTACGGCGCGGACTCCCTGAAGGACCAGTTCGCCCCCGCCAAGTGGGCCGCCGCCACCGGCAGGGGCGGCGAGGTCCTCGGCCTCGGCACCGACGTCGGCCCCGAGGCCATGTGCTACCGCACGGACCTCTTCGAGCAGGCCGGGCTGCCCACCGACCGCGAGGAGCTCGCGAAGAAGTGGGCCACCTGGGACGGCTACCTGGACCTCGGCAAGCAGTACAAGGCGAAGGCCCCCGCCAAGAGCGCCTGGCTCGACAGCGTCGGCAGCCTCTACTCGATCATGATCGGCCAGGAGAAGGAGCGCTACTACGACGCCTCCGGGAAGCTGATCTGGGAGCAGAACCCGGCCCTGCGCTCCGCCTGGGACCACGCCGTCCAGGCCGCGGACGCCGGTCTGAGCGCCAAGCTCGACCAGTGGTCCCCGCAGTGGAACCAGGCCTTCTCCGCCGGGTCCTTCGCCACCATCCCGTGCCCCGCCTGGATGCTCGGCTACATCAAGGGCCAGGCCGGCGAGGCCGGCAAGGGCAAGTGGGACGTGGCCGAGCTGCCCGGCGGCGCCGGCAACTGGGGCGGCTCCTACCTGGCCGTGCCCAAGGCCGCGAAGCACAAGAAGGAGGCGTACGAGCTGATCAAGTGGCTCACCGCCCCCGAGCAGCAGACCACGCTCTTCCAGAAGCAGGGCAACTTCCCCTCCGCCACCGGCGCCATCGAGAAGGTCGCCGACGCGAAGGACCCGTTCTTCTCGAACGCCCCCATCGGCAAGATCTTCGGTGAGGCGGCCAAGGAGGCCCCGGTCCAGGTCCTCGGCGTCCACGACCAGAACATCGCCCAGCAGATCACCAACGCCCTGAGCGAGGTCGAGCGCAAGGGCACGGCACCCGAGAAGGCCTGGTCGAACGCCAAGAAGGGCGTCGAGAACACCATCGGCTGACCCGCGCCGCCGGACGGACGCCCCCCGACGTCACCGAGGGGGTCCGTCCGCCCCGCCTCCCCCGCTCCGACCCCACACCGAAGGGCCGCACCGTGACCCTCACCGCACCCGAGACACCGGCCGGTCCCCGGCAGGCCCGGCCGAAGCCGGCCGCGCCGCCCCGGCGGCCCGGACCCGCCCGGCGGACCTGGCAGAAGGTCTCCCCGTACGCCTACGTCGCCCCGTTCTTCACCCTGTTCGCCGCCTTCGGCCTCTTCCCGCTGATCTACACGGCCTTCGTCTCGCTGTACCGGGTGGAGCTCCAGACGCCCGGCGACATGGAGTGGCGCGGCCTCGGCAACTACACCGCGCTCTTCGGTGACGAGTACTTCTGGACCTCGCTGCGCAACACCTTCACCATCGGCGTGCTCTCCACCGTGCCGCAGCTGGTCATGGCCCTCGGCCTCGCGCACCTCCTGAACTACCGGATGCGCGGCCGCACCTTCCTGCGCACGGCCGTGCTGCTGCCGTACGCCACCTCGGTCGCCGCCGCCACCCTCGTCTTCGCCCAGCTCTTCGGGCGGGACTTCGGCCTCATCAACTACGCGCTCGGGCTCGTCGGCGTCGACCCGGTCGACTGGCAGAACGGCACGGTGGCCTCGCAGATCGCCGTGTCGACGGTCGTCGTCTGGCGCTGGACCGGCTACAACGCGCTGATCTACCTGGCCGGCATGCAGTCGATCCCGAACGAGCTGTACGAGGCGGCCGCGATGGACGGGGCCTCGCGCTGGCGCCAGTTCTTCCACGTCACGCTGCCCGGGCTGCGGCCCACCATCCTCTTCACCGTCATCGTCTCCACGATCGGGGCGACCCAGCTGTTCGGCGAGCCGCTGCTGCTCGAAGGGTCGATCTCGGGCGGCATCTCGCACCAGTACCAGACGCTCGGGCTCTACATGTACGAGCAGGGCTGGGGCTTCTTCCACCTGGGCCGGGCCGCCGCCATCGCCTGGGTGATGTTCCTGCTCATCGTGGTGCTGGTCGGGGTCAACGCCCTGATCGCGCGCCGCCGTTCCCGCAAGGAGGCCGGCCGATGACCGCGCCGATCGCCCCGGCGGCGCCCGCCGCTCCCCCGGCCGCCCCGCCCGCCCCGGAGCCGGGCCGGGCGCCGCGCCGGGGGGCCTCCCGGGCGGGCCGCACCCTGCACGCGGGCCCGCTCGCGTACGGCATCCTGATCGTCGCCGTGCTGTTCTCGGCGTTCCCGTTCTACTGGACGATCGTCGCCGCCAGCCGCTCCAACGCCGATCTGGCGAAGGTCCCGCCGACGCTGCTCCCGGGGCCGAACCTGATCAAGAACTTCGAGGCGGTCCTCGAAGAGGCCGACATCGGCAAGGCGCTGCTCAACTCGTTCCTCGTCTCCGGCTCGATCACCCTCGGCACCGTCCTGTGCTGCACCCTGGCCGGCTTCGCCTTCGCCAAGCTGCGCTTCAAGGGCCGGGGCGCGCTGCTCGCGGTCACCGTCGGCACCATGATGATCCCGCCGCAGCTGGGCGTGATCCCGCTGTTCATGCTGATCGCCGAGCTGGGCTGGGTGAACCAGCTCCAGTCGGTGATCCTGCCGGGCCTGGTCTCCGCGTTCGGGGTGTTCTTCATGCGCCAGTACCTGGTGCAGTCGCTGCCCGACGAGCTGATCGAGGCGGCCCGGGTGGACGGCGCGTCCACCGCCAGGATCTTCTGGTCGATCGTCGTGCCGATCGCCCGGCCCGGCATGGCCGTGCTCGGTCTGCTGACCTTCATGGCCTCGTGGAACGACTTCTTCTGGCCCGTCGTCGCCCTGACCTCCTCCGAGCCCACCGTCCAGGTCGCCCTGCGCCAGCTCGGCGGCGGGTACGTCCACGACCAGTCCGTGATCATGGCGGGCACGCTGCTCGGCACCCTGCCGGTGCTGCTCGTCTTCGGCCTGCTCGGCCGGCAGATCGTCGGCGGCATCATGCAGGGCGCCGTCAAGGGCTGACCGCCCCCCCCTCTCCTCCCACCCCTCCCCGCCGAACGTCTCACCCCAGGGAGTTCCCACCCCATGACCGCGCTCGACGCCCGCACCGACCCGGCGACCACGCTCCGCTTCCCCGAGGGCTTCCGCTGGGGCACCGCCACCGCCGCCTACCAGATCGAGGGGGCGGCGGCCGAGGACGGCCGCACGCCGTCCATCTGGGACACCTTCAGCCGTACGCCGGGCAAGGTCCGCAACGGCGACACCGGCGACATCGCCGCCGACCACTACCACCGGCTCGACGAGGACGTCGCCCTGATGCGCCGGCTCGGCGTGACCGACTACCGCTTCTCGATCGCCTGGCCCCGGGTCCAGCCCACCGGGCGCGGTCCGGCCGTCCGCAAGGGCCTGGACTTCTACCGGCGCCTGGCCGACTCCCTCCTGGAGGCCGGGATCCGGCCCGTGGCGACGCTCTACCACTGGGACCTGCCGCAGGAGCTGGAGGACGCGGGCGGCTGGCCGCACCGGGAGACCGCACACCGCTTCGCCGAGTACGCGGGCATCATGGCGGACGCGCTCGGGGACCGGGTGGCGACCTGGACCACGCTCAACGAGCCGTGGTGCGCCGCCTTCCTCGGCTACGGCAACGGCGTGCACGCGCCGGGCCGCACCGACGACCTGGCCGCGCTGCGCGCCGCCCACCACCTCAACCTGGCGCACGGCCTGGGGGCGCGGGCGCTGCGCGGCGCGCTGCCCGCCTCCGCCGAGGTCTCCCTGACCCTCAACCTGCACGCCGTACGGGCCCTCACGCAGGCTCCCGAGGACCTGGACGCGGCCCGCCGGATCGACGCCGTCGGCAACCGGATCTTCCTGGACCCGGTCTTCCACGGGCGGCTCCCGGAGGACCTGGTCCGCGACACCGCGCCGGTCACGGACTGGGCGTTCGTCCGGGACGGCGACCTGGAGGCGGCCGCCGCGCCGATCGACTCGCTCGGCATCAACTACTACTCCCCGTCCGTGGTCGCGGCGGGCTCCTCGGAGTCGCCGTCGCCGTGGGCGGGCGCGGAGCGGCACGTGCGGTTCGTGCCGGCGCCGGGGCCGCGCACGGCCATGGACTGGCCGGTGGACGCGGACGGCCTGCACGAGCTGCTGATCCGGCTGCGGGACGAGCTGCCGGGCGTACCGCTGGTGATCACGGAGAACGGGGCGGCGTACGACGACTACGCCGACCCGTCGGGGAACGTGAAGGACCCGGAGCGGGTGGCCTATCTGCACGCGCACCTGGCGGCGGTGCACCGGGCCCTGGAGGACGGGGCGGACGTGCGGGGCTACTTCCTGTGGTCGCTCCTGGACAACTTCGAGTGGGCGTACGGCTACAGCAAGCGGTTCGGCATCGTCCACGTGGACTTCGCGACGCAGCGGCGGACGCTGAAGGACAGCGCCCGCTGGTACGCGGAGGTGATCGCCCGGGGCGGCCTCGCGGAGGAGTGACGGCCCCGGGAACGCGAGGAGGGGGTGCCTCGGCACCCCCTCGGAGCCGCGGCACCCCCGGTCACCGCGAGGACGGACCCCGTGTCAGACGCGCTGCCACAGGGCGGGGACGTTGGACGGTTCCCAGCCGGTCTGGGCCTGGTGGCCCTGGAGGCAGCGGTAGGTGGAGCCGCCGTAGGTGACGGTGTCACCGGCCTTGTAGACCTTGCCGGCCGCCCAGGTGCCGCCCGGCTCCGGCTCGGGGCCGGGACCCGGGCCCGGGTCGGTGGTGGTCTTCAGGGTCAGGCCGTAGTTCTGGAGGATCGGGTTCAGCGGCTGGAAGAAGGTCGTGCCGCCGCTGGAGCAGTTGCCGGAGCCGCCCGAGGTCACGCCCTGGGCCTGGCTGCCGGAGATGTACGAGCCGCCGGAGTCGCCGGGCTCGGCGCAGACCGTCGTGCGGGTGACGCCCGAGATGGTGCCCTCGGGGTAGGTGACGCTGGTGTTGTGCTGCTGCACGGTGCCGCAGTGCCAGCCGGTGGTCGAGCCGGAGCGGCAGACGGAGGAGCCGACGGGCTGCAGGACCGAGCCGGTCACCTGGACGTTGGCGCCGCCCGCGCCCTTCACGTACGGGGTGGCGGTCCAGTTGGAGTTGGTGGCGACCCAGGCCATGTCGCTGCCGGGGAAGACCGAGGCCTGGAAGCTGCCCTGGGCGACCTGGTTGTAGCCGCTGGTGGAGGTGCCGGCGCGACCGCAGTGGCCGGCCGTGGCGAAGCCCTGCGTGGTGCCCTTGGTGATCGGGAAGCCGACGGAGCAGCGCCCGCTGCCGTTCATGTAGTACGCGTCGCCGCCCCGGAGGTCGTACAGCGGGCGGGGCGCCTCGGCGGTGCGGACCACCTTCACGAGGTCACGGGGGACGCCGGTGGCGGCGACGAGCCGCGCGCCGGCCCCGGCGCGCGCCTCCTCGACGACGAGGACGTTGGCCCGGACGTCGACGTAGCGGACGGGCACGTCGGCGGTGGCGGCCCGGTCCAGGGCCTCCTTGGCCCGCTCCAGGGCGCTCAGACCGTGCGTCACGACCTCGGCGTGCGCGCCCGCGGCGCGGATCGCGGCGGCGTCAGCGGCGCGGGTGGTGGCCACGGTCAGGGTGCCGGACTCGGCACCGTCCACCCAGGCGCCGGCGAAGGCGCCGCCCAGGTCCAGGCGGAGCCCGGCGGCGCGGGCCCCGGCCTCGGCCTCGTTGGCGAGCCGGTTCTCGGCCTGGGCGCGGGTGAGACCCAGGTCGCGCTGCATGGCGCGGAGGAGTTCGGGCTGGGCCGAGGCGGCGCCGAGGGCGTCGGCGGCCGTTCTGACGGTGGGGGCGCGGTCCTTGTCGTGCGGCGCCGCGGTGGCGGAACCGGCCTGGAGGCCGGCCAGTGCCAGGCCGGCGGCGGCCAGCACGGTACACGCCGTGCGGGCGTGTCGTCGGAGCATGGGGAGTCTCCTCGGTTGGCGGTGGGGGATCTGCTGAAACCGTAGGGATCCCGCCGGGGAGACGGCAGTTGCCAGTCGGCCCCTGCCACGGCGTTATGGGCGGGGGCCGAAGGGGCGGTACGGACGGGGGTTCGGGTGCGCGTCAGCGCGGGGTGCCCTCGCGGGGCGCCGGGGTCGTCGTGCGGCCGGCGCTGCGGGCCAGGGCCTCCTCGTGGGCGGCCCTGGTGTGGTGCAGTACGGCGGCGGCGCGGCCGGCGGCCCGGCCCTCGGGGTGCCAGCCGAGCAGGTGGCGCCAGATCAGCGGCGCGCCGGCGAGGGGCCGGGTCACGAGGCCGGGGGTGACGGGGAAGGTGGCCCGGCACAGGCCGACGGCCCGGCCGACCTGGACCAGGTGCACACAGGAGGCGGTGTCCGTCTCGTACACGCAGGCCGGGGTGAACCCGGCGCGTACGCACGCGGCGGCGAAGCAGTCGCCGAAACAGCCGTCGCCCGGCACGTCGGTCCAGGCCTCCGCCGCCAGTTCGGCCAGGTCGATCTCGGCGCGGGGCGCCAGCGGGTGGTCGGCGGCCAGCATCACGTAGACCGGATCGCGGGCGACCTCCGTCCAGGCGAGCCGGCCCGCCTCGGGCGGGCCGCTCTCGCCGCAGACCCCGACGAGGGCGAAGTCGAGCCGGCCCGCGACCACCCCGCCGGCGATCTCCCGCTCCGACCAGGAGGTGTACGTCGTGACCGGCGCCCCGGGGTCGGTGCGGGCGATCCGGTCGACGAGGCCGCCGAGCAGCGGGCCGTGCGTGCCGCCGAGCCGGTAGCCCTCCGCCCCGTCCCGGGCGAACCGCACCGCCTCCTCCTGGAGTTCGCACACGGCGGGCAGCACCACGCGGGCGCGTTCCAGGACGAGGTCGCCGAGGGCCGTGGTCCGCACGCCCTCCCGGCCCCGCTCGAACAGCTCGCCGCCCAGGGCGCGTTCGATCCGCTTGAGCTGGGCGCTGAGGGCGGGCTGCGCGAGGCCGAGCGCGGTGGCGGCGCGGGTGAGACTCCCCGCGTCCGCGATGGCCCGGATCGTCTTGAGGTGCCTCAGCTCCAAGTCCATACGGAGAGCTTGGCGTCCCGCGCCCGGGAGGTCCAGACCAACGACGGCCCTCCACGACGGGAACCAGGGGGAAACGTTCCGCCGTCCTTCCGTGCGAGAAGACGGCCGGCCGGAAGAACGGGCGCCGGGAACGTACGACAGCAGGAGGTACCGGGTGACGGTCACGCTCGCGGAGGAGATCATGCTGCTCTCGCTCGACGACGGGTCGGGTGCCGCGAAGGAGAAGCAGTCCGCCGCGTGGGCCGTCGCCGGCGGCCTCCTGCTCGACCTCGTCCTGGCCGGGCGCGTGGCGGTCGACGGGGGACGCCTCCGGGTGGCGGACAAGACGCCCACGGACGTCCCGCTCCTCGACGAGCGGCTGCGGCTGATCACCGAGTGGGCGGGGCGGAGGAGGCGGGCCCCGAAGGCCACGGAGTGGCTGACGAAGGACTGCCCCAGGGCCGTGAAGGCCACGACCGAGAGCCTGCAGGGGCGGGGGCTCGTCCGGGCCGAGCAGCGCAGGGTCCTGGGGCTCTTCCCCGTCACCCGCTACCCGGAGGCGGACGGCTCCGTGGAGCGCGAGCTGCGGGACCGGCTGGGGGCCGTGGTCCTCGGCGGCGCCGAGCCCGACACGCGCACGGCGGGCCTCCTCGCCCTCGTGCACGGGGCGAAGCTGCACCGCGTGGCCTTTCCCGACGTGCCGCGCAGGGAGATCGCCCCGCGCCTGGAGGAGATCGCGGCCGGTCAGTGGGCGGCCGAGGACGTGCGCCGCGCGATCCGCGACATGCAGGCGGCGATGGTCGCGGTCATGGCGGCCACGATGGTCACGGTCACGAGCTGAGGGCTGCCGGGGACGGCCGCCGGGGACTGGGCCGCCGGGGAGGGCGGCTGTTGGGGGGCGGCCGGGACACGGCACGGTTCCGACCGGGCGGGGCCGCCGGGGAGGGCGGCTGTTTTGGGGGGCGGCCGGGACACGGCACGGTTCCGACCCGGGCGGGGCCCGGGGCGATCCCCACGGCTCGCTCCGGGTCCGGCCCGGTCGGGTCCCGTCCCCCTCCGTCCGGGCGGGCCCGGAGCGGCGCGTGCCGGGAGCCGTCCCGGTCCGCCGGCCCGGATCAGCCTGCCGTCCGCCGCTCACGTCCCGCTGTCGTCCCGCTGACGTCCGCCGGGCCTCGCCTCTCCCGCCCCCTTCTGCTCCTTCCTCGCCTTCTTCCAGGGGCCGACGCCGAGCTTCCCCGTCGTCCCCAGGTCGAATTCGGGGGTCACCATCACCGGGGCGGCGCCGGGCTGCGCCCACACGCGCGCGTAGGGGGCGTTCACGGGGCCGTCGGTCACGCCGTCCACGGTGTTGCGCCAGACCAGACCCGCCTGGGCGCGCTCGCCCGGCGCGAGGACCAGCCGCTCGGGGGCGCCGTCGGCCCCGGTACCGGACGCGATCGCGTCACCCCCCTTGAGGACCGCCACGCCGTCGACCCGGTCGTGGGCCTCGTCCAGGACCTCGACGCGGGGGTGGCCCTCGATGCGGTACGGCCGGGTGCCGCAGTTCTCCAGGTGGAGACCGACGACGCGCAGGCCCATGGCGGCGTCGCCGTCGTCGGCGTACACGCGCACGCCCGTGGGCGGGCAGGTGCCTCCCCGGGAGGGCTCCTCGGCCACCGGGACGCTCCGCACCGTGAGGACCTTCGCGCGCACCTGCCCCGTCTCCGCGTCCGGATGGATGTCGTCGGGGACGACGGTGCGGCGCACGGTCCGGCCGGGGGCGACGTCCCGGACGGTCTCCTGCGGCATCGCGAGACCGGTGCCCGTCTCCGCCGACAGGAACTGGAGCGTGACCGTGTAGGTGAGGGGCTCGGTCCCGCGGTTGGTGACGGAGTACGTGGCGCAGGGGCGGGTCCGGCCGGCAAAGGGTTTCGTGCCCGTACCGACGATCACGACCTCCTCGCCGTCCGGCGAGCCCGTCCCGGCGCCGGCCGTCCCGGTGCCCGTCCCGTCCCCGCAGTCCTGCGCGGCGGAAGGGCTCGCGTCGGTGGCGGTCCCCTGTCGTTCGGTCCCGCAGGCCGTGAGCAGCAGCAGGCCGATGGCGGGAAGGAAGGCGGCGGGGAGAAGGGTGCGGCGCATGGGGAGAGTTGATCAGCCCCTCCCCGCCCCGCCTGTGACGGAAGCCACCCTTCCGGTAACAGGCCTGTCACAGGGGTGCGGGGACCGGCCGTGCGTTCCTGGCGGCAGAGGCCGACGGGCCGGTCGCGCGGACTGGCGCATCGGCCGTGCGTGTCGGCGTCTCAGCCGCGCGTGTCGGCGACGAGGTCCGACGTGTGCCTGATCTCCTCCAGGATGCGCGCCGCCTCCACGAGGACCGTGCCGTGCACGGGCCACTCCCCCTCCCGGCCGGACCGGGCGGTGGTCACCACCTCCTCGTAGCGGCGCTCGGCCTCCTCGACGCGGCGGCGGAGCCGGGCGGGGTCGTCCGGTCCCCGGGGCGGGGCGAGGCATTCGAGCCCTTCGGCGGTGGCGTGCAGCAGTTCGGCGTAGGAGGCGGCGAAGTCCGCCGAGACGGACGCCTCGAAGGCACGCCGGGGCCCGGACGGCTCGGGGGTCCGGGGCTCGTACGTCAGGGCACGGCCGATGGAGCGGACGTGGGTGCCGATGCGCTCGATCATGCCGATGGTCTCGTGGCAGCGCCGGAGGGACGCCTGGGCGCTGTTCCAGGGACGGCGGGGGTTGAGCCTGGCGTTCTCCTGCTCCCTTTCGAGCACGGAGCGCGCGTCCGCCGCCTGTGCGGCCAGCTCCTCGCAGCGGCGCGGCCAGTCCTCCCCCCGTACGTCCTCGCCGGCCGTCTTCCGCTCGGCGGTTCCGGCCAGGTCGCGCAGGAGGGTCTGCGTGCGGGCGGTCAGCTCCTCGACCCGGCGCCGTGCCGTGTCCGTGTGCGGCGGGGGAGCGACGGCGAAGTGGGCGGCGAGGCCGCAGCACACCCCGATGGCGGCGGACGCGACCAGATGGCCGATGTAGTCGACCCGTCCGCCGCCGCCCGCGAAGGCGAAGAGGGCCACCACCGGGATCTGGGCGCCCTGCCCTCCGAGGAGGCGGAGGCGGGCCACCCCGAGGGCGACGAAGACCAGGACGCAGAGGGTCCAGGCGTGGACGCCGACGGTGCTGCCGAACCCCGCCGCCACCGCCGTGCCGACCGCCATCGCGCCCAGGTACTGGGCCGATTCCCACACCGAGCGGTAGACCGTCGCCTGGAGGGCGAGGAGCGCCGTGAACGGGGCGAACGCCGTGACGTTCACGGGCAGCAGCCACGAGGAGAGGCACCAGGCCACGGTCGCGGCGGCGGCCCCCTTGACCAGGAGCAGCACTCCGTCGCGGGCCTCGCCGGGTCCCCGTACCGCCTCCTCGAGGGACGTGCGGACGGTGTGCCACCGGCGCCGGCACCAGTCGCCCGCCCGGGTCTTCGATTCGGACACGCCTCTCCCGTCCTCGGTGCATGCTCGTGTCCGCCGCTCCTACCCGTCCCGCGGGGATGTACGTGCGCGTTCCGGGGCTCCGGAGACGAAGCGGCCGCTCCGGGCATCGTGCGCGCCGGACGTGGAAGACGCGGGGTGTCGGCGACCGTTCGCATCGGAGGAGGCCCCATGTCCCGCACCCCGGAAGCACGCGCTCCCGAGGCCCGTGACCCGGAGTCCGTGTACGCCCGCGTCCGGGAGGAGGTGGCCGCCCGGGCGGACCGCCTCTGGGACGTGGGCCTCGCGTTGCACCGCGAACCCGAGACGGCCTACGAGGAGCACGGGGCGTCCCGGCTCCTCGCGGACGAGCTGGAACGGGAGGGGTTCCGGGTGGAGCGCGGCGTGGCGGGGCTGCCGACCGCCTTCGCCGCGCGCGCGGGCGGCAGTGGAGGAGGCGAAGGGGGCACGGCGGGCGGGAGGCCGTGTGTCGCCCTGCTGATGGAGTACGACGCGCTGCCGCTGCTCGGCCACGCCTGCGGGCACAACCTGATCGCGGCGGCCGGGCTCGGCGCGGCGCTCGCCGCGCGGGCGGCGCTCGGTGAGGGCGGGGACGGGACCGGGGGGACGCTGCTCGCGGTCGGGGCCCCGGCCGAGGAACGCGGCGGCGGGAAGGTCGCGGAGGTGGCGGCGGGCCTGTTCGAGGGGGTGGACGCGGCGCTGATGTTCCATCCCGGCGTGTACGACTGGAGGTGGGCCCCGCTGACGGCCAGCGCGCAGATCAGGGTGGGGTTCCACGGGCGGGCCGCGCATCCGACGGGCAGCCCCACGGAGGGGATCGACGCGCTCGGCGCCCTGATCCAGCTGTTCAACGCGCTCGGCGTGCTGCACAAGCGCCTGCCGTCCGGGTCGCACGTCCAGGGGATCGTCACGGACGGGGGCCGGGCCACGAACATCGTCCCCGAGTACGCGGAAGGCCTCTTCGGGCTGCGCGGCGGGACCACGGCCGCCCTGGAGGAGCTGGTGGAGGAGCTGCGCACGTGCGCCCGGGGCGTGGCCCTCGCCACCGGGACGACGGTGGAGGTGACCGACGCGGCCGGCCGCTACGAGCACTTCCGGGACAACGACGTGCTCTCCGGTCTCTTCGCCGGGCACCTGGAGCGGTCGGGGATCACGCTGTCGGAGCCCGTGGCGGGCGTCTACCTGGGATCGTCGGACATCGGGAACGTCAGTACGCGCGTGCCCGCGATCCACCCGTTCCTCGCGATCATGGGCGCGGACGGTTCGGACCACACGCCGGAGTTCGCGGAGGCGGCCGCCGGGCCGCGGGCGCGGCGGGCGATGCTGGCGGCGGCCGAGGCGCTCGCCTGCACGGCGGTGGACGTGCTGCTGCGGCCCGACGTGCCGGAGCGGGCCTGGGACCGCTTCCGGGAGAAGGCCGCCGCGGGACTGTGACGGTCATCCCGCCTCCCCCGGCGCCGGGGGAGGCGGAGGGTGTCAGTCCTCGACGGTCACGCGTACGGTCCTGACCTCCGTGTCGGCCGCGTCCGGTACGACCATTCCGGCCTCGACGCCGCTGCGCAGGTACTGGAGGACCTCGGCGTTCAGCCTCTCGCCGGGCAGGGCGGCGGGGATGCCGGGCGGATAGGGCGTGAGCATCTCGGCGGCCACCCGTCCGACGGCCTTCTCCAGGGGCACCTGCTCGACCCGCCCGAAGAAGGCGTCGCGCGGCAGCATCACCTGCTCCAGGCGCAGGTCCGCCGGGTCGGGGACCTCCACCCGGGGCGCGGGGCGCAGCTCGTCGGCGTGCGCGGCGGCGTCGCGCAGGGCGTCCAGCAGGAGCTGGGCGCTGTGGATGTCGTCCGCGTGGGTGAGCTGGGCGCTGGTGCGGCGGTGGTCGGACAGGTGCAAGTTGACGTGGTGGCGCTCGCGGATCCAGTCGGCGACGCGGTAGCCGGTGGTGTCGAGGCCGGTGACGTCCACGATGACCTGGAGGGGGTCGAGGTCGGCCGCGCGGCCGGGGCCGCAGAAGTCGTCGCGCCCGTGGACGCGCATGCCGTCGAAGCCGTCGATCCGCGTCCGTACCGTCTTGGCCAGGGAGAGCGCGTCGTCGTAGAGGGCGTGGCCGTGCTGGACCATCTGGCGGCGCCAGCCGTCGAGGGCCGCGTACATGAGGACGGAGGGGCTGGTGGTGCCCAGGAGGTCCTCGCGGTTCTTGAGGACCTCGGGATCGATCAGGTCGCCCTGGAGGTGGAAGACCGAGCCCTGTTCGAGGCCGGAGCCCATCTTGTGCACGGAGGTCACGCACACGTCCGCGCCGGCGTCCATGGCCCAGGTCGGCAGGTCCGGGTGGAACGGCAGGTGGGCGCCCCACGCCTCGTCGACGATGAGCGGCACGCCGTGTTCGTGGCAGGCCTCGGCGATGGCGGACAGGTCGGAGCAGGTGCCGTACGGGGTCGGTGTGGTGACCAGGGCGCCCCGGGCGTCCGGATGCTCGGCGAAGGCGGCGCGGAAGGCGTCGGCGGACGGCGGGTGGGCGAGGTGGAGTCCGGCGTCCCACTGGGGGTCCACCCAGACCGGCACGATCCCGGCGAGGACGAGACCGGACACCACGGACTTGTGCGCGTCCCGTCCCACCAGGAGCTTCTCGTGGGGTCCGGCGACGGACAGCATGGCGGCCTTGACCGAGAGCGAGCTGCCGCAGGTCGAGAAGAAGGTGTGCTCCGCGCCGACGGCGTCCGCCATCAGCTCCTGCGCCTTCTCCACGACGCCCCTGGACGACGTGCGGTCGTCCAGACCGCTGGTGGCCAGCACGTCGGACCGGAAGACGGCGTCGCCGAGGACCGCGCGCACGCGGGCGTCCGCGCCGCGGCCCTGCTTGTGGCCGGGCGGGGTGAAGGGGGTCTGGTTCTCCGCGTGATAGGCGGCCAGCGCGTCGAGCACGGGTGCTTGTGAGTGGTCCATGCTGCTTCGACTGCCCCGCCGAATGGGACAAAAACCCCAGGTGGCGAGGACGGAGGGTGTACGCGGCGTGACGCTCCGGAAGGCATGATCCCGGCCCTGCCGGGCACTCGCGATACGGAGCGGGTCGCCGTGTGCTCCGTACCGAGGGGCGCGCGGACGCCTGCTCCCTGTCTTCGAGGAGTCTGCAGTGAGCGATGCACATGAGGTCGAGGAGGGCTGCGAGGCCCCGGACGCGCCGGGGGCGGCGGGGGAACGACGGACGGATGTGACATGTGCGGTCTGAGCGGTGAGATACGTTTCGACGACCGGCGGCCCGACGTGGCCGCGGTCGAGCGCATGACCGATCGCCTGGCGGCCCGGGGCCCCGACGGCCGGGGCGTCTGGTCGCAGGGCCCGGTGGCCCTGGGGCACCGCCGGCTCAAGATCATCGATCTGTCCGAGCGCGGCGCCCAGCCGATGGCGGACGCCGAGGCCCGGCTCACGGGCGTGTTCAACGGGTGCGTGTACAACTACCAGGAGCTCCGGCGGGAGCTGGAGACCCTGGGGCACCGGTTCTTCTCCACCTCGGACACCGAGGTGGTCCTCAAGGCGTACCATCAGTGGGGCGTCGACTGCGTCGACCGCTTCAAGGGCATGTTCGCGTTCGCCATCGTGGAGAACGACACCGGCCGGCTCGTCCTGGCCCGCGACCGGCTGGGCATCAAGCCCCTGTACCTGTCCCACGCCCCCGGCCGGCTGCGGTTCGCCTCCACCCTGCCCGCGCTGCTCGCGGGCGGCGGCGTCGACACGTCCCTGGACCCGGTGGCCCTGCACCAGTACCTGAGCTGGCACGCCACGGTGGCGGCCCCGCGCACCGTCCTCAACGGGGTGCGCAAGCTGCCGCCCGCCACGGTGCGCGTGGTGGAGCCGGACGGCACGTACCGCGACCGGGTCTACTGGCAGCCGTCGTACACCCGCCGTGCCGAGTACGCGGGCATGGACGCGGCCGACTGGCGCGACGCGGTCCTGGACGCGCTGCGGACGGCGGTGCGCCGCCGGATGGTCGCCGACGTGCCGGTCGGCGTGCTGCTCTCCGGCGGCCTCGACTCGTCCCTGATCGTGGCGCTGCTCGCCGAGGAGGGCCAGCGGGACCTGGCGACGTTCAGCGTCGGGTTCGAGTCGGAGGGCGGCGAGGAGGGCGACGAGTTCGCGTACTCCGATCTGATCGCCCGGCGCTACGACACCGAGCACCACCAGCTGATGGTCCCCTCGGACCGGGTGTCGACCGCCCTGGACAGCGCGGTCCTGGCCATGAGCGAGCCCATGATCAGCCATGACGTGGTGGCGTTCCACCTGCTTTCGGAGCTGGTCTCCAAGGAGGTGAGCGTGGTCCAGAGCGGCCAGGGCGCCGACGAGGTGTTCGCCGGCTACCACTGGTACCCGGACCTGGCGTCCGTGCCGCGCGAGCGGGAGCCGGAGCGGTACGCGGAGGTGTACTTCGACCGTCCGCACTCCGACTTCGCCCGGATCCTGCAGCCGCACCTGCTGACCGGCCACGACGAGTCCGGCCGGTTCGTCCACGAGCACATGGCCGCGCCGGGGGCCGAGACCGCGCTCGACGCGGCGCTGCGGCTCGACACCCACGTCATGCTCGTCGACGACCCGGTCAAGCGCGTGGACAACATGACCATGGACTGGGGCCTGGAGGCCCGGGTGCCGTTCCTGGACCACGAGCTGGTCGAGCTGGCGGCGGCCTGCCCGCCGGAGCTGAAGCTGGCCCAGGGCGGCAAGGGCGTCCTGAAGGACGCGGGCCGCAAGGTGCTGCCGCGCGAGGTCGTGGACCGGCCCAAGGGCTACTTCCCGGTGCCGGCCATCCGCCACATGGCGGGGCCCGTCCTCGAACGGGTGCGTCAGGCGCTGTCCGCGCCGGAGGCACGCGCGCGGGGCGTCTTCCGGGACGAGTACGTCGCCGAGCTGCTCTCCGCCCCCGACCACCACCGGACGAAGCGAGGAGCGAACGCCCTGTGGCACGTGGCGTTGCTGGAGATATGGCTGCAGACGCACGGGATCGACTGATCGGGGCGATGTCGGCGGCGCCCGTGCCGGTGCCGCTGGCCGACGCGGCCGGGGCCCGCGACACGCCCCGGCCGCTGGTGGCGCACGGCTGCTGGTACCCGTCCGCGGACCCCACGGGCGAGTGGGTGGCGTTCATCTGCGACCGGACGGGCGTCCCCCAGCTGTGGACCGGGGCCGTGAACGGCACGGAGATCCACCTCCTCGACGCGGACCCCGACCCGGTCACGGAGGTGTCCTGGTCCCCCGACGGGCGCTGGATCGCCTACACGGTCGCCCCGGGGGGCGGCGAGCACACCCGCGTCCTGTGCGTACGGCCGGACGGCACCGGCCGCCGGATCGTGGCGGGCGCGGACGCGGGCAGCTCCGCCTATCTGGGCTGCTGGACGCGGGACGGCTCGGCCGTGGCGGTCACGGTGGCCGAGCCGCCTCCCCCGACGGGCCCCACGGTCCGCGCGGTCCTTCCGGAGCCGTCCGCCCCGGACCACGGGACGGCGTTCGGGGACCTGCCCGCGGGCTGGGCGGAGCGCGACGGCCCTGCCACGCTGCTGGGCGGCGCGGGGCACGGGGAGGTGGGACCGGACGGCGGCGGGCCGGGGCACGGGCCGGAGGGCCCGGTTCACGAACCCGGTGCACCGGACCGCGCGTCGGACGCACCCGTCCACGAGGAGGGCGGCCTGGACGGCGGGGCGCAGGACCGGCTCACCGCGTACCTGGTCGACCCCTCCGGGCTCGGATCGCCCGTGCTCGTCGCCGCCGAGTCGGGGGCCGCGACGCTGCGGGTGTGCGACGTCGACCAGGACGGGCGGTTCGCCCTGGTGCGCCGGGGTCCGCGCGGCCGGCGGGAGGCGGTGGTGGTGCGCACCGCCGACCTCACGACCGGGTCCGTCCTGCGGGTCGGCGACGGGGACCCCTGGATCGGCCGGTTCTCGCAGGACGGCCGCACCCTGTGGCTGCGCAGCGACCACGAGCGGCGGTTCGCGGCACTCCTGGCGGCGACGCTCGACGAGGACGGCGGGCGCGTCGGCCTGTCCGTGGTGGCCGAGCGCGAGGACAGCGACCTCGAACTCCTCGCGTTCGCCGAGGACGGACGCACGGCCGCGCTCGCGTGGAACGTGCGGGGCGCGAGCGAGCTGGAGGCCCTGAGCCTGTCCACGGCGGCCCGGCCCCGGGAGGTGCCGCTGCCGCACGAGGTGGTCACCCGGATCACCCGGGCCGGACCGGGCGGCATGGTCCTCGCCCTGTCGGGCTCGCAGCGCCGCCCTGGCGTGTGGTGGGCGCCTCCCGGGGCCGGGACGCTGTCGGCCCGCACGCCGTGGTCCTCGCGGGACGAGGACGCCGTGCCCCCGGGGAGGCCGCCCGTACGGCCCGTGCCGCTGCGGCCGACGGCCCGGGACGGGCTGCGCCTGGGCGGCTGGTACTACCGGGCGCCCGGGCGCGACGCCGGGCGCCCGGGCCCGTGCGTGATCCATCTGCACGGCGGGCCGGAGGAGCAGGAGCGGCCGGTGTTCGACCCGCTGTACCACGAGCTGCTCGGCCGGGGCCTGGACGTCTTCGCGCCCGACGTGCGCGGCTCGTCCGGCTGGGGCAGGCCGTTCGTGGACGCCGACCTCGGTACGGGGCGGTTCGCGGCGATCGACGACGTGGCCGACTGCGCGGCGCACGTGGTCCTGGAAGGCCTGGCCGATCCGACGCGCCTCGCGGTGATGGGGCGCTCGTACGGCGGCTATCTGACGATGGCGTCCCTCGTGTGGCATCCGGAGCTGTTCCGCACCGGGGTCGCGGTGTGCGGGATGTCGGACCTCTCGACGTTCTTCGCGGGGACGGAGCCGTGGATCGCCGAGTCGGCGGCCCACAAGTACGGGCATCCGGTGCGCGACCGGGAGCTGCTGCGCTCCCTGTCCCCCATGAGCCGGGTCGACGCGCTGCGCGTGCCGCTGCTCGCGGTGCACGGCGAGCACGACACGAACGTCCCGCCGGGCGAGTCGGAGCAGATGGTGCGGGCCGCGCGGGAGCGGGGCCTGCCGGCGGAGATGCTCACGCTGCGCGACGAGGGGCACGAGTTCCGGCGGGCGGACAACCGGCGGCTGTTCCGGCGGGCCGCCGCCGACTGGATGCAGCGGCATCTGGGCCTCTGAGGGGGCTCCCCCTCGCGGTCCGCAGCCGGGCGGTGCGGCGGGCGGCGCGGGCCGGCGTGTTCCCTCACCGTCCGCAGCCGGTCGGTATCGCCCGCGTGACCTGCGGAAAAGGGATGCCGCAGGACCGATTCCCCCGGCCGATCGGGGGTAGTCGGGGAGGCATGATCACTATTGGGGTCGAGGAAGAGTACTTGCTGCTCGATCCGGACACATGCCTTCCGGTGCCGCTCGGGGACCAGGTGCGCGCGTCCGCCGGACTGCAGCCCCTCGTCGAGGGTTCCGAGGTGCAGTCGGAGCTGCTCCAGGCGCAGGTGGAGGTCGCGACGCCGGTGTGCACGGACCTGGAGGAGGTCGGCGGCCACCTGCTGCGCCTGCGGCACGCGCTGGGCATGGCGGCGGAGAAGAGCGGCTGCCTGCTCGCCGCCTGCGCGACGGCCCCCTACCGGGAGACGGCGCCCGTGCCGGTCACCCGCAAGGCCCGCTATCTGGCGATGTCCTCCCAGGCCCCGCAGCTCGTGGCGGAGCAGCTGGTCAACGGGATGCACGTGCACGCGGCCGTGCCGGACCGCGAGATGGGCGTCGCCGTCCTGAGCCGCATCCGGGTCTGGCTGCCGGTCCTGGTGGCCATGTCCGCGAACTCCCCCCTGTGGGACGGCGGCGACACCGGGTTCGCCAGCTGGCGCACGGTGATCTTCGGCCGGTGGCCGGTCAGCGGCCCGCCGCCGCGCTTCACCTCGCTCGCGGACCACGAGGAGCGCGTGCGGTCGCTGCTCGACACCGGCATCATCACCGACACCGGTCAGCTGTACTGGCAGGCCCGTCTGTCCGACCGGTATCCCACGGTCGAGGTGCGCTGCGCCGACGTGCAGCTGCGCGCCGACGAGGCGGTCATGTTCGCCGGGATCGTGCGGGCGCTCGTCGCCACCGCGATCGACGAGGAGAAGGCCGGGGCGCCGCTCCCCGACTGCTCGCCCGAGCTCCTCCAGGCGTCCAACTGGCACGCCGCCCGGCACGGTCTCAGCGGTCTGCTCGTGGACCCGGAGGGGCGGTCGCGCCGGGCGGGCGACGTGCTGTGCTCGCTGCTCGAACACATCACGCCCGCCCTGGACGAGTCGGGCGACACCCGTGAGGTGTCGTCCCTGCTGCACCGGCTGCTCCAGAAGGGCACCTCGGCCGACCGCCAGCGTCGCGCCCTGGCCGAGGGCGGTCTCCCGGGCCTCGTCGAACTGATCACCACGGAGACGGTCGCTCCCTGAGCCCCGACCTCGGCCTTCCGCCGGGGCCGGGCGGCCGGCGCTCACCCCGGGAGCCGGGGAAGGGCTTCCCCGTCGCGCGGTTCGCGGCGCTGTTCGAGCCGGAAGAGGCAGCCGCGCAGACAGGCCTCCGGACCGCGGGTTCCGGTATCCGGTCACGCCCCCTCCTGTACGAGTGCGTCGCCGTCACCAGACGAGGACCCCGCCGCCCTCCGCCCTGGCGCGCAGCGCGGCGGCGACGATGTTCTCGAACCGCTCGGCGACGTGGTCGGCGCGGTAGCCGCCCTGTTCGGCGAGGTGGTCGAGGTGGGGGCGCAGCGTCTCGCACTCGGCGAGGAAGGCGTCGATCTCGTCCCGTTCCACGGTGAGGTCGCAGCCGTCGAGCCGTGGGAAGAACCGGGCGCCCAGGGCGCGGACCGCCTCTGAGCCCCACAGGCGGGCGCGGGTGCTCTCGAATCCGGCCAGGTGCCGGCCGCCCGGGGGGTCTTCCAGGAGGACGCGTTCGCCGTCGGCGCCGCGTACGAAGGTGTGTACGAGAAGGCTCATGCGCCGATCCTCCGGGGAACGTCCCGGCGCGTCGACCCCATTACTCCCCCGCGGCCCGGCCGACCGGGATCCGCATCGTGGGCGGCCGACCGTCCACGTGGTGGGCGGACGGGTGGCGGAACTCCCCGCCCCTCCGGCGTATCCGCTGGTCAGGGGCGTGCGGAGGGGGCGTCAGGTGGCGCAATGTTGCGGCAACACCACCGGCTCCCGTCCGCCGCTACGTTCCGTGTCATGCCCGCCGAACACGCTCCCGCCGCCCGCCCCGTCGCCGCCGCCCGCCGCCGGCGCCTCCGGGCGGACCGGGCGCGGCAGCTCGCCGACCTGCTGCGCCACCAGATCCTGGCGGGCGGCTTCCCCGGCGGGGTCCTCCCCCTGGAGGACGTCATCGCGGCCGACTACCGGGCCAGCCGGAACACCGTGCGGCAGGCCCTGGACCTGCTGCGCGGCGAGCAGTTGGTCGACCGGCAGCCGGGGGTCGGCACGGTGGTGGTCGGCGAGAAGTACCCGCACGGCCTGGACCGGCTCCAGGGGCTCGCCAAGACCCTGCACGAGCACGGCCGGGTCACCAACGAGGTGCGGACCGTGGGGCCGGTCGGGGCGCCCGGCCCGGTGGCCCACCGGCTCGGCCTTCCCGAGCACTCCGACGTGCTGTGCATCGAGCGGCTGCGGCGCCTGAACGGGCTGCTGCCGCCCCTGGAGGGGCGGGTCACGCAGGACGGGGAGCCGGTGCGCGGGCCCGGCGCCGACCGGGCGCTCGTCTTCCAGCACGACGCCCTGCTGCCGTGGCGGACGGTCCGCGCCAACGTGGAACTGCCGCTCGCGATCCGCCGGGTGCCCCGGGCCGAGCGGCGCCGTTCGGCGGAGGAGTGGCTGGAGCGGGTCGGGCTCGCCGAACACGCCCTCAAGCTGCCGCACCGGCTGTCCGGCGGACAGCGGCAGCGGGTCCAGCTGGCCCGCGCCCTGGCCGGGCGGCCCCGCGCGGTCCTGATGGACGAGCCGTTCGGCGCGCTCGACGCGCACACCCGGGCCGGGATGCAGGACCTCCTGGTGGAGATCCTGCGCGGGACGGGCGCGACCGTCGTCTTCGTCACCCACGACGTGGACGAGGCGCTCCACCTCGGCGACCGGGTCGCCCTGTTCGCGTCCGGCGAGGTCCTGGACGTGCCGCACCCCCGTGCGCGGGACGCCCTGCGCGCGCCCGCGACGGCCGCGCTGCGCCGTCGCGTCCTCGACTCCCTCTGACCGATCCGTCCCGGCCGGCCCCGCCCGGACCCCTCCGCACCCCGAAAGGCACCCCCGTGGACACCCCCCTGACCGTCCCCGACCCCGCCGGCGCGACCGAGCTCTCCTGCGACGTGCTGGTCGTCGGCGGCGGGACCGCCGGCACGATGGCCGCGCTGACCGCCGCCGAACGCGGGGCGCGCGTGCTGCTCCTGGAGAAGGCGCACGTCCGGCACTCCGGCGCCCTCGCCATGGGGATGGACGGCGTCAACAACGCGGTCGTGCCGGGCCGGGCCGAACCGGACGACTACGTCGCCGAGATCACCCGCGCCAACGACGGCCTGGTCGACCAGTCCACCGTCCGGCAGACGGCGACCCGGGGCTTCGCGATGGTCCAGCGCCTGGAGTCGTACGGGGTGAAGTTCGAGAAGGACGAGCACGGCGAGTACGCGGTCCGGCAGGTGCACCGGTCCGGCTCGTACGTGCTGCCGATGCCGGAGGGCAAGGACGTCAAGAAGGTCCTCTACCGGCAGCTGCGGCGGCGCGAGATGCGGGAGCGGATCCGGATCGAGAACCGGGTCATGCCGGTCCGGGTCCTCACCCACCCGGACGACGGGCGGGCCGTCGGCGTCGCCGGATTCCACACCCGTACGGGCGAGTTCGTGATCGTACGGGCCGGGGCCGTGATCCTGGCGACGGGCGCGTGCGGGCGGCTCGGACTGCCCGCCTCGGGCTATCTGTACGGCACGTACGAGAACCCGACGAACGCGGGCGACGGCTACGCGATGGCGTACCACGCGGGCGCGGCGCTCACCGGGATCGAGTGCTTCCAGGTGAACCCGCTGATCAAGGACTACAACGGGCCGGCGTGCGCCTACGTCGCCAACCCGTTCGGCGGGTACCAGGTGAACCGGCACGGCGAGCGGTTCGTGGAGTCGGACTACTGGTCGGGGCAGATGATGGCCGAGTTCGCGGCCGAACTCGCCTCGGACCGGGGGCCCGTGTACCTGAAGCTGAGCCACCTTCCGGAGGAGACCGTCGGCGCGGTCGAGTCGATCCTGCACACCACGGAGCGCCCCACCCGGGGCACGTTCCACGAGGGGCGCGGCCACGACTACCGGACGCACGACGTCGAGATGCACATCTCCGAGATCGGCCTGTGCGGCGGCCATTCGGCCTCGGGGGTACGGGTGGACGCGCACGCCCGGACGACCGTGCCCCGGCTGTACGCGGCCGGCGACCTGGCCTCCGTACCGCACAACTACATGATCGGCGCGTTCGTCTTCGGCGACCTGGCGGGCGAGGACGCGGCGGAGTACACGGCGTACGAGGGGGAGCTCGACGCCCGGCAGGTCCTGGACGCGCACGAGTTGATCTACCGGCCGCTGCGGAACCCGTCCGGCCCTCCGCAGCCGCAGGTCGAGTACAAGCTGCGACGGTTCGTCAACGACTACGTCGCGCCGCCGAAGACGGGCGCGAAGCTCTCCCTGGCCGTGGAGGCGTTCGACCGGATGTCCCGGGAGATCGCCGGGATGGGGGCGCGCACGGCCCACGAGCTGATGCGGTGCGCGGAGGTGTCGTTCATCCGGGACTGCGCGGAAATGGCGGCGCGGGCCTCGCTGGCGCGGACGGAGTCGCGGTGGGGGCTCTACCACGAGCGGCTGGACCACCCGGAGCGGGACGACGAGGGCTGGCTGCACCACCTGGACCTGCGCAAGTCGCCCTCCGGGGCGATGGAGTTCACGGCGCGGCCGGTGGAGCCGTACGTGGTGCCGGTGCCGGAGTTCGCGCCGCCGGGCGGTCCGGAGCGGCACCTGGGCGAGGTGGAGCTGGTGCCGGTGGCCACGGCGGGGCCCCGGGAGGCGGTCCCGGCGGCCCGGCCGGCCGACACCGCTCTCACGGGGGTGAAGGGACCGGAGGCGGAGGACCCGGCGGCGACGGCGACCTCTCCCCGGCTGCTCGAACTGCTCGGGCTCGTCGAGGACTCCCCCGGTCTGGACGTGCTCGGTCCGTACCTGGAGGACGCCGATCCGGCGGTGCGGGCCGCCGCCGTCACCGCGCTCGGGGAGACCGCTCCGGCCGGGACCGGTCCGGCGCTCGCCGCACGGCTGCGGGACGGCTCGCCCCGGGTGCGGGCCGCCGCGGCGGTGGCCCTGCGCGAGCTGGTCGAGGTGCTGCCGGCGGAACCGGTGCTCGGGGAAGGGCTGCGGAAGGCCCTCGGGGTGCCCGATCCGGCCGTGCGGGCCGCCGCGCTCGACGTCCTGCGGGCGCTGCGGCTCGGGGACGCCCCGCTGTACGCGGCGGCGCTCGCCGACGCGGAGGTGGACGTACGGGTCGGGGCCGTCCGGGCCCTGGTCTCGGTGGACGCGGTCGAGGAGCTGGCGCGGGCCGCCGCCGATCCGGCGCGCGAGGTGCGGGTCGCGGTGGCCCGGGACCTCGCGGCCGTGCGGGACCCCCGGCCCGGTCCGCTCGCGCCGCTGCTCGACGACGCCGATCCGCTGGTCGGGGGCGCGGCCCTCGCCGCCCTGGCCGGCGCCGGCTGCCCGCCGGAGTACGCGGCGCGGGCCGCCGGCGCGCTCGGCGCCCCCGCCTGGCAGGTGCGGGCCGGGGCGGCGACCGCGCTCCGGGCGGCCCCGGCCGCCCTCGCCGTGCCGGCCCTGGCTCCGGTGCTCGCGGACGGGAACGCGGACGTGCGGAAGGCGGCCGTCCTCTCGCTCCTCGCCCACCGGGACGATCCGGCGGCCCGGGCCGCGCTGGCCGGGGCGGCCGACGACCCCGACGCGGACGTCCGCGCCTACGCGGCCCGGGCGGCGCACGCGGTCCACTGACCCGTGTCCCCCTCAGCTGTCCCGTGTCCCCCTCGGCTGAGCCATATCCTCCTCGGCCGGGTGGTGATCGGCGGCACGTGGGTGAATCCGCGCATGGGGGCCGGCGGAACGGGGAAGGGGCGCACGGCGCACTCCGGACGCAGGGGCACTCTGGTCGGGACGGACGCGCTCTGGACGCAGGACGACGAGGAGGTGGCGCCGGTGGCGGAACCGACGACCGGAGAGGCCATGGGAGCCCCTTGCTGGCTGAACCTGTCCGCACGGGATCTCGGTACGGCGGAGCGGTTCTACGGGGCCGTGCTGGGCTGGACCTTCCGCCGCGGAGCCCTCGGCGACGCGTACGCGGTGGGCGAGCGGGACGGGGTGCCGGTGGCCGGGATCGCGGCGGTGGCGGCGGAGATGCAGGTGCCGGTCGCCTGGACGGTGTTCTTCGCCGTCGACGACGCCGACGCGGCGGTCGCGCGGATCCGGGAGCGCGGCGGCACCGTCGGCGTGGGACCGGTCGCGTTCCCGCCCCGGGGCCGCGCGGCGCTCGCCACCGACCCGGAGGGCGCGGCCTTCGCGGTCTGGGAGGGGCGGCGGGTGTCGCGCTGGGAGATCGGCGAGCGGAAGGCGCCGGCCTGGGTGGAACTGCACACCCGCAACGCGTTCGACGCGGCCGTGTTCTACGGCGGGGTGCTCAAGTGGGCGGACGGCAGTCCGGACTGCTGCGAGGTGTCGTACGAGGACGACCGGGTGGTGCTGCGGCACGGCGGCGAGGCCGTCGCCCGGCTGAACAGCGGCCCGGTCGAATCCGCGTCCCCCCGGCCGCAGCTGCGGCCGCGCTGGCTGGTGCGCTTCCGGGTGCCCGATCTGGCGGCGGCGGAGGCGGCCACGCTGGAGCACGGCGGGTCCGTGGTGCCGGGCGGCGAGTGGGGCGGGGTGCGCGAGCCGGGCGGCGGCGTGCGGCGCGCGGTGGTGCGGGACCCGGACGGGGCGCTGTTCACGCTGGAGGCGGAGGACTGAGGAGGCGTACTTCCCGGACGGTCGAGAGGCGTGATCCCCCGGCCGTCCGAGGGGCGTGATCCCCGGACGGCCGGGGGGGCGTGATCCCGGACGGCCGGGGGGCGTGATCCCCGGACGGCCGTGAGGGCCCCGCCGGCCGTGGCGCACGGTCGGCGGGGCCCTCCGGCGTCCGGCGCCCGGGTCAGGCGGGGGCTTCGGCTCCGGCTCCGGCGGAGGCGCGTACGGCGGCGGTCCCGTTCCCCTCCGTACCCGCGTCCGCCGCGTCGGCGGGGCCGGCGACGGGGCGGGCCGGGATGAGGGCGGCGACGGCCGCGGCCACGAGGCCGACCCCGCAGCCGATGAGCATGGCGACGCGGAAGCCGTCCTCGGAGGGCAGCGCGTGGCCGCCGAGGGTGGTGGTCATCTGGGCGAGGACGACGCCGATGACGGCGGCGGAGACGGAGGTGCCGATGGAGCGCATCAGGGTGTTGAAGCTGTTGGCCGAGGCGGTCTCCTCCTGCGGCACCGCGCCCATGATGAGCGCCGGCATGGCGCCGTAGGCGAGTCCGACGCCGGTGTTGCAGACGAGGGTGACGGCGAGCAGGCCCCAGGTGGAGCCCATCAGGGCGAGGGAGGAGCCGTAGCCGGCGGAGATGACGAGGGCGCCGAGGGAGAGGGTGACCTTGGGGCCGCGGGCGGCGGAGAGCTTGGCGCCGAGCGGGGCCAGGACCATCATCATCAGGCCGGCCGGGGCCATCCACAGACCCATGGCCATCATCGACTGGCCGAGGCCGTAGCCGGTGGCCTCGGGGAGCTGGAAGAGCTGGGGGACGACCAGGGACTGCGCGTACATGGCGAAGCCGACCAGGACCGAGGCGGCGTTGGTCATGAGGACGACCGGGCGGGCGGTGACCCGCAGGTCGACGAGGGGGTCGGGGGTACGCAGCTCCCACGCGCCCCAGGCGAGCAGGACGACGACCGCGGCGGCGAGGAGGCCGAGGGTGGTGGCGCTGCCCCAGCCCCAGTTCGCGCCCTTGGAGACGGCGAGCAGCAGGGCGACGAGGCCGGTGCCGAGGCCGAGGGCGCCGGGCAGGTCGAAGCGGCCGGGGGCGGCGGCGCGACGGCCGGCGGGGACGAGGCGCAGGATCAGGACGCCGACGAGGAGGCTGAGGCCGGCGGCGACCCAGAAGAGGACGCGCCAGTCGGCGTTCTCGGCGACGGCGGCGGAGAAGGGCAGGCCGAGGGCGCCGCCGACGCCCATGGAGGCGCTCATGAGGGCGATGGAGCCGCCCAGCCTCTCCGGCGGCAGGATGTCGCGCAGCAGGCTGATGCCGAGGGGGACGACGCCCATGCCGAGGCCCTGGAGGCCGCGTCCGACGATCATCGGGACGACGGAGGAGGCGAGCGCGCAGACGACCGAGCCGGCGACGAGCGGGACCACGGAGGCGAGCAGGACCCGGCGCTTGCCGAGGGTGTCGCCGAGGCGGCCGGCGACGGGGGTGGCGACGGCGCCCGCGAGGAGGGTGGCGGTGATCACCCAGGAGGCGTTGGACGCGGTGGTGTCGAGCAGCTTCGGGAGGTCGCCGATGAGCGGCACCACCAGGGTCTGCATGAGTGCGGCCACGATGCCCGCGAGCGCGAGGACGCCGACGACGCCTCCGGGTCGGGCGTCGGGCTTGGAGCCGTCCACGTGTTCTTCTCCTCGGGTCTTCACGACGATGCATATGCATCATGCACATTAATTGCTGAATACACAAACTGTGTACGATGCACATCGCATCGCCGCAGGAGAGAATGCCCCCATGGAAAAGCCCGTGGACAAGCCGGTGGACAAGCCGGTGGACAAGCCCACTCACCTGGTCGAGTTCGAGACCATGCTGCTCGGCCGGCACGCGCACCTGTACGCGCCCCGCTCCCGCGCGGGCGGCGGTCAGCTCGACCGCAGCGCGTACGTCCTGCTGAGCCGCATCCGGATGCACGGGCCGATGTCCATCGGGCAGCTCAGCGAGGCCTTCGGACTCGACGCGTCCACCCTCAACCGGCAGACCGCCGCGATGCTGCGCGCCGGGGTCGTGGAGCGCATCCCCGACCCGGACGGCGGCATCGCCCGCAAGTTCCGCATCACGGAGGAGGGCGAACGCCGCCTGGAGGCCGACCGGTCCTCGAACGTCGCGGGCCTGGAGCGCGTGATGGAGCACTGGTCCCCCGAGGACGTCGCCCGCTTCGCCGCCTTCCTGGAACGTTTCAACCGCGACATCGAACGCCTGGAGGGCCGCCCCTGGCCGCGCCCCTGATCGGGGTCCGGTCGCACATTCGGGCAAGCAGGCACAGGAGGGTGGGAAAGTCTCACCGCACCCCCGGGCACAGACGCGCGGACTCTCGCCCGCGGACGCCGCGGGTGCCTCAGCCATGCCCACCGGGGCGCGGCCCACCCTGCCGAAACCCTTTACGCAAGGGACGACCGGCGGTAACTTCCGGCCAGCGCAAGATGTTTCTGCAATTTTCCGATCGCGTTTACAACAGGCTTCGCCCTCCTTCCCGGGCAGAGGTCTGCCCGAACGCGCGTCCCCCGCCTGGAGATTCGGATGACACGCACCCGCCCACGGCCACCGGCGCGCCCCGTCGCCGCCCTGGTCGCCGCCGCCGGCCTCGTCGGTCTCGTCGCCGCACCGCCCGAGACCCCCTCCCCGCGCACCGCCCCCGTCGCCGCCGCCGTCGAGAGCACGGCGACCGTCTACTACTGGACCAAGACGAAGAACTGGACCCGGTACAACCTCCATTACGCGCCCGACGGCGGCTCCTGGACCAGTGTCCCCGGCACCGCCATGGAGGCCGCCTGTACGGACTGGGTGAAGAAGACCGTCAGTCTCGGCGCGGCCGCCGGCCTCCAGGCCACCTTCAACGACGGCGGCGGCACCTGGGACAACAACGGCGGCCGGAACTACGCCCTCGGCACGGGCTCCGTCACCGTCAAGGACGGCGTCGTCGCCCACTCCGACCCCTGCGCCGACACCCCGCCCGCCGAGTCCCGCACGGCCACCGTCTACTACTCCACCGCCTCCCTCGGCTGGTCCACCGCCAACGTCCACTACCAGCCGACCGGCGGCGCCTGGACGACCGCTCCCGGCGTCGGCATGCAGGCCGCCTGCGCCGGCTGGTGGAAGCGGGAGATCGACCTCGGGACGGCCACCGGCCTCAAGGCCGCCTTCAACAACGGCAACGGCACCTGGGACAACAACGGCGGCTCCGACTACGCCCTCGGCGCGGGCGTCTCCACCGTCCGGAACCGGGGGGTGACGGCGAACGCCACCGATCCCTGCGCCGCCACCCCGCCCGACACCCAGGCGCCCACCGCCCCCGCCGGCCTCACCGCGACGGCCGACGGCACCTCCGTCCTGCTCGCCTGGAACCCGTCCACCGACGACCGGGGCGTCACCGCGTACCAGGTCACCCGTACCGGCGGCAGCGGCGGCACGTTCGTCACCGACGTCGGCTCCACGGTCTTCTCCGACACCGGCCTGGCCGAACGGACCGCCTACACCTATACGGTGCGAGCCGTGGACGCCGCCGGGAACGTCTCCCCCGCCTCCTCCCCCGCCACCGCGACCACCGGCGACGAGCCGGCCGGCCCGGCGAACGGCAAGCCCCTGGGCACCGACCCGCGCAAGGACCCGATCTACTTCGTCCTCACCGCCCGCTTCCACGACGGCGACCCGTCGAACAACCGGGGCGGCAGCCAGCACGCCAAGTCGGGCAACGCGGCCAACGACGACCCCATGTTCCGGGGCGACTTCAAGGGCCTGATCCAGAAGCTCGACTACGTCAAGGCCCTCGGCTTCTCGGCGATCTGGGTCACCCCGGTCGTCCTCAACCGCTCGGACTACGACTACCACGGCTACCACGGCTGGGACTTCTACAAGGTGGACCCGCGCCTGGAGTCGGCCGGCGCCTCCTACCAGGACCTGATCGACGCCGCCCACGCCAAGGGCATGAAGATCTACCAGGACGTCGTCTACAACCACTCCTCCCGCTGGGGCGCCAAGGGCCTGTTCACGCCCACCGTGTACGGCGTGCGGGACAGCCAGTGGAGCTGGTACTACGACGAGAAGCAGCCGGGCTTCGAGTACGACGGCCTGAGGGTCGACCCGAAGAGCGGCAAGTCGTACTACAACGGCGACCTGTGGTCGACGGCCGAGCCGACCGGCAACACCTGTGTGAACTGGGGGAAGCCGACCGGCGGGAAGAGCGCCGAGGGCTACACCGTCTACAACTGCCAGTGGCCGAGCCCCACGTCCGGCATGTTCCCCAAGGACCTGTACCACCGGTGCTGGATCGGGAACTGGGAGGGCGAGGACTCCCGTTCCTGCTGGATCCACGAGGACCTGGCCGATTTCAACACCGAGAACCCGGTCGTCCAGAACTACCTGATCGGCGCCTACGACAAGTACATCGACATGGGAGTGGACGGCTTCCGCGTCGACACCGCCGTGCACATCCCCCGCACCACCTGGAACCGCCGCTTCCTGCCCGCCATCCAGGAGCGGGTGGCCCAGCGCCACGGCGCGGAGGCCGCGAAGAACTTCTTCGTCTTCGGCGAGGTCGCCGCCTTCGTCAACGACAAGTGGAACCGCGGCTCGGTGAACCACTCGGCGCAGTTCTACACCTGGAAGGAGCGCAAGGAGTACGCCCTGGACGACACCAGGGCCGCCCTGGAGATGTACGACCACGAGCAGCAGCGGGGCACGGGCGACCAGCCCACCTCCACCAACGCCTTCCTGAACGGCAACAGCTACCACGCGCCCGACCACAGCCGCTTCTCCGGCATGCACGTCATCGACATGCGCATGCACATGAACTTCGGCGACGCGCAGAACGCCTTCTCCAACGGCAAGGACTCCGACGACAGCTACAACGACGCCACCTACAACGTCGTCTACGTCGACAGCCACGACTACGGCCCCAACAAGTCGAACGAGCGGTACGCGGGCGGCACCGACGCCTGGGCCGAGAACATGTCCCTGATGTGGACCTTCCGCGGCATCCCGACGCTGTACTACGGCTCCGAGATCGAGTTCCAGAAGGGGAAGAAGATCGACTGCGGGCCGTCCTGCCCGCTCGCCGACACCGGTCGTGCCTACTTCGGCGCGCACCTCGCCGGCTCCGTCACCGCCTCCGACTTCTCCGCGGTCTCGTCGGCGTCCGGCACCGTCGCCACCACCCTCCAGCAGCCCCTGGTCCGGCACGTGCAGCGGCTCAACCAGATCCGCCGGGCGGTCCCCGCGCTCCAGACGGGCCAGTACTCCACGGAGGGCGTCTCGGGCGGCATGGCGTTCAAGCGCCGCTACACCGACGCGGGCACGGACAGCTTCGCGCTCGTCACGGTCTCGGGCGGCGCCACCTTCACCGGCGTCCCCGACGGCACGTACACCGACGCCGTCACCGGCGACGTCCGGACCGTCACCAACGGCACCCTGACGGTCGCGGCGCCCGGAAAGGGCAACCTGCGGGTGTACGTCCTGAACGGGCCCGGCCGGATCGGCACCGCCGGACCGTACCTCAAGTAGCCGCCGGGCCCTGCCTCACACAACCGCTGGTACGGACCTGGAAGGGGAGGTCGGGGCCCCGGGAGCGGAGGGCGCAGGCCGTCTTCCGCTTCCCTCCCCCGCGGGACATCCGTCCAGGAAATCCCGCCTTTCCGGCGCCATAGGTCAACAGTACGTAACGCGAACACGCTTCTCGGACAGAACACTTCCTTCCGGGGAGCGATTCTGGGATCTTGCGTCCACCCCACACATCACAGGGCCCGGCACGCGCCACAGGCGCCACCGGGCCATCGGAGGACGCAATGTTTTCCCTCATACCCGGCCGGACGGCCGGCCGGTCGAGATCCTCGGCCATCGCCGTCGCGGCCCTCGGCACGATCGTGGCGCTCGCCACCCCCGCCGGACTCGCCCACGCAGCAACGTCGGACACCGCGCCCGTCGCGGCCCGTTCGACGGGGGCGAGCACGGCCACCACCGCCGCGAAGGCGGCGGCTCCCGCAGCCTGGGCCGCGGGCACGCGCGCGTACCTGGTGATCACGGCCCCCGGCGGTACCGCCGCCGTGGCCGGCTCCGTGGCCACCAAGGGCGGTTCGGTCTTCGCGACCTACGACGCGATCGGCGTGATCGTGGCGCACTCGACGTCCGCGTCGTTCGCCTCCTCGATGCGCACGGTCTCCGGCGTGCAGCAGGTCGGCGCGACCCGGACGTCCGACGTCCCGGCCGACGCCTACGCCCCGGCGCTCCCGGCCGACCCGTCGCAGTCCACGACGACGCTCACGGAGTCCAACCGCTGGGACATGACGCAGATCAAGGCCGACCAGGCCTGGGCCGTCACCACCGGTTCGGCGTCGGTGAAGGTCGGCGTCCTGGACACCGGCGTGGACGACCGGCACCAGGACATCGCACCCAACTTCAACGCCGCCGACTCGGCCTCCTGCGCCTACGGCAAGGCGGACACCCGGGCGGGCGCCTGGCGCGACGTCGACACCCACGGCACGCACGTGGCGGGCACGATCGCGGCCGCCAAGAACGGCAAGGGCGTCATCGGCGTCGCGCCGGGCGTGAAGATATCCTCGGTCCGCATCGCGGAGCCCGGCAGCACGCTGTTCTTCGCGGAGAACACGATCTGCGGCTTCATGTGGGCCGGCGACCACGGCTTCAAGGTCACCAACAACAGCTACTACACGGACCCGTGGCAGTTCAACTGCCCGGACAACCTGGACCAGGCCGCCATCATCGAGGGCGTCCGCCGGGCGCAGGAGTACGCCGAGGGCAAGGGCTCGCTCCAGGTCGCCGCCGCCGGCAACTCCAACTACGACCTGGCGAACAAGACGACCGACACGGCGAGCCCCAACGACTCGACCCCGGTCACCCGCACGATCACCAACGCCTGCATCGACATCCCGACCGAGCTGCCCGGCGTCGTGACCGTCGCCGCGCAGGGCAACGGCGGCGCCAAGGCCTCGTACTCGAACTTCGGCAACGGCGTGATCGACATCGCGGCCCCCGGCGGCGACGGCTCCTCGGGCGTCTACTCGACGCTCCCGGGCGGCAAGTACGGGAACATGAACGGCACCTCGATGGCCTCCCCGCACGTGGCCGGCGTCGCGGCGCTGATCGCGAGCGTGAACCCGTCCTTCACCCCGGCGCAGATCCGGGACCAGCTGGGCGTCCAGGCGACCGACCGGGCCTGCCCGTCGGACACCCGCTGCAAGGGCACCGCGACCAAGAACGGCTTCTTCGGCGAGGGCGCGGTCGACGCCCTGAAGGCCGTCGGCGGCTCGACCCCGCCCCCCGGGAAGTACTTCGAGAACCTGACGGACGTGGCGGTCCCCGACAACACCACGGTCGAGAGCCCGATCACGGTCAGCGGCGTGACCGGCAACGCGCCGGCCGCGCTCAAGGTGGGCGTGGACGTCAAGCACACGTACATCGGTGACCTGAAGGTCGACCTGGTGGCCCCGGACGGCAGCGTCTACACGCTGCACAACCGGACCGGGAGCGGCACGGACAACATCGCCCAGACGTACACCGTCAACGCCTCCTCCGAGGTGGCGAACGGGGTCTGGAAGCTGCGTGTGAACGACAACGCGAGCCAGGACACCGGGAAGATCGACGCCTGGAACCTGACCTTCTGACACCGCGCGCCCCCCTGACGGGGCCGGAGCCGCCTCGGCTCCGGCCCCGTTCGCGCACCCGGGAGGAAAGCTTCCGGAAACAAGTCCTCACCGAGGGGTAGGCCCGGGCGGGCACCTTGCTATACGTTCCGTCTAACAAGCTTGCTAGACGGGACGTCTAACAAGCCTCCGAGTCGATCGCGACCCAAGGAGCCGCACCATGGCAAGCAGCACCGTTCGCCCGGACGGCCACGACGGAGCCGAGGACAGGGACGTCTCGGACGCGGACGTCGCCGAGCGGCTGCTCCGGTCCGCGGCCAGGCTCTCGTACGACCCCGCCGCCGAGGTGGACTGGGACACCCCCCTCGACAAGAACTTCCACGGCCAGAGCCCCGAGTGGAACAGCCTCTACGGCACGGCCTACTGGAACGAGATGACCGAGGAGCAGCGCAAGGAGCTGACCCGGCAGGAGGCCGCCTCCGTCGCCAGCACCGGCATCTGGTTCGAGATGATCCTCCAGCAGATGGTGCTGCGGGACATGTACGCCAAGGACCCCACCGACCCCCGGTTCCAGTGGGCCCTGACCGAGATCGCGGACGAGTGCCGCCACTCGATCATGTTCGGCCGCGGCTCGGCGAAGCTCGGCGCCCCCGCCTACCGGCCGCGCCGCGCGGTGCTCGAACTGGGCCGCGCCTTCAAGACGGTGGGCTTCGGCGAGGCCGCGTACGCCGCGATCCTCGTCGCCGAGGAGGTCCTCGACGTCATGCAGCGCGACTGGATGCGCGACGAGCGGGTCGCCCCCTTCGTGCGCACCATCAGCAACATCCACGTGGTCGAGGAGTCCCGGCACATGAAGTTCGCCCGGGACGAGACGCGCCGCCGCCTCGCGCGGGCGAGCACGGCCCGCCGGCACTTCCACGCCCTGGTCGTCGCCATCGCCTCGTACTACATCGTCACCAGCATGGTCAGCCCCGACGTGTACGTACAGGCCGGACTCGACCCGGAGCGGGCGCGCCGCGAGGCCGCGGCCAACGAGCACTACAAGTCCCAGCTGCGCTCCAGCTGCGCCGGGCTCATGGAGTTCCTCGCCTCGGCCCGGCTGCTCACCCGGCCCGCGCTCCTCATCTACAAGCGCGCCAGCCTGATCTGAGCCCGCGTCCGCACCCCCCTGCCCGCACCCCGCACCCGAACCGAGTCGACGAGATGACCTACGCGATCACCCAGACCTGCTGCAACGACGCGACCTGCGTCGCCGTCTGCCCGGTCAACTGCATCCACCCGACGCCCGAGGAACCGGACTTCGGCACCACGGAGATGCTGTACGTCGACCCCAGGGCCTGCATCGACTGCGGCGCCTGCGCCGACGCCTGCCCGGTCGACGCCGTCTTCCCGGCCGACCGCCTCACCGGCCGGCTGCGGGAGTACGAGGCGATCAACGCGGAGTACTACGCGGACCGTGAGCCCGGCCCGGCCGTGGCCTCGCCCAACTTCCACACCTGGGGCGAGCCCTCCTTCCCGCGCTCGCTCCCGTCCGACTTCGCCCCGCTGCGGATCGCGGTCGTCGGCACGGGACCGGCCGGCATGTACGCCGCCGAGGACCTGCTCCTGCACACCAACGCCGAGGTGACGCTGATCGACCGGCTGCCGGTGGCCGGCGGTCTCGTCCGCTACGGCGTGGCGCCCGACCACCCGGCGACCAAGGGCGCCGGGGAGTCCTTCGCCCGCTTCCACTCCCACCCCCGCGTCCGGATGCGGCTCGGCGTGGAGATCGGCAGGGACGTCACCGCCGAGGAACTGGCCGCCCACCACGACGCGGTGGTCTACGCGGTGGGCGCGCCCTCCGACCGGCGGCTCGGCATCCCCGGCGAGGACCTGCCGGGCAGCGTCTCCGCGACCTCCGTCGTCTCCTGGTACAACGCGCACCCGGAGACCGGCGCGGACGCCGTCCCGCTCTCCGCCGAGCGGGTCGTCGTGGTCGGCAACGGCAACGTGGCGCTCGACGTGGCCCGTGTCCTCGTCATGGACCCAGCCGCCCTCGCCGGCACCGACATCGCCGACCACGCCCTCGCCGCCCTGAGCGGCAGCCGGGTCCGCGAGGTGGTGCTGCTCGGCCGCCGGGGCCCCGAGAACGCCGCGTACACGGCCTCCGAACTCCTCGCCCTCAAGCACCTCCCGGACGTGGACCTGGTCGTCGACGAACGGGACCCGCGCACCGGCGCCGCGATCGACGCGGCGGCGGCCGGGGAGAAGGCGGCGCTCCTCCGGGACGTGGCCCGCGAGGCGGTGGACTGGACGCGGTCGCCCGCGCGGGACCGGCGCCGGATCGTGCTCCGCTTCCACTCCGCGCCGGTCGAGGCGCTCGGCACCGACGCGGTACGGGCGGTCCGGGTGACCGGGGACGGGCCGGAGTCCGGTACGGAGATCGGGGCGGGGCTGCTGGTCAGGGCGGTCGGCTACCGGGGCGTGCCGCTCCCGGGGCTTCCGTTCGACGAGGCCACCGGCACCGTGCCGCACGAGGCGGGGCGGATCAGCGGCCTGCCGGGCGGTTACGTCGTCGGCTGGATCAAGCGCGGGCCCTCCGGCGGCATCGGCGCCAACCGGGCGTGCGCGGAGGAGACGGTCGGGACGCTGCTCGCGGACGCGGTCGCGGGGGCGCTGCCGAAGCCGACGGGCACCTCGGCGGAGTTCCGCAGGCTGGCCAGGAGCCGCAGCAAGGGGCTCGTGGACGCGCGCGGCCTCGCGGCCATCGACCGGACCGAGCGGGCGCGGGGCCGGGACGCGGGCCGCCCCCGGGTCAAGCTGGCGACGATGCCGGAGCTGGTGGCGGCGGCGCGGGGCGGCCGCTGGCGCAGGCCGGTCTGAGGACGGCACGTCCTCCCGGACCGGTACGGGGGTCCGGCCCGGGACGGCGGGCCGGCGGTGGCGGGTGCGGACGGGCGGTCCGTCAGGCCGCGAGGCCCAGGGCCTGGCGGATCACGATCGCGTTCAGCCGCACCGCGAAGGGCGCGACGTCCGTCAGGTCGAGCGCGACGGCCTCCGCCTTCGGCAGCCCGACGGTCACGTCCACGCAGAAGGCCAGGGCGTACATGTGCTCCCCGGTCTCCTCGTCCTGGAGGGCGAAGAACAGGTCCCGGTAGAAGCGGGTGCGCTCCCCGGACTCCTCGTAGAAGGAGAGTCCGGGCTGCCCCTCCTGGGCGGCGAGGCCCGTGAAGGCCGCGACGAGCTCCCGCTCGACGGTGGCCCAGAAGCCGGCGTCCGCGCACTCGGGCGGGAGCGCCTGCCGGACGGCCTCCTTGAGGGAGAGGACCATGACGAGGACGGGGGCGTGCTCCTGGAGCCCCCAGCCCCTGACCATCCGCACCACGGTGCTGTCGGGGACGGCGGCGGCCGCCTCCCGTATCGCCTCGAAGTCGAAGTTGACGGTCGCCGGGGCGATCGCCTCCTGGAACACGCGGTCGATGGACCGGGCCTGGTCGAGGTGGTCCGGGCCCACCTCGACGACGGTCCTGAAACTGGCGGCCAAAGCTCCTCCTGTGTGATCGGTGTGATCGGTGTGATCTCGGTGATCAGGAGGGGTCAGTATGGCGAGCGAGCGCGGTACGGGCGGGGCGTGTCCGGCGTACGGACGCGCCGGCCCGGACGGCGCTCAGGACCTGCGGCGGGGCTTTCCGCTCCGGCCGCCGCGCGCGGAGCCCCCGGTGCTCCCCCTGCGGGCCGCGGGCCGTCCCGACGTACGGGAACCGGCCCCGGGCTTGCCGGACTTGGCGGGCTTCCCGGACGCGGACCCGGTGGACTTCTGTTCCTTCCGGCCCTTCTTCTCCTCCGCGCGGCGGCCCCGGGTGCTGTTCACCGTCCGGCCCCGCACGATGCCGATGAACTCCTCCACCAGGTCGGGGGCCTCGTCGGCGGCCGGCCACGACAGGGCGACGCGCGACTGCGGGACGCTGGTGAGGGTCCGGTAGGTGAGGTCCTTGCGGTGGTGCAGCCGGGCGAGCGACTGGGGGACGACGAGCAGGCCGACCCCGGCCGCGACGAGTTCGATCGCGTCGGCGGTGGTGGCGGGACGCTCGAACGCCGGGCGGCCCGGCGGGCGCTCCCAGCCGAGGGTGTCGTCGAGGGGGTGCAGGACGAGTTCGTCGGCGAGGTCCTCCGCCGCCACCTCCTCGACCGCCGCGAACAGGTGGTCCTTGGGGACGACGACGACCGTCGTCTCCGTGTAGAGCGGGATCGCGCTGAGGTCGTCCCCGTCGACGGGGAGCCGGACGAGGCCCGCGTCCGCCGCGCCCTCCCGGAGCGTGCCGAACGCCTCGGCCGGGGTCACGGCGTGGAGGGCCAGCGGTACGTCGGGCAGGCGCTCGTTCCAGATCCGCACCCACTTCGAGGGGGTCACGCCCGGCACGTACGCGAGCCGGAACGAGGGGGTCTCCGGGGAGGAGCCGGAGGAGGAGTCCGGGGTGGGGTCCGAGGGGGAAGCGTCCGTGCCTGTCACTCCGCCAGGTTACCGGTAGCCGCCGTGGTCGGAGTCCGTCCGCATGCTCGATACCCTGGTCGTATGACGTCGCACCAGAACACCCAGACGATGAAGCCCGCGACCGCGGCGAAGAAGCTGGGTGTGTACCTCGAGGCCACCCCCGCGGAGTTCCAGGAGGGTGTCGTCTCGCGCACCGAGCTGAACGAGCTCCAGGCCGACCCGCCCGCCTGGCTCCAGGAGCTCCGGAAGAACGGTCCGCACCCCCGCCCGGTGGTCGCGTCGAAGCTGGGCGTCTCCATCGCCGGCCTCGCGCGCGGCGGCATCACCGAGCCCCTCACCACCGAGCAGATCGACGCGCTCAAGCAGGAGTCCCCCGAGTGGCTCCGGAAGGAGCGGGCCACCCAGGCGGAGGTCCGCAAGGAGACCGCCCGCATCAAGGAGCGCGACGCGGAGCGGGCGCGCCGCGCGCAGGAGGCCTGACCTTCCCGCCCGTTCCCCGCTCCCCTTCCTCCGGCCCGGTCACGACCGGGCCGGACCGGTGTGGCGCGGGGACCGGTGAGGGAGTCATCCCTCATGAGCGATCACCCCCTCGCGAGGGACACGAGCACCGCGCACCGGCCGCCGGTCGTCGTCGGCGTGGACGGGTCCGAGCACGGCCTGCGGGCCCTGGAGTGGGCCCTGGGCACCGCCGAGAGCACCGGGTCCCCGCTGGTCGTGGCCCACGTCCGTCCCGAGGAGCTGCAGCTCGGCAGCGCCCGCGTCGAGTCCCTGGGCGGGGCGCCGGAGCTTCCCGACACGGTGTTGAACGGCGTGGCGGCCGGGATGGAGCGGCGGGGGACGCGCGTCCCCGTGCGGTACGAGTCCCTCGACGGGTCCGTGACCGACGCCCTGGCGGCGGTCGCCCGGGGCGCCCGGCTCCTGGTGACCGGCTCCCGGGGCCGCGGCGGCTTCGCGAGCCTGCTGCTCGGCTCGACGAGCCGCACCCTGGCCGCGAGCGCGCCCTGTCCGCTCGTCGTCGTCCCGCACGAGGCCCGTACGGCCGCCCCGGAGGGCGGACCGGGAGCGGGCCGGGTGCTCATGGGCCTGCACCCGGAGGAATCCCCGGACGAGGTGCCGGCCTTCGCCTTCGAGGAGGCGCACCACCGGGGCGTGCCGCTGGAGGCCGTGACCGCCTTCCGGCTGCCCCCGCCGCAGGGCGCCCTGCTCGCCGCGCCGTCCCCGGCCCTCCAGGTGCCGCCCCCGCTGCCCCTGGCGGACGACGCCGAGGAGCTCGTACGGGGGGCGGAGCGGGAGCAGGAGGAGCGGCTGCGGCCCTTCGCGGCGCGGTGGCCGGACGTGGAGCTGCGTCCGGTGGTGGTGCCGGGGGACGCGGTGGGGCGGCTCGTGGAGGGCTCGCGGGACGCGGGCCTGCTGGTCGTGGGGCGGCACCACCGGCACCGCCTCGGCTCGCTGCTCGTCGGTTCCGTCGCCCACGCGGTGCTGCACGAGGCCCACTGCCCGGTGGCGGTGGTGCCCCCGGCGCCCGCCGGGTGAGGGCGCGCTGGTAGAAGGAGTGCCATGACCGCCTTCGAGCACGCAGCCGCAGCCCGGCGCAACGTCCAGCCGCCGCCCGCCCACGCCTCCCTCGGAGCGGGGGTCGTCGTGACCGACGCCTCCGGCCGGGTGCTGCTCGGGCTCCACCGCTCCGGGGTGTGGGAGCTGCCGGGCGGCAAGGTCGAGCCGGGCGAGTCCGTGGAGGCCGCGGCGGCCCGCGAGCTGGCCGAGGAGACGGCGCTGGTCGCGGACGCGGCCGAGGTGGAGGTCCTGGGGCTGATCCTGGACTCGGTCACCTCCGGCCGCATGACCCGGATGACCGTGGCCACGACGGTGGGCGCCTTCCGCGGGACGCCGGCCGTGACCGAGCCCGACAAGATCGAGCGCTGGGAGTGGACGGACCCGGACCGGCTGCCGGAGGCGCTGTTCCTGCCCTCGGCGCAGGTGCTGCGGATGTGGCGGCCGGACCTGCCGATCCCCGGCGGCCCGTTCCACCGGTACGCGATGGGCCCGCTGCCCGGCTGACCTCCGGCCCGGCGCTCCGGTGCCGCTCCGCGTCGCCGCGCGGGGTGCGGCGGCCCTGACTAGCGTGGCTCACAGGAAGCGGACGTCATCGACCGGAGGAGAGTCACCGTCATGGCCGCACGACCTGAAGGCACGCCGATCTGGACCGACGCGATGTTCACCGACGCCGAGGCCGCCAAGACGTTCTACGGCGACGTGCTCGGCTGGACCTTCGCCGAGGCCGCCACGGAGTTCGGCGGCTACACCCAGGCCTCCAAGAACGGGAAGGCGGTCGCGGCCGTCGTCCCGCCGATGCCGGGGCAGGACACCCCGCCGCAGTCGGCCTGGTGTCTCTACTTCTCCTCGCCGGACGCCGCCGCCACGGCGGAGCGGATCCGGACCGCGGGCGGCACCGTCCTGATGGAGCCGATGCGGATCGGCGAGTTCGGGACGATGTGCCTCGCGCGGGACCCCGCGGGCGTCGTGTTCGGCGTCTGGCAGCCGGGGACGCACGAGGGCTTCGAGCTGGAGGGCGAGACCGGCTCGTACGCCTGGGCGGAGGTGTTCACCCGGGAGCCGGAGAAGTCCGACGCCTTCTTCACGTCCGTCTTCGGCTACGGCTCGAAGCGGATGAAGGACCAGGAGGTCGACTACCGGGTCTTCGACCTGGGCGACGACCCGGTCCTCGGACGGATGACGATGACCGACGACTTCCCGCCGGAGGTCCCCTCGTACATCCAGATCTACTTCGCCGTCGACAACTGCGACAAGGCGGTGGAGGCGGCGGAGCGGCTCTCCGGGCGGAAGGTCTTCGGGCCGGTGGACAGCCCGTTCGGCCGGTTCGCCGCGATCCTGGACCCGCAGGGGGCCGCCTTCGCCGTGATCGACATGAGGACCACGGTGGGCGAGATGCCCGAGATGGAGTGACCGCCCCGGGCCCGGGTGTCACGGCTTGAGGCTGGAGACCACGTCGGCGGTGGCGGCGACCCCCTCGTGGATGGTGGGCGCCATGCTGGTGCCGGCGAGGAAGAAGCCGAGCAGGGCGCAGACGATCGCGTGCGAGAGCTTGAGACCGCCGTTCCGCAGGAAGATCACGGCCAGGATCAGCAGGAGCAGCACCACAGAAATGGAAACGGCCATCGCCTTCACGTCCCTCCGACGCCGCACCGGAATTGCGGCTTTCGGCGGACAGTGTGGCGGAATGAGCGCTCCGTCCGGGCGTACGGCGGGGCGGCCATCCGGGTGAGATCCGGTCCGGGGCCCCGCCGGGGCGGTCACTTCCCGGCCGGCAGGCAGTCCTTCCACTCCACCGTGCGGTCGCACCAGCGGTTCAGGAGGACGCGGTCGTGCCCGACGGCGAGGAGGCCCGCGCCGGTCTCCGCGCGGTAGGCCTCGACGGCGGCGACCAGGGCGGCCGTGGTGGAGGCGTCGAGCATGGCGGTCATCTCGTCGCAGATCAGCCAGCGGGGGCGCAGGGTGAGGGCGCGGGCGAGGCAGGCGCGCTGGAGCTGTCCGTCGCTGACCTCGTGGGGACGGCGGACGAGCAGGTCGGGGGTGAGGCCGACGGCCGGAGCCAGCTCGGCCAGGCGCGCGTCGGCCTCGGCGCGGCGGCCGGTGGCGCGCAGCGGTTCCACGACCAGGTCGGCGAGGGTGAGCCGGGGGTCGGCGGCGGTGCGGGGCTGCTGGAAGACGACGCCGACGGCGGTGCGCAGCTCGCGCGGGGCGCGGTGGCGCCAGGCCCGTACCTCGGTGCCGTCCAGGACGAGCCGGCCCGCGTCGGGGCGGTGGAGGAGGGCGGCGACCCGGGCGAGGGTGGACTTGCCGCAGCCGCTGGGGCCGAGGAGGCCGACGGACTCGCCGGGGGCGACGGTGAGGGAGGCGCCCCGGACAACGGGGGCGCGGCGGTCGTAGCCGGCGGTGACGGCGTCGAGTTCAAGCACGGGGGCGCTCCGGGTGGTGGCAGGCCACCCCGGCCGCGGGCTCGGGGCGGGTGGCGCAGAGGTCGGTGGCGCGCGGGCAGCGCGGGGCGAAGGCGCAGCCCCCGGGCAGGTCGGAGAGCTCCGGCGGCATGCCGGGGATCGGGGCGAAGGCCCGGTCGGGCAGGGCGTCGAGCAGGCCGCGGGCATAGGGGTGGCGGGGTCCGGCGGGGCCGAAGAAGCGGTGGGCGGGGGCGATCTCCACGATCCGGCCCGCGTACATGACGGCGACCCGGTCCGCGATCCGCTCGGCGGCGGCCAGGTCGTGGGTGATGAGGAGCAGGGCGCGGCCGTCGTCGGCGTGGCGGCGCAGTTCGTCCACGGTGCGGTCGACGAGGTCGCGGTCGAGGCCGGTGGTGGGCTCGTCGGCCAGCAGCAGCCGGGCGTCGCCGATGAGGGCGAGGGCGGTGGCGGCGCGCTGGGCGAGGCCGCCGGAGAGCTCGTGCGGGTGGCGGTCGAGGTGGTCGGCGGGGAAGGCGGTCCGCCCGGCCGCTTCCTCGGCGGCCGCGCGCCGGACGCGGCGGGAGGTGCCGGTGAGGGCCCGTACGGTCTCCTCGAGCTGGGACCGTACGGTGCGGACGGGGGTGAGGTGGGCGGCGGGGCTCTGCGGTACGAGTCCGGCGCGGCGGCCCCGTACGGTGCGGGCGAGGGTCTTCTCGTCGGCGGCGAGCAGGTCGGTCCCGTCCTGGCCGTCGGGGCTCACGAGCAGGGCCGTGCCGGAGGTCTCGGCGTTGCCCGGGAGCAGGCCGAGGAGGGCGGAGGCGAGGACGGACTTGCCGCAGCCGCTCTCGCCGACGAGGGCGAGGCACTCCCCCGCCGCGAGGTCGAAGTCGGCGTCGCTGACGGCGTCGACGGTCCGGCCGCCGCGCAGCCGGAAGCGGACGGTGAGGCCGCGGACGCTGAGGACGGCGTCCTCGGCCCGCCCGGCGGTCACGGCGTCGAGCGCGCGGAGGAGCTTGTCCTCCGGGACACCGGGGACACCGGGGGTGCCGGGGGTGTCGAGGGTGCCGGAGGCTCCGGGGGCACCAGGGGTGCCGGGAGTCTTCGGGGCTTTCGAGGCGCGGGGCGCGTTCACAGCATCAGCTCCGATCGGCGGCGCGGGTTGAGCCGGTCGCGCCACACGCCCGCGAGCCCGGCGATGGCGAGGGTCGGCACGATGAGGAGGAGGCCGGGGAAGAGGGTGGGCCACCAGTACCCGGCGAGGAGCGAGGAGCGCGCGTTCTGCACCAGGTTGCCCAGGCTGGCCTGGTGGCTGGGGAGGCCGAGGCCGAGGAAGGAGAGCGCGGACTCGTGCCACATGGCGTGCGGGACCATCAGGACGGCGGCGAGCCCGGCCTGCGGCAGGACGGCGGGCAGCAGGTGCCGGACGGCGACGCGCCACCGTCCCGAGCCGCCGGAGACGGCGGCGTCCACGAAGGGCCGGGTGCGCAGCGAGAGGACCTCGGAGCGCACGATCCGGGCGGTGGAGAGCCAGTGGGTGACGGCGACGGAGACGATGACGGGCCAGACGCCGGGCCGGAAGAGGGCGACGACGAAGATGCCGAGGAGCAGGTGCGGCACGGAGGAGAAGGCGTCCACGAGCCGCATGAGGGTGCGGTCGGCCCAGCCGCCGAGCGCGCCGGCGGCGGCTCCGACGGCGGTGCCGATGACGGTGGCGACGAGCGCGGCGACGAGTCCGACGAGGAGCGAGACCCGCAGGCCGTAGACGCAGCGCAGCAGGAGGTCGCGGCCGAGGTCGTCGGTGCCGAAGGGGTGGTCCCAGGACGGCGGCAGGAGCTTGCGGGAGAGGTCGACGGCCTGCTCGTCCAGCTGGACGAGCGGCGGGACGAGCAGCACGGCGAGGAGGACGGCCGCGACGGTGACGGCGGAGGTCCAGAAGCGGATCCGGTGGGTGCGCGGGTCAGCCATCGAAGCCCACCCTCGGGTCGGCCAGGCCGTACAGGAGGTCGGAGAGGAGGTTGCCGAGGAGCACGGCGGCGGTGGCGAGGACGGTGAGCGCGGCCAGCAGCGGGAAGTCCACGGAGGTGGCGGCCGTGACGGTGGCGGCGGCGATGCCGGGCCAGCTGAAGACGGTCTCCACGAGGAGGGCGCCGGTGATCAGCTCGGGGACGCGGGAGCCGACGAGGGTGAGCATGGGGAGCATTCCGGAGCGGAGGGCGTGGCCGGTGAGGACGGTCCGCTCGCTCAGGCCGCGGGCGCGGGCGCCGCGCACGGGGTCCTCGTCGAGGGCGTCGCCGACGCCCTGGCGGACGTACAGGAAGAACCACGGCAGCTGGGAGATCCCGAGGACGAGCGCGGGCAGCACGAGGTGGCGGGCGACCTGGTCGAAGGTGACGGTGTCGCTCGCGGTGTCGGTGAGGCCGCCGGCGGGCAGGGCGCCCAGCTTCAGGGCGAAGAACCAGATGGCGAGGAGGCCGAGCCAGAAGGCGGGGGCGGCTTCCAGGGTGTACGCGACGGAGCTGACGGCCCGGTCCAGGAGGCCGCCGCGGCGGCGTCCGGCGAGGACGCCGAGGAGGGTGCCGAGCGCGATGGCCACGGCGAAGGCGGTGGCGGCGAGCAGGACGGACCAGCCGAGGCGTTCGGTGATGACCTCGGCGACGGGCCGGCGCATGACGGCGGAGTCGCCGAGGTCACCGGTGAGGGCGGCGGTGAGCCAGTCCCACCAGCGGGTGAGGAGGGGCCGGTCGACGCCGAGGTTGGCGCGGAGCTGGTCGAGGTTCTCCTGCGAGGCGGTGAGGCCGGCGGTGCCGGCGTAGGCCTTGACCGGGTCGAAGGGGGAGGCCTCGGCGACGGCGAAGACCGCGAGGGTGACGGCGAGGAGGACGGGGACGGCGGCCAGGGCGCGCCGTCCCGTCATCCGTGCCATGGCCCCCCAGGGGAGGCGGCGCTTCACTTCTGCGCCGCTCCGGCGCCCTTGGGCTTCCAGCTCTCGACGTTCCACCAGGGGCCGGCGGCGAGGCCGTGGTCGTGCGGCTCGGTCTGGGTGGACAGGCCGTCCCAGGAGTCGTTGACGACGTAGAGGTGGTCGATGTGGGTGAGGAAGGTGTAGCCGGGGTTCTTCACCAGCTCGCGCTGGACGGTGTCGTACGCGGCGTGCCGCTCGGCGGGGTCGTTGGTGCGGCGCCCGTCCTCCAGGGCCTGGTCGACGGTCTTGTTGTCGTACCAGGCCATGTTGTTGAAGCCGTCGCCGCCGAGGGAGGACTTCAGGAGGAGGTACTGGTCGAAGTCGGGGTCGCCGGGCGAGCCGCCGCCGGCGAGGACGGCGTCGGTCTTCATCCGGGGCTCGATGACCTCCCAGGTGCCGGCCTGGGTCTTGATGTCGATGCCGGCCTTCTTGGCGTCGGAGGCGTAGGCGAGGGCGTGGTCCTGGCGGAGCTTGTCGCCGGAGAGGTACCAGAGCGGGAAGGAGGCGCGGACGCCGTCCTTGACGCGGACGCCGTCGGGGCCGGGCTTCCAGCCGGCCTCGTCGAGGATCTTCTGCGCCCCGGCGAGGTCGTGGCGGCGCTCGGTGCCCTTGGTGAACCAGGGGCTGTCGGTGGGGACGGGCCCGTAGGCGGGCTTTCCGGCCCCTTCGAGGATCTTGTCGACCATGGCCTCGCGGTCGACGGCGAGGTCGAGGGCGCGGCGGACGGCGGTGTCGCCGGTCACCTCGTTGTGGGTGGGGAGGGTGACCGTGCGGTAGTCGTAGGTCTTCGCCGCCCAGGTCTTCCTGCCCTTGTCGGTCTTGAAGCCGGCGGCGAGGTTGGGCGGCAGGATGGCGCCGTCGAGGTCGCCGGCGCGCAGCCGGGTGGCGCGGACGTCGTCGTCCTTGATGATCGCCATGGTGAACTTCTTCACCTGGGGCGCGCCGTTCCAGTAGGTGGGGTTGGCCTTGAAGCTGAGCTTCTCGCCCTTGGACCAGCCGGTGAGGACGTACGGGCCGGTGCCGATCGGCCTGGTGGTGAAGGCGCCGGTGTTGACGTCCTGCTTCGCGGCGACGTGCTCGGGGGCGATGGCGTGGACGGTGCGCTCGGCGAAGGGCGCGTAGGGGTACTTGAGCCGGAAGACGACGGTGTCGTCGCCGACCGCCTCGACGCTCTTGAGGGCGTCGAGCTCGGTGCGGGAGGGGTTGTTCGTCTTCGGGTCGAGGATCGTGCGGTACGTGAAGACGACGTCCTTCGCGGTGAAGGGGGCCCCGTCGCTGAAGGTGACGCCCTTGCGGAGGGCGTAGGTGTAGGTGAGGCCGCCGTCGCTGACGCGGGGCAGCTCGCGGGCGAGGGCCGGCTTCAGCTTCATGTCGGCGTCGAAGGCGAGGAGGCCGTCGAATATCTTCGAGTTGCCGTCCTTGCCGTAGCCGAGGAGGGGGCTGAGGCTCTCGGGCTCGTAGGCGATGCCGACGACCGCGGAATCCTTGGGCCCGCCGGTGCCGCCGGTGGCGGAGCCGGGGTTCGAGCAGGCTGCGGCGGTGAGGGCGAGGGAGCCCGCCAGGGCCGTGGCCGCCGCGTTGCGGATGGATCGGGCGGTCATCGTGTCCGTACCCCTTTTGAAGATCAAACGTTCTTGCCAACAGCTCGCAATTAAACAGTATGTATAAGGGGTACGGACAGACGGCCCCTTACCGGGCGCGGGGAGGTCCGCTCACCGGGGTGCCGGGAGGTCCGCCAGGGCGGCGACCGTGTCCTGGTGGCGGCCCGCCGGGCCGAACGCGAGCTGGTCGGCCTTGGCCCGCTTGAGGGCCAGGTGCGCGGGGTGCTCCCAGGTCATGCCGATCCCGCCGTGCAGCTGGACGCACTCCTCGGCGGCGCGGACCGCGACCCGGGAGCAGTACGCCTGGGCGACGGCCACGGTGAGCGGGGCGTCCGGAGCGCCCTGGGCGAGGGCGTCGGCGGCGGCGCGGGCGGCCGCCCTGGCCCCGACGACGTCCAGCCAGACCTGGGCCATGCGGTGCTTCAGTGCCTGGAAGGAGCCGACGGGCCGGTTGAACTGGTGGCGCTCGCGGGTGTACCGGACGGTGTCCTCCAGACAGCGTTCGGCGAGGCCCAGCTGCTCGGAGGCGAGCAGTCCGGCGCCCGCGAGGAGGCCGCGCCGGACGGCCGCGCGGGCCGCCTCCGGACCGGCGAGCCGGGTGCCGGTGCCGGGTTCCGTGGTGACCCGGGCGAGCGGGCGGGTGAGGTCGAGCGGGGTCTGCGGCTCGATCGCCGCCTCCTCCGCCGGTACGGCGTACAGGCCGTCGGCGCGCGGGGCGAGGAGGACGTCGGCGGCGGGGGCGTCGGCGACGGCGGGCACGGCCGGGCCGTGCGGCGGGTCCGCGTCCGGGGCGGTCGACAGGGGTACGGCGAGGACCGCGACCGTGCCGCCGTCCGCGACGGCGGCGAGCAGTCCGGCCGCCGGGGCGCTCTCCGCCGCGAGGGCGAGCAGGGTCTCGGTGGCCGCCACGGCGCTCGTGAGGTACGGAACCGGGGTGACCGCGCGGCCCAGCTCCTCCAGGACGACGGCGGCCTCGCGGTGGCTCGCGCCCTGGCCGCCGAGCTTCTCGGGGACGAGGAGCCCGGCGGCCCCGATGTCGGTCGCGAGGGACTTCCAGAGGCCGGGGACGTACGGGGCGTCCGTCTCGATCCGGTCGAGGAGGACCGTGTGGCCGGCCCGGTCCGCGAGGAGGGCGCGGACGGCCGCCCGCAGGTCGTCCTCGGTCTCGGAGTAGAGGAGGTCGAGGCGGTCGGTCATCGCGCGAGGTCCTTCCAGGGGACGTCCTTGTCGTTGCGGGGCTCGGAGGGCAGGCCGAGGACCCGTTCGGCGACGATGTTGAGAAGCACCTCGCTGGTGCCGCCCTCGATCGAGTTGCCCTTGGAGCGCAGGTAGCGGTAGCCGGCGTCGCGGCCGGTGAAGTCGACCAGTTCGGGGCGGGTCATGGCCCACTCCCCGTACAGCAGGCCCTCGTCGCCGAGGAGTTCGACCTCCAGGCCGCTGATGGCCTGGTTGAGCCGGGCGAAGCCGAGCTTCATGGCGCTGCCCTCGGGGCCGGGCTGGCCCGCGACGAGCTGCTGGCGGAGGCGTTCGCCGGTGAGCCGGGCGACCTCGGCGTCCACCCAGAGGTCGAGGAGGCGCCGGTGCAGCTCGTGGGTGCGCAGCTCGGGGCGCTCGCGCCAGGTGGCGGCGAGCTTCCCGATCATGCCGCCCTCGCGGGGGACGCGGGCTCCGCCGATGGAGACCCGCTCGTTCATCAGGGTGGTCTGGGCGACCCGCCAGCCGTCGCCGGCCTCGCCGAGGCGGTGGGCGTCGGGGATGCGGACGCCGGTGAGGAAGACCTCGTTGAACTCGGCCTCGCCGGTGATCTGGCGCAGGGGCCTGACCTCCACGCCGGGGTCGGTCATGTCGCAGACGAAGTAGGTGATGCCCCGGTGCTTGGGGGCGTCCGGATCGGTGCGGGCGATGAGGATGGCCCAGCGGGCGAGGTGGGCGCTGGAGGTCCACACCTTCTGCCCGTCGACCACCCAGTGGTCGCCGTCCCGGACGGCCCGGGTGCCGAGGGCGGCGAGGTCGGAGCCGGCGCCGGGCTCGCTGAAGAGCTGGCACCACACCTCCTCGCCGGCCCACAGCGGCTTGAGGAAGCGGCGCTTGACCTCGTCGGAGCCGTACGCGAGGAGGGTGGGGGCGGCCATGCCGAGGCCGATGCCGATCCGGCGCGGGTCGTTGTCGGGGGCGCCGGCGGCGGCGAGTTCGGCGTCGACGACCGCCTGGAGGGCACGGGGCGCGTCGAGTCCGCCGAGGCCGGCGGGGTAGTGGACCCAGGCGAGTCCGGCGTCGAAGCGGGCGCGCAGGAAGTCGGTGCGGTCGGTGGTGGCGGGCGGGTGCGCGTCGAGGAACGCCCGGGTGAGCGCCCGGAGTTCGTCGGCGCCGGGCGCGGTCGGGTGCGGGCCGGTCACGCGTGGACCCCTTCCGGGAGGACGACCAGGCGGCCGGTGGTGGTGCCGTCGGCGACGCGCCGGACGGCGTCGGCCGCGCCCGCGAAGGGGACGCGCTCCGCGACGAGCGGCTTGATCAGGCCCTTGGCGGCGTAGGCGGTGAGGGTCTCGTGGCAGCGGCCGATCGAGGCGGGGTCCTTCACCGCGTACAGGCCCCAGTGGAGGCCGAGGACCGAGTAGTTCTTGACCAGGGCGTGGTTGAGGGCGGGGGCGGGGACGGTGCCGCTCGCGAAGCCGACGACCACGATCCGGCCCTCGAAGGCGACGCACTTCGCGGACTGCTGGTAGGCCTCGCCGCCGACCGGGTCGTAGATCACGTCGGCGCCCCGGCCGCCGGTCGCGGCCTTGACGGCGGCGACGACGTCCTCGGAGCGCCGGTCGATGACCAGGTCGCAGTCGAGGGCGCGGGCGACAGCGGCCTTCTCGGGCCCGCCGACGACGCCGATGACGGTGGCGCCGGCGGCCTTGCCGAGCTGGACGGCCGCGCTGCCGACGCCGCCGGCCGCCGCGTGGACGAGGAGGGTCTCGCCCTCCTTGAGGGCGGCGCGGCGGTGCAGGCCGAACCAGCCGGTCTGGTAGCCGATGTGGAGCGCGGCGGCCTCGGCGTCGTCGAGCGCCTCGGGGGCCGGGAGCAGCCCGGCGGCGTCGGCGAGGGCGTAGTCGGCGAAGCCGCCGTGCGGGAGGGCGGCGGTGGCGACGACCCGGCGGCCGTCCTCGGTCTCGGCGCAGACCTCGACGCCGGGGGTGAAGGGCAGCGGGGGGCGCACCTGGTAGTGGCCGCGGCAGAGCAGCGCGTCGGGGAAGTTGACGTTGGCGGCGCGGACCTTCAGGAGGACCTGCCCCTCGCCGGGGACGGGCGGCTCCACCTCCTCGCGGCGCATCACCGCGTCCGGTTCGCCGTTCTCGTACACACGCCATGCCTGCATCCGGGATGCCTCCTCCGTACCGCGTGGTCGGTTGCATACTAAGCGGTCGCTTGCCCGGAGGGAACGGGTCGGCCGGACTTCCCCGGAAACGGATCGGCAGGACTTCCCCGGAAACGGATCGGCCGGACTCCTCCCCCGGAAACGGATCGGCGGGTCCGGTGGGGCACGGGGCCGCGGGTCAGTGGGGCACGGGTCGGCGGGACTTCTCCGGCCGGGCCCTGACGTGCATGCGCTCCCCCTGCGGGCCGAACAGGCTCAGGAACTCCACCGGTCCCTCGGCCGTCGCCCCGAACCAGTGCGGAACGCGCGTGTCGAACTCGGCCGCCTCCCCCGCCGTCAGGACGACCTCGCGCCCGCCGAGGAAGAGCCGGAGCTTCCCCGAGAGCACGTACAGCCACTCGTACCCCTCGTGCACCCGGGGCTCGGGGCAGTCGTACGGCTTCTCCTGGATCACCTTGTACGCCTGGAGGCCGCCGGGCTGGCGGGTCAGCGGGTACATCGTGCGCCCGTGCCGCACGATCGGCCTGGCCTTGACCCGGGGGTCGCCCACCGGCGGCGCGCCGACCAGCTCGTCCAGCGGGACCTGGTGGGCGCGGGCGAGCGGCAGGAGCAGTTCGAGGCTGGGCCTGCGCTGCCCGGATTCGAGGCGGGAGAGGGTGCTCACGGAGATGCCGGTGGCGGCGGAGAGCTCGGCCAGGGTCACCCCGCGGTCGCGGCGGACCCGGCGCAGACGGGGGCCGACCTCGTTCAGGACGGCGTCGATGCGGTCGTCTTCGGTCATGGGTCCAGTGTTGCAGGAACGGCAACTTTACTTGCGGCCACCGCAGGTCCGGAACAGCCTCGTCCCCATGAACGCACACACGGAGCAGTACGAGGTGGTGGTCGTCGGCGGCGGCGCGGCGGGGCTCAGCGCGGCCCTGGTCCTGGGCCGGTCGCGGCGGCGGACCCTGGTGGTCGACGCGGGCGAGCCCCGCAACGCCCCCACCGCCCACATGCAGGGCGTCCTCTCCCGGGACGGCATGAGCCCCGCCGCGTACCTGGCGGCGGGCCGGGAGGAGATCGCGGCGTACGGGGTGGAGTGGCGGGCCGGCCGGGTGACGGGCGCGGAGCCGGACGGGCGGGACGGCTTCGCCGTGTCGCTCGCGGACGGCACGAGGGTCGGCGCGCGGCGGCTCGTGGTGACGACCGGGCTCGTGGACGAGCTGCCGGAGGTCGAAGGGGTGGCCGAGCGGTGGGGGCGGGACGTGCTGCACTGCCCGTACTGCCACGGCTGGGAGGTGCGCGACCGGCCGTTCGGGGTGATCGCCCATCCGGCGATGCCGGCGCACCAGGCGCTGATGGTCTCCCACTGGTCCTCGGACGTGACGCTCTTCCTGCACACCGCCGCCGGGCTCTCCGAGCGGGAGGCGGCGCTGCTCGACGCGGCGGGGGTGGAGGTCGTGGCCGGCGAGGTCGCCGGGCTCGCGGTGGAGGACGACCGGCTGACCGGGGTCCGGCTCGCCGACGGGCGGTTCGTGCCGCGCGAGGCGGTCTTCGTCGGGGCGACGCGCCTCGCGGCCCGGGACGGGGTGCTGCGGCAGCTGGGCGCGCGGATGGAGGAGACGCCGTTCGGGGAGTTCGTCGCGGTGGACGGGACGGGCCGGACGAGCGTGCCCGGGGTGTGGGCGGCGGGGAACGTGACCGGCCCGCAGGAGCAGGTGGTCAACGCGGTGGGCCTGGGCTACCGGGCGGGCGTCACGATCAACACCGAGCTGCTGTTCGGAGACCTGGAGGCGAAGGCGGACGGCGGGGCCTCCTCCTGATGCCGCCCGGTCAGCGCGGGAACAGCTCGAAGGTGACGGCCGGGCGGCCGCCGAAGCGGTCGGCCGCCCCGCCCGTCGTCCCCGCGAGGAAGGACCGGACGTACTCCTCCGGGTCCTGGTCCGTCAGGGCCTCGATGTAGGTGCGGTGGCAGAGGAGCGAGCGGACCGCGCGCTCCAGGCCGGGGCCCGCGTCCACGGCGTGGGTGGGGGTGCTGGAGGCGGCGACGGCGACCCAGCGGACGCCGTCCCACGGCGCGAGCCCCCGCTCCTCCAACTCGGGGAAGATCCAGCGGTTCCCGGCGTCGGCCGCCGCGTCCAGGACGGCGCGGCCGACGGCCCGGTGGTCGGGGGTGTTCCAGGGGGCGCCGGGGCCGCCGCCCCAGGTGTCGCGGTGGTTGAGGGTGACGACGAGTTCGGGGCGGTGGCGGCGGATCGCGGCCGCGATGTCGCGGCGCAGCGCGGTGCCGTACTCGACCACGCCGTCCCGGTGGTCGAGGAACTCGACGGCGTCCACGCCGACGACGGCGGCGCTGTCGCGTTGTTCGCGCTCGCGCAGCGGGCCGCAGGCGTCCGGGGCGAGGGTGTCGATGCCGGCCTCGCCGCGGGTGACGAGGACGTAGACGACCTCCTTCCCGGCGTCGGTCCAGCCGGCGACGGCGGCCGCGCAGCCGTACTCCAGGTCGTCCGGGTGGGCGACGACGGCGAGGGCGCGCCGCCAGTCGTCCGGCATCTCGGCGAGGTCGGGGACGTCGTTTCCGATCATGACCGCAGGATACGGGCCGCCTCCGGGCCGGTGGGCCGGAACGCACCGGCGAGGATCACCGACCGCGAGACGTGCCGGGGCCGGTCGGGGTTGAGGCCGCGCCGGTCGGCGAGGGCGACCGCGAGCCGCTGGGCGCGGACGAGGGCGGCGACCGGGTCGATGGCGTCGGCGGCGAACAGGGCGCCGGTGGACTCCACTTCGTCGCGCAGGCCCGAGGGCGCGGGGCCGAGGCACCAGACGAGGCTGGAGCGGTCGCTGATGCTGATCGGACCGTGGCGGTACTCCATCGCCGCGTACGACTCCGTCCAGGCGCGGGCCGTCTCGCGCAGTTTGAGGGCGGCGTCGTCGGCGAGCCCGACCGTCCAGCCGGTGCCGAGGAAGGTGAACTGTCCGCGCCGCTCCCAGGCGGCGGGCAGCCGCTCGTAGAGGACGAGTTCGGCGTCCGCGATCGCCGGCCCGAGGTCCACGCCGAGTCCGGCGCGCAGGAGTTGGAGGGCGGTGGTGGCGAACCGGGTTTGGACGACGGAGCGTTCGTCGGCGAAGCCGAGGTCGAGGACCCGGTCGGCGAGCCGCCCGGCCGGGCTGTCGGGCGCGCCGGTGAGGACGAGCGCGGGGACGCGGCCGGCGGCGCGGGCGAGCAGGTCCACGACCTCCGTGGTGGTGCCGGAGCGGGTGAGGGCCACGATCCGGTCGTAGCCGCGCCCGAGCGGGGTCGCGTCGGAGGCGGGGAAGGCGTCGGTCTCGCCCGCGCCGAGGGACTCGCGCAGGGCGGCGTAGGCGCGGGCCATGAAGTACGAGGTGCCGCAGCCGACGACCGCGACGCGCTCGCCCGGGGCCGGCAGCAGCCCGGCGCACCGCTCGGCCTCCTCGGCGGCCCGGCGCCAGCAGTCGGGCTGTCCGGCGATCTCGGCGCCGACGTGGGTGCTCATGGTCCGGGTCCTCTCCTCGCGGGGGCCCTCGGGGCCCTGCCGCGAGTTCTACCGGCGCCCACCGGGAGGACGCCATGTGCGCGGGAGCCCCACCCCTTGGACTTTTGCGCGCCGCCGGGGACTGCGCCGAGGACACGGCGGAGATCGGCCACCCGTGGACGTGGACGCCCCCGCCGGGGCGGCGGGCCGCGCGGCGGGGGCGTGTCGGTCGAGTGGGGCCGGGTGGGTCGGTCAGGAGGTGGGGAAGTCGTCCGCCGTCCTGACGCGGTCCCGGATCCAGACGCCGGCGGGCTTGAGGGATCCGGTGCCGGTCCAGGGGCCGCCCCTGCCGCAGGTTCCGGTCTTGAAGACCGCGCCGCTGCGCTCGTCGTCGGAGAAGTTCCAGTTGACCCAGCTGATCTTCTTGGAGGCCATGAGGTCCAGGTACTTCTGCGTCATCGTGAAGTCGTCGGTCCCCTCGCCCGCGTAGTTCTGGGTGCCGAACTCGGTGACGAAGACGGGCAGTCTGTCGGCGGCGCGGGAGAGGGTCTTCAGGTACTCGTCCCGGTGCGAGTACGCGTAGAAGTGGAAGGTGTACATGATGTTGGACGCGTTCACCGGCTGGGCGACGACCTCGGACTCGTTCGCGCCCTCCGAGACGCCGAACGAGGACCACGCGCGCGTGCCGACGAGGACCGGGGTCTCGGGGTCCTTGGCGCGGACGACCGGGATGAGCTGCTCGGCGTAGCTCTTGATCCTGGACCAGGACACGCCGCTGGGCTCGTTGGCGATCTCGTACAGCAGGTTGGTCTTGCTCCCGTGGCGCTCGGCGATCTCGGTGAAGAAGGTCTTGGCGCGGGAGAGGTTGTGGTGGGGGTCGCCCGGGTCGAGCATGTGCCAGTCGACGATCACGTACATGCCGCGCGCGGTGGCCTGCTCGATGAGCGCGTGGGCGAGGTCGGTGTACTTGCGCGGGTCGGTCTCGTAGCCGCCCTCCTGGACGTACGTGGAGACGCGCAGGACGTCGGCCTTCCAGTCCTTGGCGAGGGCGTCGAGCGAACCGCCCGTCAGACACCGGCTGTACCACTGGGTGCCGTGCGAGGACATGCCCCGGAGCTGGATCGGCTTGCCGTACCGGTTGCAGAGCTTGGTGCCGCAGACCTTGAGCTGTCCGTTGATCGCGGCCGGGGTGGTGGCCGCCGTTCCGGCCGGCGCGACGGGCGCGGGGGCGGCGTTCACGGTCGGCGGGGCGGCGGCGAGGCCGAGGAGCAGGGCGCCGAGGGCGGCGCCGGCGACGCCGAGGCGGCGCGCGCGGGGCCGTACGGTTCGTGCGGAAGTCATGGGGTCTCCACGGAACGGCGAACGGGGGCTGGACGCCGGAGGGTTGACGCCTCCGGAACCCGGGACTGGAAGGAAACCTTCCTAACAGATGGATAGCAGGGCTGCGGACCACCCCGCAAGGGTCGTGAAGACAGAGGCTGTTCAGCGGGCTGGAAACCGTCTGGCCGGAATCCGTCGCGTCGTCATTTCGCCAGAAGGCCTCTGCCCGCGAGGTAGTTGCGCGCCGCGTCCTCCGGAGGCGGCGCCAGCCGTCCACCTGCTCGTCGAGGTGCGCCAGGTCGGCGGTGGAGGCGGTGTTCAGCGGACCGCGCCGGGTCCAGGGGGGTGAGCAGCCGCTGGGCGCCGAGGAGGAGCGGGTCGGCGGCGAGGAGGAGCCGGAACGGCCCGTGACCGAGGCCGCGCGCGGCCTGCCGGGTCCCCTCGGGGACGGCCCGGAGCCGGGCGAGAATCTCCCTCCGGCTGGAGAGGTGGGCGCCGCAGATCCACTCGTCGGGGGCGAGGCAGTCGTCGGGCGGCGCGGTCACGCTCCGCTTCGAGGCGGTACGGATCCCCCGCGCACCCCGGCCGGGCCCGTTCGGGCCACGGGGGGGCGAACGGACCGGGAGGGTGCGAGGAGCCGGAAGGCGGAAGGCGGCGGCCCGGTGGTCGCCGCCCTCCGCCCGTACACCCGCTCAGGGAGCGATCGGCAGCTGCCGCTTGTGTTCGGTGAGCTCGTAGCGGCGGACGATCGCGTCGAAGGCCTCCTGGGAGACCGGCTTGCCCTCCAGGAAGTCGTCGATCTCGTCGTACGTGACGCCGAGCGCCTCCTCGTCGGGCTTGCCCGGGTCGAGGGTTTCCAGGTCGGCCGTGGGGACCTTCCGCACCAGGCCGTCCGGGGCGCCCAGCTCGGCGGCGACCGCACGGACGCGCCGCTTGGTCAGGCCGGTCAGCGGGACGACGTCGGCGGCGCCGTCGCCGAACTTGGTGAAGAAGCCGGAGACGGCCTCGGCCGCCTGGTCGGTGCCGACGACGAGGCCGTTGTGGGCGCCGGCGACCGCGTACTGGGCGATCATCCGCTGGCGGGCCTTGATGTTGCCCTGCACGAAGTCCTGGTGGTGGGCGTCGCGGAAGGTCACGTCACCGGCGAGGCAGGCCTCCAGGGCCGCGTCGCTCGCCGCCTTCACGTCCACGGTGAGGACCTTGTCGGGGCGGATGAAGTCGAGGGCGGCCTGCGCGTCCTTCTCGTCGGCCTGGACGCCGTAGGGCAGGCGCATCGCGTAGAAGACGGCGTCGTGGCCGGCGGCGCGGGCGCGCTCCACGGCGAGCTGGCAGAGCCGGCCGGCGGTGGTGGAGTCGATGCCTCCGCTGATGCCGAGCACGAGCGCGCGCAGCCCGGTGGAGGTGAGGCGCTCGGTGAGGAAGGCCACCCGGCGCTCGACCTCCGCCGCCGGGTCGAAGGTGCCGGACACCTGGAGGTCCCGGGCGATCTGCTGCTGGAGGGCGGTGGACGCCGGGTCGGTCACGTGAGGTCTCCTCGTCGGGGGTCGTTCGCTCGTACGACGCGCGGGGCTCGTACTCGCTTGGTACGGGTGTTGTTGCGGGAACCGACTCTACGCACCGGGGCGCCGTGCCGCCGCCCCGCACCGCCCCGGTGCGTTTCGGCAGGTGGGCGGCGTGTGCGGGCGTGACGGCGGTGCCGACGGCGGCCGGTGGCGTGTGCCGGCCCCGTGTCGCGGATGTCCCGGTCCGCCGGGTTCAAACGCGCCGGACGCCGCCGGACGCGTCAGTCGTGCTGCCCTGGGCCGCGCAGGGCGCGGTCGAGGCCGTCCTGCGGGAGGCCGGTGAGGGCCCGGACGAAGATCTCCTCGTAGGCGGGCCCGCCGATCGAGGCTCGGACCGTGTCCGTGTACTTCTCGTGCAGGGCCCGCAGGCCGGGCAGGCCGCGCCGGGGCTGGCCGGTGGAGCGCCAGTACGCCTCCCCGGTGCCGGAGACGTCCGCGGCGCGCTCGCCCTCGCCGGCCGCCGCGAGGGCGGTGGCCAGGACGTCGAGGCCGAGGGCGACGCCGAGGCTCGCGCCGAGGCGACGGGTGCCTTCGAGCATGGCGCGGGCGTGGCCGGAGGCGGCGACCGGGTCGCCCTCCAGGAGGCCGGTGAGGGCGAGCTGGTACTCCAGTGCGGTGCGGGTCCAGTGCTCGTCGAGCTCCTCGCACAGGGCGCGCAGCCGGAGCGCCTTCTCCCGGGCCTCCGCGAGCCGGCCGAGGCCGGTGAGGGCGAAGACCCGCACCAGGTGGCAGCGGAGCCGGGCGGCGGAGTCGGCGGGCCCGCCGCGGGCGGCGTCGAGGACGTGGCCCACGACGACGTGGGCGGCCGTCGGCCGGCCGGTGGTGAGGGCGAGGAGGCCGGCGAGGGCGGCGGCGTCGAGGGTGAGGTCGCCGGGCCGGTCGCGCCCGGCCCCGGCACCGGGCCCGGTCGCGCTACCGGCTCCGGTTTCCGCTCCGGCCCCGGTTTCCGCTCCGGCTCCGGCCGGTTCGGCGTACTCCGCGTGCCGGGCCTCGCGGGCGCACCGCTCGCTGATGTCCTGGGCGGGCCCGAACTCGCCCTGGAGGACGAGGGTGACGCCGAGGGCCCACAGGGCGCGGGCCCGGACGCGGCCGCGGGCCTCGCTGAGGAGCAGGGCCTGTTCGAGGCCGTCGCGGGCCTCGCGGAGGCGGCCGCGGCAGGACCAGGCGAAGGCGACGGAGCCGACGAGGTCGAGGGCCGCGTCGGGGTCGGTCCGCAGGAGCCGGTCCAGGGCGGTGCGCAGATCGGTGTGGTGGGCGTCGACGGTGCGGTACCAGCGGAGCTGGCGGGCGCCGTGCCACTCGGTCTCGGCCCGGCGGGCCAGGCCCCGGAAGTGGGCGGCGTGCCGGTCGGCGACGGCCGCGGCCTCGCCGGTGCGGTCCAGCCAGGTCGCCCCGTACTCGCGGATCGTGTCGAGCATCCGGTGGCGCCCGGCGGCGTCGGGCGGGCGGATCACGGAGGCGCGGACGAGTCCGTCGAGCGCCTCCGGCAGGGTCGCGCGGTCCAGCGGGCCGCCGGCGCACACGGCGGTCGCGGAGACGAGGTCGAAGGGGCCGCGGAAGACGGAGAGCCGGGCCCAGAGGAGGCGTTCGAGCGGGGTGCTCAGCTCGTGGCTCCAGCCGATGGCGGCGCGCAGGGTCTGGTGGCGGCTGGGCCAGACGCGCTCGGTGTGGGCGAGCAGGTCGAAGCGGGCGCCGGGCGCGGCGTCGAGGCGGGAGCCGAGCTGGTCGCGCACGGCCTCGGCGCCCTGGAGGCGGATCTGGGCGGCGGCGAGTTCGAGGGCCAGCGGGATGCCCTCCAGGCGTACGCAGATCTCCCCGGCGGGTCCGGCGGCGGGGAAGTCCTCCCCGGCGGCGCGGCGGAGCAGGGCCAGGGCGTCCGGTCCGGCGGGCGGCAGCGGGTCGAGGGCGATCGTCTCCTCGCCCGCGACGCCGAGGGGGCGGCGGCTGGTGGCGAGGACGGTGAGTCCGGGGGCGGCGGCGAGGAGTTCGGCGACGAGCCGGGCGCAGGGCTCGGCCAGGTGCTCGCAGGAGTCCAGGACGAGCAGCAGCCGGTCGTCGGCGAGCCGGCGGCAGAGCCCGGTGGCGGCTGTGCCGGGGGTGTGGTCGGCGAGGTCCACGGAGTCGGCGACGAGCGCGACGAGCAGCCGCTCGCCGTCGAGCTGGCCGAGGTCGGTCCACCAGGCGCCGTCCGGGTACCGCTCGGCGGCCCGGTGCGCGGCGCGCAGCGCGAGCCGGGTCTTCCCGACTCCCCCGACGCCGGTCACGGTGACGAGGCGGTGCTCCGCCAACGCGGCGGAGACGCGCTCCAGTTCCGTGCGGCGTCCCACGAAACCGGGGTTCTCGTCCGGCAGATGTCCACGCACGGAAGCAGTGTCCCTCATATGTCCCTCGAACGGGTGGGCGCGGCGGCTTCGTTACGCGGCCACGACCACGGGCGGCTACGACCAGGGGCGCCTACCCGCCCTCCTCGACCGTGACGACGACCGAGTGCCACCCCTGGGCCCCGTCGGGCATCGTCCCGGTGCGCCGTTCGGGCTGGGTGGCGCCGGTGCCGCCGGTGGCGCGGACGGTGAGGGTGTGGCGGCCGGGGGTCGCCTCCCATTCGACACGGACCGCCTCCCGGATGGGTGCTTTCGGGGTGTTCTCGGGGTCCCTTCACCCACGGGAGGGACCCCGCCCCGTCAGCCGTGACGGGGCGGGCCCTGAGGGGCGTCGGGGAACTCCCCCACCCAGGGCCACAGCTTCTCCGGGTTGCGGACCGCCCAGATCCGGACGACGCGCCCCCCGGCGACGTCGAACGAGGCCACGGTCGCGACGACGCCCTCGCGCAGGGCCACCAGGCCGGGTGCGCCGTTGACCGACCGCTCCAGGAGTTCGAGCCCGGGGGCCCTGTCCGCGATGGCGACCATGTACTGGGCGATGCGCGCGCCGCCCTCGACCGGGCGCAGCACGGTGCCCACCATGCCGCCACCGTCGGCGGTCATCACGGCGCCCGGGTCGAGGAGGCCCACGAGGGCCGGGACGTCCCTACTCTCCCACGCCTCCTTGACGCGCCGGACCACGTCGGGCCGGCCGGTCGCCGGCACCGGGCCGGACGCGGTGTCCACCCGCCGCCGGGCGGAGGAGGCCAGCTGCTTGCAGGCGGCGGGGGTCCGGCCGAGGACGCCGGCGATCTCGGCGAACGGGTACCGGAAGACGTCGTGCAGGACGAACGCCACCCGCTCGGCGGGCGTCATCGACTCCAGGACGACGAGGAAGGCCATGGAGACCGACTCGTCCAGGACGATCCGGTCGGCGGGGTCCGCGGGACCGGCGGAGGCGCCCGCGCGGTCCCACTCGGCGCGGTCGGGCAGCGGCTCGGGGAGCCAGGCGCCGACGTAGCGTTCGCGGCGGGCCCGTGCCGAGCCGAGCAGGTCCAGGCAGATGCGGCCGGTCACCGTCGTCAGCCAGGCCCCCGGCGACAGGATCTCCTCCCGCCGGCTCCTCGGCAGCCCGTACCAGCGCGCGTAGGCGTCCTGCACGGCGTCCTCGGCCTCGGTCACCGAACCGAGCAGCCGGTAGGCGACGTTGATCAGCCGGCCCCGTTCACCGGCCGTGTCGTCCCCGCCGTCCGTGCCGACCGTGCCCGTCCCGGCGGTCCCCATGCTCCGGCCGTCCCCCTCGTCGTACCTTCGCGGGCCCTCGCCTTACCTTTCGCAGGCCTGCTCCGTCGAACAGGTGAGACCTTATCGATCCACTGCCCGAGGGCGGGAAGCCCGGGGCGGAAACCCGGAAACCCGGAAAACCGGAAAAGGGGACTGTGACATGGCCACCCAGGCGACGGCACGCACGGAGCGCGGCTTCTCCTTCCTGAGGACCGCGATCGCCCTGCAGACCCTGACGCTCTTCCTCCAGGCGGTCTCCGCCGGGCTGCTGCTGACCTCGTCCTCCGGGGGGACGCTGCACGACGTCGGGGCCCGGGTGATGTACGGGGCGTCGATGCTGTACGTGCTCGCCGCGGTGCTGGCGTGGAAGCCGGGCGGCGGCTCGCTCCGGCCCGTGTGGCACGCGTCGGGCTTCCTCGCCCTCGCCTCGGTCCAGGTCGTGGTCGGCATCGCCCACGTCCCGGCGGTCCACGTCCCGCTGGGCGTCCTGATGTTCGGCCTGAGCGCGCTGGCGCTGGCCCGGCGCTAAGGGGCGTCCCTCGGTGACCCCGGCGGCGGCCGTGAGGGACCTGCCGGTCCTGAGCGGATTCATGAGGATCACCCCAGGGGGTCTTTCGGCCGGGCCCCGGCCCGGCGCTTGCTCAGTGGTGGAGGATCTCGGAGAGGGGGTCCTCGGCGCGCTCGCTGCGCGGGGCGGTCGGAGAACTCCTCCGGAGGCGTCGCCTCGGCGATGCTCCCGCCGGCCCCGGGGCCGCCGGTTCGCGCCCCCCCGGCCGACAGGGGCCGTCCGTCGACGACGGTCTCGCCCCGGTGGACCGTCGAGGGCGACGGAGCGCAGGACGTGCGGGGTGCCGAAGTGCTTGTCGGCCCCGCGCGGCACCACGGCGGCACCACGGGTGCGTCGCCGCCGTCCGGGACGGGCACGGCACCCTCCTGGGTCACGCCCCCGCTTCGGGTCGCCGCGCCCGCCGCTCCGGGGCATGCCCCCGCTCGCCTGCCCCCTCCTCGGGTTCATGCTCCGCCCTCCGCGGGAGCCGCGCACGCCGGGCCCGCGCACGCCGGACCCGTGCGCGCCGGGCGGGGGCGTACGGAGGGTGAGGGGGCGGTCCCGGAGGCGTGACCGGCGGTCCGAGCCTGCGCGCGCGGCGGCTCCTTGGCCGACACTGGGGGTGGGAGTCGAGTGTGCGAGGAGGGACCGCCATGAGCAGTGCCACGCCCAAGGTCAGCACGTTGCCCCCGGAGCACCGGGAGCGCCTGATGGCCTTCGCCGAGGACGTGTACTTCGAGTCCGGCCACCGCCTCTTCGAGGAGCAGCAGCACGCCGATCGCTTCTGGATCGTGAAGACCGGCGCGGTGACGCTCGACGCGCGGGTGCCGGGGCGCGGGTCGCCCGTGATCGAGACCCTGCACCACGGCGAGCTGGTCGGTCTCTCCTGGATGTTCCCGCCGTACCTGTGCCAGTCGGGGGCCGAGGCGATGACGCCGGTGCGGGCGTACGAGTTCAACGCCCCGGCCGTCCGGTCGATGTGCCGCTCCGACCCGGAGTTCGGCGCCTCGGTCCTGTTCTGGCTGGGCTCGGTCCTGGCGCACCGCCTCCAGGTGACCCGGGTGCGGCTCCTGGACCTGTACGCCCCGCACGGGAGCGGGATCATGGCCTGAGGGCCGGGCCAGGCGGGGCCGCCCCGGGGCGGCGGCGGACCGGGCGGTACGGTGGGGACGCACCGCTGCTCCACCCGTACGCGTTCCCCGTACGCACCGGCGACCGGCTGCGAGGCCCGCATGAGCGACCCGACGACGGCACGCGGGGCGATCGCCCTGGTGGCCGACGAGTTCACCGAACTCCCCTTCGACGAGGGTCCTTTGGCCGACGACGGGCCGATCGGCTGGCCCGGCTACTCCGCCGCGCACGCGCGTGCCGCCGCCCGGACCGGCGAGAGCGAGTCGGTGGTCTGCGGAACGGGCTCGGTGGGAGGGGTGGAGGCGGTCCTCATCTCGTTCGAGTTCCGGTTCCTCGGCGGTTCCCTCGGGGAGCGGACGGGGGCGCGGGCCGTCGCGGCCCACGCCCTGGCCCGGGAGCGGCGGCTGCCCGTGGTGGTCCTGCCGGCCACCGGCGGCAGCCGGATGCACGAGGGGATGCGGGCCCTGCTCCAGCTCCAGGTCCTGGCCCGCGAGTCGGAGCTGACCCGGGCCGCCGGGCTGCCGCAGATCGCGGTCCTGCGGGACCCGACGACCGGGGGCGGCTGGGCCACGCTCGGCGCGGGCTCCGACGTCGTCCTGGCCCTGCCCGGCGCGCAGGTCGCCTTCGCCGGGTCGCGGGTGCGCCCGCCGGACGCGGACCCGGCCGCGTACACCGCCGAGGCGCAGCTCGCGCACGGCCACGTCGACGCGCTCGTGCCGCCGGACGCGCTGCGCGCCGTCCTCGGGCGCTGGCTGTCCCTGCTCACCCGTCCGGCCGAGGGCCCGGTCGCGCCGCCGTACGCGCTCGGGGACCCCGGCGCGGCGCCCGCCGCGAGCGGCCGGGAGGCGGTGGCACGGGCCCGGCGCCCGGACCGGCCCCGGGCCGGCGCGTACCTCGACGCCCACTTCACCCTCCGCGAGGAGATCTCCGGCGACCGCTGCGGCGGCGTCGACCCGGGGACGCGGTGCGGCTTCGGGCGGCTTCCGGACGGGCGGACCGTCGCCTACGCCGCGCAGTGCGGCACCGCGACCCGTCCGGCGGGCTTCCGGACCGCCGCCCGGCTGGTGCGCCTCGCCGGGCGCCTCGGCATCCCGGTGCTCACCCTGGTCGACACCCCGGGGGCCGCCAACGACGCGGAGGCGGAGCGTTCGGGCGCGGGCAGCGCGATCGCGGACCTGTTCGCCGCCGTCGCCGGCGCGCGCACCCCGGTGACCTCGCTGCTCGTCGGGGAGGGCGGCTCGGGCGGGGCGCTCGCGCTCGCCGCGCCGGGGAACACCTGGACCACCCCGGACGCGTACTTCTCCGTCATCGCGCCCGAGGCCGCCGCCGCCATCCTCAAGCGCCCGCCCGAGGAGGCCGGGGCGACGGCCGACCAGCTGCGGCTGCGGCCCCGGGACCTGGTCGACCTCGGGATCGCCCGTGGCGTCGTGGGGCCCCGGCCGGTGTCCCCGGAGGACGTCCGCGACGGCGCATGAGCGCGGAGGAAGCGGGCAGGGGCGGTGTAGCGGGTCTCCGTGCGGACCGCGCCGGACGACACCGTGTACGACGGAGGTGACGTCATGGTTCCCCTGCTCCTGGTCCTCCTGGTGATCCTGGTCCTGTTCGGCGCGGGTTTCGCGATCGACGTGCTCTGGTACATCGCCATCGCCCTGCTGGTGCTGTGGGTGCTCGGCTTCTTCATGCGGAGCGGCAGCGGCCGCTGGTACCGCTGGTGAACGGAGGTTCCGAAGGGCCTCGTGCCGTGTCCCGGACGATCATCGTCCGGGACACGGCACGAGGCCCTTCGGTCCGCCGGACCCGTCACTCCCCCAGGGCCTTCTTCGGCTCCGCCTTGTCCATCGAGGAGCGGCCGTGGACGTTGCGCCGCCTGGCCTCGGCGTAGAGCCGGTCGTACCTCGGTCCCTGCGCGCCGCTGTGCGAGCGCTTGCCGCCCCGGTCCAGGTCGCTGTCCTTGACGTGCTCGTACCGGCGCTCCCGCTCGGGGCTCGATCCGCGCGGCATCGTTCGCTCCTCCCGGTCGGAGACGCCCTCCGTCTCCCGCCCTGACGACCTCCCCGGGAAATCGTGCCAAACCCACAGATACGGGGCATCCTGATTCAAGATGCTTGACCGGCGGGCCCGCGCCGTCGCCCTCTGTACGGGGTCGGGGCGGGTCCCGAGCACCGTCGAAGGAGCCTCATGTCCACCCCCCGCGTCCGATCCGCCATCCCCGGCCACGGCCCGGAGGCCGTCGGGAATCCGGGGGCTTCGATGCGCCGGGCCGCTCTGGACGGACTGCCCGAGCTCACCCGCCCCACCACCGTCTCCACCGACGACGCCCAACCCCT